>NZ_CP040331.1:0-300000 GCF_005576615.1 Natrinema versiforme
TTTCCTGCCCCCCCTCTTGCGGCCGTTGGCGTTGATATCTCTGTACGACATCCATTAGTGCCCGATGGACTAGACGTTCCCAGCGATCTGCAGAGTAACCCTCCATCGTCGCAGCAAGATTAAGATGTTCTGGCTGATCGCCGGTATCAATATAATTCTCGGCAATCGCGCCTACTAGTACTGGATATTTTTCTGTGCCAGTGACTAGAATCTCACTTAACCGGTCTTCACCTGGAGTGATTTCGACAGTACCATCCTCTTGGCTCTTAATGAGTTCCTTTAATTCTTCAAAGGCCTCAGCAATGTAGTCTTCACGACTCATCGAGATAATCACCATTCTTGAAGGCGGATTGAACGAGCTCGAAGTACTCTGAATCCATCACTCGTGGATTACGAACAAATCCGAAATCGTTCAAAACGTGATCTACGATTTCGGGATCCTTGAACCCATAAAGATCGAAAGCAGCTGCGTCAACTTCTGCGCGAACTTCTCTCCTTAGTACTTCTGACTCTAGTCCCTGTATATCTAACCTCCGCCTTTCTTTTTCAAATTGCCCTCCTACCAGATTCAATTTCCCTACTCGTCGTTTGATAGGGTCAAACAGGTCGTGGTCCTCCGAGACAAACGGGACACGAGTTTCAAATAGAATATAATTCGGGACAGATGTGGATATCTTTTGGCGTAACAAATAATCGTATGGGATACTATTCAACAAACCTAGGAGGACTAATCGACGTCCTAAGTCCCCCTGGTCGCCAAAGTATGGATCGAGACCACGGAGCGAGTTCACATGAAAATAGTCTGACGGGAGTAAACAAGCGATCATACTCCGCTCGTTAGTGTTCCTGGTGATTCGTCGGTAGACAATTCGTGGCGACTCTGCTTTCAACTTCCCAGAATTCCCTGTTCGCTTTTGCTCCCGTAAATATTCTCTAGTTGACAGTCCCAGATCGGTTGATTGGGGGATCGTCCAGAGGTCAGGCTCGTTAACTTCCGCCTCAGGCACATTCTTATAAGCATATTGATATATATATATTCTTACCCCGATAAATCGGATCACTTCCTTCGTACGGGGCTTCTGAGATGTACTCACTATCTGCTGTTTGATTGAATTCACCGGATGGTCGTATAGACCAACCTTCAGCGTTCTCATGATCTTGGAGGACTGGTGCCTCAAGCAACTGCTGTAAGGCCCTAAATTGAACATCGTTCTCCAAAAGGGGAAATGCTTGTGTGTTTGGGGAGAACCGATATACGAAATCAGGTTCCAACTCAAAATAATTTCCCTCATCCGTCAAATCCTCTGGACTCACGAAACCGGATCCCAATTTGAAAGTACTCGACTGTTCCGTTGTTTGAGCAATTACAACCGCATAACGGAACCTCCGATCAATCTGGTCAAAGGTATTCTGATTTCTAAAAGTAGCTACTCGTTCGATATCTGTCGTTTCTAGGTATCTACGACGTATATGGCTTGAGCCGGGAGCAGTCAGCACTGATGCATCAACTAACGAAGCGACAACCCCGCCTTGACGTACGACGTCATGGGCACGATGGAGGAAGAACGAATCTAGCACATCGTTTGTACGTCGCCAGCTACCGGAGTTGGGAAGATAATACTGCCACCCAGATTGTAAAAACTCCAATGTCGATGAGTTGACCGCATTGCGTAGCCCAGACTCAGACCATGGTCCATGGAACAAGACAACGTCGAAACCCCCACCTTCCATGACAAGAGGAAATTCAAGTGGCCAATGGAAGGAATCTACATCTCCGACACCTTCTTGATTACTATTGTCGGATAGTTTATACCCAAGCTGTTGGTCAATAGCCTCCGCCCTTTCACGTATTTGTTCTCTTATCGTGATTTGCGGATCCGAATCAGACTGAATACTACTTCGGTACTCTTCGAGATGCGTACGAACCTCATTGGCGGTCGATTGTGCCGACGCCGTTCCATGTGGATGTTCAGATGTCAGATCGTCATTTTGGAAGAATGCGGAGAGAGGCAACTGGTTGGACCAATGTGGTGGATTCGAACTAAATGGCTTGCCGACGATACTGTTCCCTTGCTTGAAGTTATGTTCGCTCCGAGGCGGAATCGGATCCTCACCCGAATTTAGGGTGCAGAGATACGCTAACTCCAAGCGGAAACGAGTCAGCGAGACGGCTTCGGGATCGATATCGACGCCGAATAAGTTCTGCGTGATAGTGGTCCATACACGGCGAGAATTCTCCCCATGACTATCTATATCCGAAGGGTACGAGTATGAATCGGTAGGAGCCGGGACATCTTCAACAGAGGCAATGTAACTCCGCAACCGAACGAGTGAATCTAATGCAGAATGAAGGAATACCCCACTACCCATGGCTAGATCAACAATGTGTAGATCTGGAATAATATCTGTAGCAACTACGCTGAGGAGCTCTCGGTTCAATTCGCTCCGATCTGTATCAGCAGGTTCAGCTTCAGACGTGAGGTCAGTGCCAATGACTTCGGAGAAATCTGTATAGGTCCCGGAGACAGTAGTGTTTATTCGTTCCAGTACGGCGGATTCAACCGCTTCATCTGTGATACTCGTCGTGAGTTCCGTAGGCGTTTGATAGGTTCCTCCCTGCTTGTTTGTCAAGTGGCGCTCAAGCGCCACGCCGATGGTCTGTGGGTAACTTCATCCAAACTACCCCATCCGCTGTCTGTCAATAACCAATCAAATCTATTAAACTCACTTTCGAATTGATCACAGAGCAACTGAACCGTCTCATCGGTCACAAATGACAAACCATTTTCTTGATTGGTTAAGGACTGCCGCAATGGTCTGATCGTCTCCGGAACCGAGGTGGGGCTGGGAAACGCGGTGTTTTGAAAATGTTCGACAAAACTGACACTAGAGTTACTAGATTTTTCTGAAATTACCTTCGCTCGCAGCGCAGAAAGAACCAGCCATCGTGCAACAGATTTAGAATGTCCTGCTGAATCAGGAATTTCATGATCTACTTTTTTCTCAACGTCCTTGATGAGGTTTGAGAACAAGTTCGAAAACCGGCTGTTCAATTCAGATTTTGCGAGCGCGTCAAATCTTGAGCGCGGTGATTCTGGATTCAGGGCGTTGAGCCTATCAAGCGTCTCTCGAAGTTCCGCCCGGTTATTTGAATCTACTCTTGGTTCGAACTGATGATACCTGATTGACGGTGTGCCAATTGGTTTCGGAATGTGTCCAACCAACCACGCGTCTTCAAGATCTTCTTGTAGGATTATCGCACAGGATAGATCCTGTTCAAATTCAAAACTGATCTCGGAAACATCGTCTGTAGTAGTACTCAAAACTCCAAACCAATCGATACGGTTTGGGTTGAACCCAAGCTCATTAAATGTTTGACGGACCGCCGAAACTGAGTCCCATGTTCGAATGTCTGCTGGTGTCAGCTCTTGGTTCACGTCGTTCCAGCTCCTTATCCCACAACTAATAGAGATGCATAAAGAAGTACCCCATCACAATCCGGGGATCAATCGGGGTCGCGTTCCCATCCAGACGGCCGCCTTCCTTCCGTAGGGCAGCGATTGAGCTACTCCACTGGACGGACTGTGTCGTCATCTCGACGGACCCGGTCGAACGTTGAGAGATACGCGAGCCGGTCCCGAACCTCCTCGACATCCAGCTCCAGTTTCGCGGCCAGTTCGTCGACGGTCATCGGATCGCCGAGTGCCTGGAGGACTTCGAGCCCCCGGTAATACCTATTCGTGAGCTCCTGGACGTGGGCCTCAATCGGTGTTGTCACCCGTACCGCTCCTCGAGTTCGACCAGAGCCTCGTTCGCGAAGGTTACGAACTGGTCGTCGCCGAGCCGATCGATCTGGGCTTCGAGTTCATCTCGGACGACGTCGTAATCGAGGCCGGCCTGCACGAGCATATTCATGTCCTCGATGTCGTCGTCGCGGCCTGCGATCAGTTTGAACAGGAAGATATCCTCGTTGCTGACCAGCCGGACCGTCAGTCGATCCGTGTCGAGGAAGGGATCGCTGCGCTCTTGCATGCCGTCGGTGAGCACGAGCTTGTTCGCGACCTGCTGGTTGAAGATGTCGAGGCGACATCCATCCTCGTTCTCGACGCAGCTCGTCGCCCCCAGCGCCCGGTAATCTGGATCCAGTGATTGTACTTCCGTATATCCGAGGTCCATCAGGACGGCCCACCGCTGACCGTACGCGTCGCCATCCGGGACGACCAGGTCAATGTCTTTCGTCGCCCCCTTGAGGTCGCGCAGCGACATCGCACCACCACCGATCAGGTATACCGTGAGCGGGGCTGAGAGGCCATCCGCGATTCGCTGGAATTCGTTCTCGATGTACTCACGTCCGAATGTTGGTCTCATTGTGGTAGTGGCACCTCGTAGTCAGCCGCCAGCTCCTGGAACTCGTCCCACTCCGGGAGCCGGTCATCGTCGACCTCGCCGTGCGTCTCGAGGTAGCGGAGCAAGGCGTCGATTTCGTCTTCAAGGTCATATACTTCACCGCCTGCTCTCGGAGATCCTCCTCGTCGATGTCGACGTGGCTGAGCAGGAGGAGACAGTACGAGCGATGGCGGCTTCCGTCGTCGATCAAGAGGGTGTGACAGCAGAGCTCCGCCGGCGAGACTGCGTCGAGTTCCTCGGAGTAGAAGTAGTATCGGTGGCCGGTGAGCAGGAACTGGAGGTTGAAGGCCGCGAACCGAGCGAGGCCGGTTTCGTGGAATTCCCCCGCGTTGATCTCCGCCTCGGCCTGGGCAAGGAATTCGTCGTAGTCCTCCCAGAGAATCGTGCCCTTCGGGGCGACGGCTTCGAGGCGTTGGCGATGCAGATGGTGTGCGAGTTCACGTGCGAACTCGTGGAGGCGGTCGAAGTCGGCGTTGAACTCGTAGTGGCCGTCGTCCGTCCCGACAAGACCACGGTCGCAAAACCGCTTGAGGACTCGGTTGACCGTGTTGCGGTAGTTGTCGCTCCGGTCGGCGATCTCGGAGACGGTTCGCGGCTGATCGAGGTAGTACAGCACCTCGAGTGCCTTCCCGGTCAGCAGCTCGGAGAAGTCGATGTGGGAGTGCTGGCGGACGAGATCTTGGTAGAGTTCGACGGCGCGAGCATCCGAGGGGACGACTCGTTTTCGGCGGCCGTCGCGTTCCGCGTAGACGAGGCCTTTCTCAACGAGGTCGGCGACGGCACGGGAGAGGTAGCTCTCGCTGTGGTCAAGCTTTGTCGCCAGCTCGGAAATCGTGTCGCCGCGGTTGACCGTGGCGAGGACCTCGAGTTCGATGCGCTGGAGCACAGTGTAACATAGCGGGAAACTGGTTTATAGTGAAGTTTCGAGTAGTGTTATAGTCAGCAGACACAAGAACCGCTCAAGTCGTCTTAACCAACAAAACTATGGATTAGCGGGTTGTGTTGGTTAACACGAGAGTAGCCGATGTCCTACGAACCCCCGACCCCACCGGTGAACCTCCCGACGGAGATCGTTAACACGCTTAACGAGTCGGACCCGGAACGGCTCCGAGACGTTGCTACGTACGCCGAAGCGCTAGCCGAGCACAAGGAACGTGAGGCCCGTCTCGAGGAGTCGGCAGATCAAGAAGAGGGCAAAGAGCGACCAAACGATCTCCCGGACAATGTTCCCTCAAAAGCGACTATCACGATCAAGGAAATCAACAACAATCGCTACTACTACTGGCAGTGGCGGGACGGGGACAAAGTCCGCTCCCAGTACAAAGGCCCGGTCAATTCGGACGAATAGAACTCGGGGAGAGACGACACCCACCCCACGTTTCCGTTGTAATTGGTTGGTGGGGTGATACTGAGATTACGGAGACCACACCTCCCGTGTTTCTGTCATTTCACTACAACATCCCATCATTGATGGCACTAACAACGATAAAATCGTAGGACATACCCCCCGTTTTCGAGCTGTAAATGGGAAAGGGCGAAAAGAAAGCACATCACATCCAATAACACGTCGAATTTCTTAGCTCCCACTCCCCGTTTTCGAGTAGTAACGAGAAACTCCGACGAATGATACCCCCCATTTTCGAGTTGTAACACATCTCCTATAGCCCAAACACCCCCCGTTTTCGAGTAGTAAGTATACGGAGCTGAGACTAGTCCTTGTTTCGGAACTGCTTCAGTCGTTCGCGTACAACCGCGCTGATAGTCGCATCTTCATGAGCTAGGTCTCCGAACCGTGAATCCTCACGAATCGTCTCCATGATCGTTTCCGGATCCTCAGAGAGGGAGAAATACATATGCACTCCTCTACCTCGACCCTTGCCTCGGCGCTCGAAGTCTAACACTCCGTACGTGCTCTGCTCAGTGACGTGGTTTACGAAAGTCTCGCGACTGTACTGATCCGTATCCATCGTATCAGCAATGAATTGGTACGTCTTGAACGCAGGTCCAGCTGGTATCCACTCAGGATATTCTCTTGCATAATGGGCAGTGGCCGACACAGCGTAGATCGAGAGTTTCTTTTGAGTCGAGATTCCGCTGATATGGCGGAGTTTGCGATTTTCAGTATATTTCTCCTGAGCCTCACGGACATCAGTCTCGGTGACCGTGTCAGCACCACGCCGTTCCGCTAATTCGCCAGCCCACCTGAGGAGATCAATCGCTTTCCGCGCGTCCCCGTGCGTTTGGGACCCGAACGCAGCAACAAGCGGAATGACATCATCCGCAAGTGATTCCGGTTTGAAAGCGTCCCGCCGGTTTTTGAGAATACTACGGAGTTGCGTCGCGTCGTAATCGTCGAAGAAGATATCGTCAGGATTGTAGGAACTCTGTGCGCGGCTGTTGAGATCCTTCATGAAATCGGCATAGTTCGTGATAGTCGTAAGTGAAATCGGACCATCAAAGTCAGCGAGTTTTCGAGCCCGAGAAAGCTGGTAGATGAGAGAATTGTATTCTGCCTCCTGGTACGGTCCCTCGAGCGTATCGATCTCATCGAGGATGAAGATGACACCGTCGTAATGCTCGCGCATTAGTTCGTACAGTCGCTCGAGCTTTTGATCCGTTGAGACACCGGTTTGGGGAACACCAGGATCAACACCGAGGTCGTCGGCAGCAGCTTTAACTAACCGATAGACAGCACGGTCTGCTGTCTTCGGCCCCTCGCAGTTGATAGAGAGGACTCCGAAGGTCTTACCTTGTGACTCACACAGTTCGACGATCTGTTTACAGACTGCATGAATGATGAGCGACTTCCCAGTTCCAGAGGGCCCACTCAAGAGCATATCAGGGATACCTTGATTCTGGAGCACCGGTTTGAGATTATCGACGACACGACCCAGTTGGTCATCACGACCGACAATACGATCCTCGTCAATGATAGTATCTGATCGAACGAGATCTTTGCTCGCGAAGACTCCGCCGGACGACTCAGTTTGTAGCCGATCGCGGATTGAGATGCCACCACCGTCGTTGTTTGTTGCCTCTTGAGATGAATCAGTAGAATCCGATTCATTCTCGAACGTCGTTTGTGACGTATCGGGAGACTCTACATCCATCGACTCGGGATTTTCAGGATCAGCAGAGGAGGACTCATGTTCCTCTTCACCTGCTGGATGATCCGATCCTGTTCTACGTCCCTCTCGTCCCATTATGAACCTCCTCGAACTCTGGGTATAAAAATATGGACCCTTGTGGAGTTGTAACCGGACGAAAACAGGCTATTTAACAACTAGATCTGTCCATTCTCGGAATGAGGCTGATACCGTTTTCGGAATCTATCACCCACCATTATCGAGTTGTAACGCATCCTCGAGGATCTTCATCATCGAAATCCTTGCGTGACCCAGACCCCCCCGTTTTCGAGTTGTAAGAGGTTGGGGGTGGCATATCTGTCACGGTTCCCCCACCACCCCATTTTCGAGTTGTAAGTACAAGTGAGTCGAATTGAGCACAGAAGTAAAATCCAAACTATTGGATTTTGTGAATGAGGTCCTATGTGAGACGGCCCGTTCCACACACCCCGTTTTCGAGTAGTAAGTGCCAGAATCGTCGCAAAAGGACGACGCTTGCAGGTTCAGTTCACGAATGCCAATAATATCAGCCTCCATATACCAGGACTACTGGATCCGATTTGGGAATCTTGAACACACTACCCCCTCCCCCCTTTTTCGAGTTGTAAGTCGTTGAGTACAGATCACTCAAAACGCCGAGTCGGGAGAGGTTAGGTTATTAGAGTGGATAGAGAGGTCCTGAAATGCCATTATTTACGGAAAAGATCGTGCGCTCTTTGAAATTCTAATCATCTAGCTAAGCTAGATAATTTGTTCTCTCGTCCTCTAGTGCGGTTATGGTTAACAAGATTATGGGATAAACTTTCGCATCTCTAGTTGCAATCTGTAGAATCACCTTTTCAAGCTTCCTATTGCGTGTATTCGCTATAATCGACTGTTTTACTGTCCCTTTTACTTCTCACCCCACCCCTTCGTCACGAGTTTACAACTCGAAAAAGGGGGGAGGGGGTTCGCCAGAACTAGTCTGTTATAACGACCACACGTGTATCATCAAGTTTGCGTCGAATGAGGTTCCGATCCCAACCCAATCCCATTGAGTAGCTTGAGACACGATTCTGCTCGACAAGCCGCTCCACAGCAACGTCACCAGCATGGAGCGCTTCGATCGCTCTCTCGAGGTGACCGAACACCGCTTCTGGAGACTGCGTTGCATCAAGACGCTCGAGATAGTCTCGTTGGATATCCTCGATGAACGGCGGGGTCGAGCGCTGCCGGGCTTTGACGTCTCTGATCTTGAATTCGTCTTCGCCGGCGACCTTCCCAAAATACTTCGTCAGCGCGCCGGCGTCACTCTCTCTCGTTGCGGCACGAACGCCATCCAGTCGGATGGATTGACCCGTACAAGACGAGCCAGCGATGCCCGATGTGTGGGCACGCCAAGCGAGCGAACCGCAACAAGAAGCGGTTCAAGTGCCGATCGTGTTCTCATCAAACCATGCGGATCGTGGTGCAAGCGTCAACATCGCCGTGAAGGGTATCAAGAAGTATCAAGGCTGGAATGTGCTGCTCTCAACAGCCTTCAGCAGGTACGGAAGGTGCGACGGCAGGCATCGGGGGCCGTCGACGCCCCGGCCGTGACCTACGACACTGTTCGAGGATATCAGACCGATGGTGTCGTAGGAGTGTCTGACTAATCCACGGAAAGCCTCAGGGCTCGCACCCGAGGCAGTTCACGAGTGGAAATTATAGAGAGGACGACTCCGGCAAGACGATCCCAGGTCATCGAGCCGCGGGACCACGAGCAATCGGGCCTTGGCGAGTTCAGTTCATAATAGGTGACGGTGGTCACTGCATCGGCGACGCAGCTGCCGAATCGACGAGAGAGTACTCTCGATCCTGGGTGGTCCCTTCTGCCTTGAGGAGGTCTTCGAGATTCTCACGCTTGGTCTTGTCCAATTGTGCCTTCCGCTGAGAGAGAATTACAGAGTTTCGAGGCGAAAGCCCACGGCTTTAGCCGTGGGATGAAGCCGACACGATGGGAGATAGACCACTATTGGGTGGCCGGGCGGGAGTTGTGTTCCAAATTATTAACTCCGACCCTCCCGTATTGTGTTGTGACGGCGTTCCCCGGTTGTGGCACGGGGTCTTCGACCCCTACGGGGCGCTTCGCGTCCACAGCCCGCCGGGGAAGAAAGCCGGAGAACCAGTCCACCACGTCCCGACCAACTGGTCGGACGCGAATGGTGGTACCCAGTCGACTGAATACCCGACCGTGGAGGGGCGGACAGTATTCTGTCCCGGTGAAGCGCCCGGCGCGTCCGGGTGGGAAGGCCTGTTTGACCGGGCTGTACGCGCTGGAAAGCACGCCCTCGGTAATAATTGGGCGGCGACCGCTGAACGCCCCACGCGAAAGCGTACTTGAAGGCCGAGGAAACGCGCAACCTTAAACTCCCCATCGGGGAATCCCACCCCTGAAGGGGTGGGAGGAGGTCAATTACTATGCGACGATGACCCGTCTGTTATCAGGCTAGCAACCATCCTGATCATCTGATCCCGTTTCAGATGGCCATGTTGGGCCCTCTGGGTGAGGTATCTCCTCTACCAAACCCTTCTCGAACTTCGAAGCTCTCCAGGCTATCACGTTCTCCTTCCGCTGGACGTACTTTTCGTCGGTATCCAGCCAGCGGGCAATATCCTCGTAACTGTGACCAGCACAGAGCAGCACCATCACTGCGAAATCGAAACGATCGAGATTGCTCTCGTTTGCATCGGCATCAATACGGTCGAGGAACGCCTTTGAGGCATCACCGACGAACTCCATCAGTAGCTCATACAGATCCTCGTCATCAAATCCAGCAAACGTGAATCCCTCCGTGATGTTGTTCCCGGGGTCACTCTCTTCGGTATCCCAGCGAATCTCTTCGAGGGTCGCTCTTTCACAGTCGTGAAGTCTCGACAGGCGCTCTGGATACTCCTGTTCCCAGGTCGTAATTGTGTCGGCCACAGCCTCAGACTGAGCGTGTTCGATATAGGGATCACACCCTCGCTTAGCGATGACTGACTCGATTTTCTTTCCCGAGATCGTCAGTAGCACGGACGCACATTGATCAGTCTTCTCGAGGATCTGTGCGACTTCACGACGCGATTCGAGTTCGTCAAGGCCTGCACGTTTCTGCGCATCGTGGACGAGGTTGTTTCTGCGTTCTTTGACCTCGACAAGCGATCCGTGGTCACCCCCGGTCAGTATTTGGATATCACAGAGTTTCTCTAATCGCTTAGCGTGCCCCATACTCCGAACGTGCTCTGTGATGCTGTCGAGACGAGCTTCCTCGCGAAAGAGTTCGTTGAGGACAGTTTCCGTCGTCAACTCTTCGATGAGTGCCGAGGCAAGGAGTAAATACGAAAAGAATGACCGTTCAACTTCGCTGCCGATCTCGTTGGCGGAACGGAGTTTTTCAGCAATTTCAGCACGCTGTTCGAGATAATACTCGAGGACGTTGTCTGCGTGCCCGACTAGAGAGTTTTGGCGTTCTACGTATGCAACTTGGAGCAGTAATTCCTTATCGAAAGGGGAGCTTTCACTCAGCTCCTGGCACTTCTGGAGCGTATTTGTGGGAAGATGGCGTGTTAAATAATCAATGTCGTCATAGACAAGCGGTGTATTCGTCGGGCAATTGTCTACGATTGATTGAAAGTCGTCGTTGTCAGAGAGTTCGTTGAGTGCAGCACGTATCTCGTCGACGCTAAGTTCCCGGACATCTTCTGACAGGTCTGATTTTTCATCGACCGGAACAACGCGGTAAGACGCATCTCCAACGATAACTACCGGACCTTCCAAATCGAGAACCTGGTATTCTCCGATAGGGCTCAGAGAGACTGTCTCTGAGTCTATCGCGAACGTTAAGTCGAGATCAGTATCGTCGTCCACGCGTCAAAAACTGCAAAGGGCTCTATTCGACCTGGGCTTCGTACTCGTCCCAAAGCGTGTCGATGTCCGTGCCGGTCTCCTCAGAGATATGGCGCAGCAACTGTGCCCTGTTTTCGAACCGACGGAGCTGGCCCTTTGCGCTCATAGTAGGACATAATCGCTCCTGCAGTAATAAATCACGGGGGTACATTTTTCACAATTCGTGGCCAACCCTATGTCTTCGCGTAGCTAGTTGTACGATGCATCTTCGGCCGTGTCAGGCATGGTAATGGCGGTACGTCGGTACCCTATGCTGTTACACAAAATTGGTTGTAGTCAATTAATGGGTGGGAGTTAGAAGGCAAGAATCTGGCGGCTGGTCAGTCTCGACAACGCCGACGTCGAGGAGCGACCCAATGACCGTTCGGACGACGTCCTGACAAAGGTCACGATCAAAGGGATCAACGATAATCGCTACTACTACTGGCAGTGGAGAGAAGAGGACAAGGTGACCTCGAAGTACAAGGGCCCAGTCAACCCAGACGAATGAGTTCGACTGAGAAGACACTCCACGCTACGTTTCCGTCGTGACTGAGGATGAGTGCTAGGGAAGAAAACGAGCAACCAGAACCGACTCATCGAGGATCCTTGAATCGTCCACTGAACGATCGCTCGAAGACTACTACAAGACGGAGAGTCACTACGGCCTGCCTGGATCTCGTCACACTGGTCGACAAGGATCTCGTCGAGAAGGGGCAGGCCGATCGTCGCACAAGCGTCTGGTCAACTGTCCGAGTACTCTTCTGGATTCGAGGAAACTATCTCCACCAGCGGTTTCGGAGAGATGTAGCACCCATGACTTACCTGTGTGGCGGCATGCGGATACACAATGGCAGCACCAGATGTCGAGCAGCCGCTGTCGACGATTGGATGTGATGCGTGCCAGTCTGTCGTCCAGTCTGACGGGCAGCAAGACGTAGCATTTCTCCTCTTGGATCAGTTGACAATCCCACTCCTCAGTTGTGACGAACACCTCGAGCAGTTCTCGTCAATCTGTGGATTAACGACTGAGGACACAGCTGATCTCCTGCATCATCGACCAGCCGGTGGAGTATCGTGTCCCGGTTGCCGTCTCGCGCCGTACAATTCGTCGCATCCCATGATCCAAGTCCAAGATGGAGCTCTCATCCCGATGGCGTGTCCAGAGCATCAGTCAAAGATCGTTCAGCGATTCCACACAGGGATTCAGACGCAACAGCAGTTGACAGCTGGTCTCGATACTCACACGTCCCGGTAGCGTCCGAGGTTTCGTCGAACTCTGCGGTATAGTGGTGCAGTAGTGGTATTGCCCAGACCATCTTTTACTGTGAGCGTGTCGTCATTGGACGCATGGTGAGGGATACTGGGACAGAGCGGAAGCAGGCACCCATCTATCGGGAGACAATCAATCGGTTCTGGGTGTTTCGGCTCGTAATCGAAGTATACCAGGATGGTGTTGCTGTGCGGCTTGGCCCGCTTCAACGGTCATTCCGCCAGATTTCGTTCCGTGAGATCGATGACATCCGGGTGACGACCTACTCAGCCTCGACCTACGATGGATGGCACTGGGGGCTGCGCCGGTCTTCCAGTGGCGATACGGTGTATCGGCTCCGTGGCAACCGCGGCGTCGAACTCGTATTATCCGACGGGACTCGGACATTCCTCGGAACAGTGGGCAGTGGGTACGCCGCAGAGAGCGGAGTTCGGCGACCGTGAGAGTCCGGAGAATCTGTTTGAGTGAGCCCCCTCGAGGCATCTTGGGTGTGGTTGGAAAAAGTAGGTGTCGGAATGAGTGAGCGGGATAAGGCAGAGATGTGGCTAAGGCTAGGGTCACAAACTAACCGCTCCGCTTCCGCACAGTTCTGTAGGATACGCACGAAAATACCCATCCGTGACTCTTTAGAGACCTCTGATTCATCGACTGACAATACAACTTCAAATTGAGATTATCGAAGCGTTCTGGCCGAGGCTAACTCACTGATCGAAAGATGCTGTCTAGACGTCGCAATAGTTTTTGGGATGTATTCTGGGGATAATACTATGGGTAGGTTGAACCGCCGAAACCACGATCCCGATGACTTGGTGGATGAGTTGACAGATGTTGGAATATTATCCAAACACCAATCGCAGGCCGTTGTCTATTTCGAGATTAAAGATGATCCTGAGAAGGATGCTCGGTCACTCTTCGATATCTCAGAGAAGGAACTGGAGGATGAGAGAGAGCGTGCGAACGATATGATAGAAGCTGCAGAAACAACGATCAACGTATCAAAATCCGATATGGGTATCGAGGAGAGGATAGAGAAGTTACACGAGGATGGCGTGTTGCTCGAAACCGAAGCGAAGGCATACGTTCACTCTGAGCGTGCCGACGAATCGACGCTTGTCGATATGGTGAAGAGGCCACCATCCGATATAAAGAGCGATAAGGAGACAGCGAAAGAACGGATCAAACAATGCTATGATCTGGCGTATTTCTTGGACGAACACGCCGGCATAGAGATCTATTAATCCGTTCACGCGGTGAGGTACATGAGATGGCCATCGTCGATCGAGCAGTTTAGTGAGTTGCGAAGGCGGTTTTGTTGCCGTTGTATTCGGTGACTTGTGGGGAGTGAGTACACCGTTAGCAGAGTTCGGCTACCCTGGGACCGCGTAGGAGTTGTTTGAACGGGCCGGCTCGAGACATCTGCCTGCAGGTGGTTGTGGTTGAAAAAAGTAGGTGTCGGAATGGATGAATGGGATGGGACAGTGGGTGTCCCCAAGGGGGACAGCGCCAAAAAATCCCAGCGCCCACCCCCGCCTCCGCTGAGTTCCAGTTAATCCAAACGAAACGGGGGTTAGACAGCGACCTGTTATTGAGAGAAACGTCGGCCTAGGGCCAGCATTCGAACCCCTGATCCTCAACTGAGGGGTGGTGTGCCAATTTCGGGGTGCCTGAGATCAAGCGTCACTGGCTATCGACAACGAAACGGTCTCAGCTATGGCGAGGAACCGGATGTCTCGGATGATCGGATTCGGTTAGTAACGCAGATTCTCTCCCTCGCCACTCGAGTCTTTGAATTTGGGATGAAAAATACTGTCGGCTAGAATATAACATTTGATATTAGTTACCCAATCTCTTTGTAAGATTGGCAATGTGTACTATTATATTTCTTGAGCTAGCGGCTTACGAACAGTTTTGAGGCGCGAAGGCAAACAGACGGTAAAATGGACGAGTTGGAGTTCGCCTTGGAGAATATCAATGGGCATGCTTTCGAGGACTTTGCTATGGCATTTCTACGAGAGAACGGTTACGACGATGTCCATGAGAGCGGTGGATCTGGGCCTGATGGAGGATGGGATGCACAGATCGAACTCGGTGGGAGAACCGGTATCGCCCACGCCAGTGTACAGAAAAGATGGAAACGAAAGCTCCGAAGTGACGCAGAGAAAGTAGCGGATCTCGAGGAGGGCCGGGGTGAAGACTACGACCTGCTGGTCTTTGTTACGAACCAGGATGTCAGTGGTAGCCAGGAACTGGATATGGAGGACGAAATCAGAGACGAGTACGGATGGGCCCTGAACATCCATCACCGGAAGGAGATACTGGGAGAGGTCAGGCAGAACACTCGGGGATTGGCCGAGGACTTCTTCGACATCGACCTGCAGAAAGATAGGGATCACGTCGAGGAGATCGAAGAACTGCTTGAGAACCAGCTTGACGACATCCAGGCCCGGAAAGGCTACGCCGGCGATCTCGTAGAAGGCCCTGCAGTCGTCCTCCACATCATCCCCAACGGCGTACTCTCGAAAAGCAAGGCCAGTCCCGGAAGCATCCCGGAACCATCTGTCCTGTTCGAGCAGCTTACAGTACACGGGGAGACCAAGGGCAAATACACCATTTCCTACGGGAGGGACGGTACAGCCGACGAACCGTATTCCTATGCTGTACTAAGGAATGACGGCCTCTACGAGTCTGCTTCTGCCTCCGCTTTTGTACAGAGACCTGAGGAAACGTGGATACAGGGCTATATCCAGTCATCTGTTGGTATAGGTCTTGATGCTTCGGTGGTGTTGACGGCGCGGAGTGTGATGGAGGACTTGTCGGAAACGGGTTTCTCCGGTACGGCCTTTGCATGGCTTTCCTTCCTTGATGCTGACGGCGTTCAGCTTAACGTGCCGAATAGCCGTCAACGGGCAATCGGATATACTCCGGCGACACTTGAGACAGATCGGTATACAACGGAGTACGCTACACTGCAGATAGGAAGCGAGGAGGTCATAGCAGATCTTGAGCCAATACTAGATGAAGTGTGGCGAGAGTTCGGTGAAGACGGTACACCGAATATCGAGGATGGTGAGTGGGCGCTTGGCACATACTCCATGAATCGTGAGACCGTCTTAGAAGAAGGAGACCGGTAGAGTCCTCTGTTCTGACTCAGTGTATAACTTTGAACTCAGATATCTTAACCAACAAAATTATGGGTGGCGTTCCATGTTGGTTAATACGAGACGCTCTTATGTAGAACTGCGGAAAGCCCCGATAACGAGACAATCAATGGTTGAATCGACGGATTCGCCAGCCAGAGTGAGTGACCGAACGATGCCGAAAGTGTGAGCGGCCTGTTCCAAGCCCTGCTTGGACAGGCCGCGAAACTTCCGCAGCCACGGCTGGACGAGCGAAAACAGGCACTCTGCTTGGTTAATATGGACGCCGTCAGGCGATACGTATCTCTCTTTGTGGACGACTGTCCGGTGGTCACGCTTCATTTCTCGATACGCCTGGAGTCCGTCGGTCCAGACCTCTCCCAACGGCTGGGAGAGGTCTTCAGTCTCCTGAATTACTGGTTCCAGATCGCCTTCATAGTTGATGCCCAGCTGGCCGCGAATCACCCGAAGCGAGTCGCGGCACGCCGCGACGAGCGTCAGTTGATCACCATGCCGTCCTCGCCAGCGTGAGCGCCCTCTCTGAGACGAGCCGCCGCGAGAACGGCTGTTCCGCGGCGGCTCTTGGCCTTTGTAGCCCGAACAGACTCTACCAGACTCGTCGACTTGCGTCGGGCCATCGATGGTCTGGTCAAGCAGCTTCCAGACAACGGGGAAGCCGCGATGGATCGCGGCTTCCACCTCCCGAATCGCCGTGTGAACGGTTTTGTAGGCTCGACCGAGCAACGGCGCGATCTGGTTGATACTGAGCAACGTATCGACGTAGAGCGTGAACGCGAGAAGTACCTCGCCGCAGGTGAGGTGCTTCTCGTGGAACGGCGTTCCGTAGGTGTATACCGGCTTAAAGTTGCAGCCTCGGCACCACACGCGGTCGAGATGCGGCCACGTTTGAATGGCGGTGTGCCCGCACCGTGGACAAGATGTGTTCTCCCAGAAGTCCTTGAGTCGCCGCTCGATGCCCGCATCGAGCGGCTCCGTGTTGATCTCGACGACGCCCAACTCGATCAGCTCTCGAAACATCGCGCCGAACGCCGGCTGAGCAGAAGACATACTCCTAGATTATGCCTGGGCACAGTGTAACTACAGGGTCTTTCCGTAGCTCTACACAAGAGCGATGCTGAGTGGAGACACGGAACGGACCTGGAGAGAATACTTCGCCCACACACCCCTCGTCCAGAGTGAAAACCAATCAAGAGAGTGGGGTGAGGTCCACGGGAAACGGGGGTTCTCGTGGGAGAAGCTCAACAAGAATCACGGTAAGACTGCCTGAGACGAGAGAACACGGAAGAAATGGAACAGCAAACACGAGTAGCGGTTCGAAACCATCCGGACGAATGCCGCCTTCGTCCTCTTCCCTGTGCTGAATGCACTTGGAGAGTGGTAGGAGGTAGGTAGTAATAAAACTTCTAGGTAATACTATGCAAGTTGGTATGTTTGGAGGGTCTTCGACTGTGTGACGACTGCTGTTCGAGGGATACTCGTCTCACGTCTTGTGATTTCGGCACTTCCCAGCCAACTCGTCGTGTGGTTTCCGCCGGGTCAACCGAGGTACTCTCGTAGCGTTTCACTCTGGACGAGGGGTGTGGGGGTTCGATTCCATCGTCCGCGTATTATGAGACGTTGAAGGAACAATCGTCATTCTGACTATTCGCCAACCAGCGAACCGGCATCAAAGCCGAAATCGGGATTGGTATCTCCCGATCTCCCTCATCAATCGGAATCAAGATACTCAATCCCGACAGTTCCGATTGTACCCTGCTTTGCTTCGGCTGGAGATCTGACCTGCGTCTTCACTCTTGACAGGGGGTGCCGATGAACGCTCGTCACCCTCACTCGAGGTTCACACTCCACTCCAGCTCGTCACACCGGCGCTTTCACTCTGGACGAGGGGTGTCTGCCGTGCGTCAGACGCCCAGTGCCGATGTATCCTCTCATAGAAATGATTGATTACACGGTCCGGGAGATACACTCTGGACGGGGGGTGTCGTCTCAACCAAGTACTTTGCTCACCGGGTGGAGGGCTATTCACTCTTGACCGGGGGTGTGTCAAACCCGCTCCAGTCTGGCGTTTTCACTCTGGATTGGGGGTGCCGGTCTGCGTCGGTAACTCTCGCTCCGAATCCGATTTCACTCGGGACCGACTCGACTCTTTGTGAGGATGATACGCCAGCGACAAAACATCAGAAGACGACCATAGCCCGATTTACACTCTGGTCGAGGTAGCCAAATCATTAAGTAGGTCCCATCCGCGATGTCTGATATTGATGGCTGAGGAACCGTCCCAACTCTCTGACTTCGACGGCCGCTACGAGGATCCCGCTGACGATCCTCTCTTTGACTTTGATGAAGACGATCCCGACCGAGCCAATATTTTCGCTCGAAAGGAACTGCTGAAGGTTGGCCACGTCCCTGAAAGCGGCCGTATCGTCGGCCGGGATGGCGAGATCAAGGCCGTTGCTGCTGAACTCAGGCCGATCGTTCGTGGTGATCCACCCAACAACGTGATTATTTACGGCAAAACGGGAACCGGGAAGTCGCTCGTTGCCCGTCACGTCACCGAGCGAGCACGGCGAGCCGCGGAGTCGAACGGTGTGTCCGTCGGCACGGTCTACGTCGACTGTGCGCAGCACAACACACAGACACGCGTCGCGAGGACGGTAACTCGTTCACTCAACGAGACGGACGAGACTGACTTCGATATTCCACGCGCAGGGATTGGCAGCGGTGAATACTACGACTATCTCTGGGAGATTCTGGATACTGCCTACGAGTCAGTCATCATCATTCTCGACGAGGTGGACCGACTCGATGACGATGATATTCTTATGCAGCTCTCGCGGGCTCGCGAATCGGGGAAAGCGGATTGCCACCTGGGCGTCATCGCCGTCAGCAACAAGATCGAGTATCGCGACCAGCTGAACGAACGCGTCAAGTCGAGTCTTCGCGAGGAGGAGTTCGTCTTCCAGCCCTACGATGCGAATCAACTGCGCGAGATTATGAAGCACCGACGGGACGCGTTCCACGATGGCGTTCTCTCGGATGATGTGATCCCGCTGACGGCGGCACTAGCCGCTCAAGAACACGGTGACGCCAGAAAGGCCATCGAAATTCTTCGTCACGCCGGCGAACTAGCCGAACGAGAAAACGTCGACACAGTCGTTGAGGAACACGTTCGTGATGCTCAGGAGTGGGCTGAAATCGATCGGTTCGAGGAGCTTCTCCGTGGATCGACGACCCAGGTCAAATTCATCCTCTATTCGCTCGCGCTGCTCACCGAAGAGAATCCGAACGAGGATGGATTCTCTACCAACCGGATTTACGAACGGTATCAAGCGACGACAGAGAAGGCCGATGCGAAGACTCTCAGCGAGCACCGCGTCTATGAGCTGTTGAAAGAGCAGGCGTTCCTCGGTGTCGTTGAATCAACTCGGACCGGTGGTGGCCGGGGTGAAGGCAGTTATCTCGAACATCGGTTGGTTCAGGACACGGGTATCGTGTTGAAATCTGTCCTTCGGGACAGCCGGTTGGAGGACTTGGCCTAGCTCCCGTTTCGGTCGCTGACCACACCCCTGGTCACGAGTGTATCTCTCGACACGTCGGGCACGTGGGGTGGGTGATCCGAGGTCGTCTTCTACTTCCACTAATCGACTTTGGCCGGGTGAGGAAACGACGGAAACGTGGGGGGTGTGATCCCCTCAACTGTGGCCGCATTCCTTCTATGGACCTCCAGTTACGACGGAAACGTGGGGTGGGTATCTTCTCTTCGCGTTTTACCTGTCTGGGCTGACCGGACCCATTCACACTGAGGGGTGTGGGGTGGGTTGAACCCATTCACATTCTGGGGGGTGTCCTCTGCTACGCTACTAATTTCGCTCGACACACCCCGGCCCCAGTTCACTACCGTCTATTCGTCGGGACTGACGGGGCCTTTATACTGGGAACGAACTTTTTCGCCTTCTCGCCACTGCCAGTAGTAGTAGCGGTTGTCGTTAATCTCCTTGATCGTGATCGTGGCCTTCGCCGGGACGTCGTCCGGAAGATCGTCAGGGCGTTCTTCAATCTCGTTTTCATCTGAGTCATCTTCGAGACGTGCCTCGCGAGCTTTGTGCTCAGCTAGCTCTTCAGCGTAGCGGGCAACGTGCTGGAGCTGCTCAGAAGAGGACTCGTTGAGCGTATTGACGAGGTCTGTCGGGAGTTCCGCCGGCGGCGTCGGTGGCTCGTAGGACATCAGCGGTCGCCTCGTGTTAACCAACAAAGCGCGTATCGGCATAGATTTGTTGGTTAATCAGGTATCGGCTCGTCGCGGGCTGAAGAGTATGAATAGCAAACTATTCACAAATAGCAACCGGGGGCGCTGTCGATGTCAAACCAACGGCAATCAATTAAACCTCACCGTAGCGGAGGTCGAGAACGCAATTGGTGCTGTGAAACTCACGACCATTCTCTTTCTGACTCACGGTAGGAAACGTCGAGATCGAGATCGTCGTACATGCGATCGAGCATAGCGAGTGCTGACTGAAACGTCGCATAATGCTCCTGCATGAACGCTATCGTCTCGAGCCGAGAGATGACTGGATATCCTTCGACGTGGTCGGGGTTGAGCACGGAACGCTCGTCGAGGACGATTTGGAGAGGGCCTTCAAACGAGTCCTCCGGTCGACGCTCAAATCCTGTTGGGATTCCAAATTGTTCGAAAAAACGCTGCCAGGCGTCGACGTCCTTCTCACGGACAGCAAGAAAGAGCGGGTAGTCGTCGGGCTCGCGACCGACTTGGTAGCCGCCCTGAGTCCACACGTAGACGGCGTCGATCCGCGTGAACGCGAACGGCCAGTCACCGAACTGTGGGAGTACGTACGCCTCTTCGATGGACGGTGGGTTCACGCCGCCACTCGTGGCCAGCAGGTCTTGTGCCGCATTACGGACGCGATCGTCGGTCACGAACAGTCCGTCATCATATCGAAGATACCCTGCATCCTCTAGTTGATTGACTGCTTGTCGAACCGTTTCGTAGGGGATGTGGAGATGTTGGGCTACCGTTCGGATCGAATCCCCAGGATTGACTGCGAGCAACACTCTAGCAGCAGTCTCATCAAACGGTTCGTACATCTAATAATTACCAATATTATGGTAACAGTCAAATAGATTACTACACTTTCGGCTATGCCGTTCTGAACGGCCTATGCAATCCGTCTGACTGACTCAAGTCCCGAGACACCAGCCAGTCTGTCTCTAATCTCCTCCTCGCCAATCGCCGTAGTCCACCGGACCGTAATTTCGACGGTAATGAGTGTTGCCGACAGCTGTGGCTCGATACTATCCAATTCGTCAATCGTGACGTCATCGATAGTTTCGGGCCGCGAGAGACGCTTCTCAGCGTCAGTGACGAGGTCCCTATCTGCGCCGCAGGGGATTCGAATCGTCACGACGGCAATTGTCGTCGATTCTGGGTCGGTGGTATTGGATACTGCCATATTTTCATCTCCGTTGAGGGGCGTCTCACGGGCCAGATGTTCGACAGCTGTACTCCGAGTGCGCGAGGGACGATTCGAACGTCCGTCTCGGTCGTGGCACGACCGTGTGTTTCCGAACTCCACCACTCGCGCATCCTCAAAACAAAAAATACGGACAGGGTTAGGTCGGCTCGAACGCCTCGATCTCATCGATGATCTGCTTCGGCTTCTCGGCGTGTTCGATGAACGAGAGGACGTTCTCCGACCATCCCGAGATGTTGTAGACGTTCTCGTAGCCTTCTGGCGTCACCAGGTCGCCGTAGGCCGCGAGATCGACGAGATACAGCGCGGTGTCCGTAGACACCTCGTCCCGATACGCATCGAACGCGTCCTTGACCGTCTGGGAATCGCGGGCCGTGAACGGCGTGTTGTCCCAGATCTGCATATCGGTGAAGACGACGATGCGTTCGACGGGCTCACCTCGCTCGCGGAGGTAATCGATTGTCTTCCAGCCGTTCGTCGAGTTCCCGACGTCCTCGTCGATCGCCAACACCGCCGCTTGGCGCTGCAGGACTGGCGTGTCGACGTGCATCGGAACGGTCTGGAAGTCGTCGCCGAACCCGCCGACGTCAGCACCCTGGTCGGCCAGGATCGCACCGAACAACGCACCGATCTCCTTCAGTCGGAGCGTGCTGTTCGCGGACAGCCGCTGATCCATCGATCCCGACAGGTCGACCGCGACAAAGGTATCGCCGAATCCGCCAGGTACCGTCTCGATCGCGACATCAATTGCGTCTTCGAGCCACTGCTCGACCGTCGGTGCCTGGACATCCGCGTCTTGCAGCGCGGTGTAGGCCTGGTAGTACCGGAACGGGTACAGCGGCGCGTGTCGGACGGCCTCTAGGTCGAGGTGATCCACGACGGTGTCCTCCGGAACGCCGGCTTCGAGCATATTCCGGAGGTTCCGGATCGACGCGAAGATGGGCAGCGTGTACTCGTCGTCCTCGATGAGCAGTTCCCAAGCGGCTTGGGTGTTGCCGCGCTCGGAAATGACCGTCTCCCAGGTGTTGGGCGACGGCAACGGGTCGACGTCGGGATAGTCGTCGAGGCCGCCACGCATGAACCGCTCGAAGAGCGCTTCCTGCTCGGCGTCGACGGGCGTGGGGTGGACGCGGTTGAAGACGTCGTGCAGCGTCACCTCGCGCCGCGACAGGTCGTACTTGCCCAGCGTGTAGGCGTCGGCCATCTCCACCAGCGCGTCTTCGATCCCGCGTCGAAGCGGCCACGGCGCAGTCCCGCCGAACAGCTGATCGTGGACCGCGAGCGCGGTGGCCGTCTCGTCCATCCGCTGGATGATCGCCGGGGCCCATTCGCGGATGAGCGACTCGGGAGAGTCGTCCTTGAATCGGTCGTCGTTGGCTGCCAGCACGAGTAGTACTTGTGGGATGTCCCGCAAGTAGAGCTCCTGGCGCGCATAGGCCGCGAGCTTCAGGACGAACTCCGGGTCCTCGTTTGCGGCGGCATCGAACTGGCGAACGACAGCAGCGAGCTGTTCGTCATCGGTCTCGTAGAACGAGCCCTCCAGCAGTTGGTTGATCGTGCGCTTGTACAGTGCGAGTCGGGGGTCGGCAGGCTCGAACGCTTCCCCACCTTCGTAGTTGGTGGTCCGCGTTGCCTCCGCGACCGTTTGCTTTGGCGTGTTGAATTCCATCCTATCACCCGGAGCCGCAACAGGCGACTCCGATCGCAACTGCCCACTCGCTCTGTGAGCAGCGAGTCTTGGGAGAGAAACTCCCCGAACCAGCCTCGCATCGCTCGGCTGGACGTTCCCGGCACGATTCGAACGTGCGACACCCGGCTTCGAAGGCCGGTGCTCTGTCCTGACTGAGCTACGGGAACACGAGTGGCCGGACAATTCCTGGAGCGAACGACGGGATTCGAACCCGTAGAGTGCCATCGACGTAGCGCTCCAGATCGACGGCCACTGGCGACACGGCGACCGGAAAACTGTCGGAGCGGAACCGGTGTCGAGCGTCCTCTCGTACGCTCTTTGTCCGGGATGTTCTCGATGGACTGCGCCACCGACAGGATTTGAACCTGCGAGTTCCTGGCGAAGCAACGCTCCGACTCGACGGTCGCCACGTGCGGTCGGGGAATCGGTGGTGCGACGGGCTATGACTCCCGTTGGTGTGCTTTGCGGGCGAAGAAACGCACCACCTCGACGACCACACGCTTGGGGAAAGCCGACCGTGACAGCGTCACGGATCCGTGGCTGCCCGCTATGTCAGACACGGAAAAACGCTGTCAGAGCCAGCCCCCCGAGTACTCCCGAGGGGAATCGAACCCCTGGCCTCCAGTTTGAAAAACTGGCGTCTCTCGCCAACGGAGACTCCGGGAGCGCTGGAGAGTAAATCAAGCACCGAGGTGTGGGCACGCACGGGTCACTGCAGCCGTTCGAAGCCCTCGAGTTGGCCGTGCGTGAACGTTACTTGATACGTGACGAGTGTATCGAGACCCTCGAAGGAGTGTTTAAGCTTGAAGCGGCCGTGGTAGTCGTCTCGTTCGATCCAGCCGTCGTGGACTCGGTTCCGACAGCCGGCCATGTAGCGAAAATCGTCCTCGTCGACGTCGTCACGGCTCGCGTATGGCCGGTCTTCCGGCGGGACCGCTTCGGTGTGCCACTCCTCTTCGAGGAGCCGACCGTCCGCCGTAATCCGAAATGTGGTCATAGTCGGTCGATCGATGCCTTTCGTTTGCCAGTCGACGTCCTCGGCAGGAGTTATCCCTTCGGGGTACTCTGGCAGGTGGACGTCGTCGTAGAGTTCGACTGTATCGAATAGTCCCATTGTTGTCCTCCATTGCGGGACCAGGAGTCGAACCTGGACCTCGGGGATATGAGCCCCGTGGACTGCCATTATCCTATCCCGCAGCACACAATTCGGAACTCACTCATGGACATCTCTCAGTTCTCCACAGTTGTCCGTCCCTCAGTCCCGTGGGCTGGAAGTGAGAGGTCTCGGACTGTTGGAGAATGCTCCAGCCCGGATTCGAACCGGGTGCTCGGCCGTGAGAGGGCCGTGAGTTTGGCCGCTACTCCACTGGAGCGGGTTGGCCTCGTCTGGAACGGGTCGTCGGCCAGTGGGACGGGCAGGATTTGAACCTGCGTGTTCTCATTACAGGTGAGACGAAGGAACTCTCACCGTCGCACCGGGTCTCCGGTGAAAATTCGGCGAGAGTGTGTGAATGCCAGGCTCTTCCACCGTCCCGCAGTCTCCCCGGCACGACTCGAACGTGCGTCTCCTCCTCTACAGGGAGGCATCGTAGCCGTTAGACCACAGGGAGAAAATGTCGCCGCGAGGATTCGAACCTCGGAAGGACCTACGCCAGCGAGTCTGAACCGCTTCTCGTCGACCACTTGAGTACGGCGACGGAACGGTGAAGCGAGAATTGTCTCCCGGCACGATGGCCGGATGCCGCCACCAGGATTCGAACCTGGGAAGGACTAACCACACGGGTCTCGACCGTGTCCGTTCGACCACTCTGGCATGGCGGCGCAATTCGAGAATCGCCAGCGACTCTGCGAATCACTTCGGTACGCAGCGGCGGGAGAGCGATTTGAACACTCGTGTCCTTGCGGACGCTACGGTTCCAACGCAGTCCCTTGACCAACCTAGGGAAACCCCGCCAACGGTGAGACGGAGAGTCGAACTCCGAAGCCTCGCGGCTCTCGGTTTCACACCGAGCGCGGTCGCCTATCCGCATGTCTCACCATCTCCGTCGGAACTTGCTTCGACAAGCCCGCCTCGCGTTTCTCACCGGGACACCGGAAAACGCGCATTACTCAGCTTCTGACCCTCACTACCGAGGCGAATGTGCTCATCAGCATCCAGTCACAGCAGGGATGGTGTCACCTCGTTCCGTGGAAGTATGCGCCGCCCTCGGTGACGCAGATTTCCACGCTTCCAATCGTGTCGATAGACGTTGTTTCACCGATCGGGACGTGACGGAACGCTTCCTCCTCGCAGGTAGGGCAGACATTCGTTGTCATGACGCCGCGACCCGGATTCGAACCGGGAGACCGATAGCAGACGGCCACGGCATAGCAGGCCGCTGGGTTCCCCAATACCCAGTCGCGGCACAGTGAGCCGACGCGGATTCGAACCTCGGTCCTGTGCGCCCAAGGCACAGATCGTCGTCCGCTGGACCATCGGCTCACTGGACTGCCGAGCGTTCGGCAGCTGATTATCTATCTGTACGACTTTCCAACTGCGCAACCGCGACCGAGTAGTCGTGGTTGCGCGTCTCATCGCGGGGGCGTACTTCGGGTGTTCCCGGGAATACCACACCGGCTCATGTAGGTTGCAGACCCTGCTGGGCCCAGCATCGTCGGAACGATCCAGCTGATCGCACCAACGGGCTGCCTACCTCGATGGGTATCCCCACGTGGCCACGCCACGCATCCACGCCGACGCCGGGATTTGAACCCGGATCACGGCCGTGACAGGGCCGTATGCTCGCCGGATTACACCACGTCGGCATGTCGCCCCGGCCGGAATCGAACCGGCGACCTCCGGATTCAAAGTCCGGCGTCCCTCGCCAGCGGAGACTCCGGGGCTCGACGTAGCCGCAGCTCTCGCTGCGGGGCTGTTGGCTAACGACTTCCGTACGCTCAGCGCGGACGAAGTCCGCTCGCTCCTGTATCGAACGAACGGAAACCAATCAGCCGCGAGCCTGGCACCCCGCACTCACATCAGGCTGTGTCCTGAGCGAGTACTGGGCACAGGCAGGCGGCAATCCCGTGTTCCCCGACCCGTGACGGGTAGTCCGTATAGGGGCCGAGTTATGCGGGTGGGAGTGTCCGGACGTCGCCGGATTGCGTCGAACTCTCGTATTCGAAGTCGACGTGGATCCGGCGGTTTGCGCCCGGGCTCTTCGCACGCTGATCTTGTAGGCACTCGCCGAACACGGGGCCCGCGGCTAAGTGAGAACGAGCACGCCGCGGGGTGAGGCGAGTGATGATCATCGTGTTGAACTCTCTCGGTTTGAGGGGTGTATCGGACGTCAACCTGGAATATCGTGGCAATTGTATTAAAATTAGTTAGGGTGTGTTACCCACAGGCACGGCAGTCTCACTCCAAGATGCTGTTGCACACGACGTTTAATGGCCTAGCATCGGCTGGCGTCGATAGCTGGACGCTGGCCGGTGTTCTCGGTTGGACCCACAGAAACTATTTACACCAACCTGCTCTCTGTGGCGATAGATGAGTGGCCGATCGCCGGTCCGGTGCTAGCCGGGAGCCCAGTCACACGGCGTGACTGACGGTTCTCGGTTAGATACCAATGACCGAGAATACCGACTCAAACGAATCTCAGAAGCCAGGGAGTGCAAACAGCGGGTGTTCCAACCACACCGAACAGCGATCATCCACTGGATGCCAGGGTAGTGGTGCTTCCCCGCCGTGCGATGCGTGTGATACCACCCAGTCCGACAAACTCCACGAAGTCTCTCTTGGTGAGCGGGCGTATGATGTGTGTGGAGATTGCCTCCAGCTCCTCGTTGACGACGTCGAGGAGTACCACTGGTGGGACCGCCTGACTGAAGCGCACTACAATCGCGCTGCCGAGTTTCTCCGCTCCCTTGGTGCAGTCTGGTGTGTCAAAGATCAGGCCTACGCTGGCGGGGAACTGTGGGTCCACACGCCCTATTGTGACGCTGCCGTCGTCAGAGATGTGTGTGACCACTTTGGGTTCCAGATTCGCTGGTTTAGCGTTGTATGCCCCGTTGACGATGGCTTCGAGTGCGTCTCCGAGCACGGGCCCTGTATCGAGATCAACCTCACGTTTACAGCCCACCGTTCGGATCCACTCCCGCTTGAATACGACATTCAGAACGACGTGGCATACCACGAGATCGAGTGGCTTGACGAGTATCGGCGCCTGTTCACGTCGCCTCCCGAGTAGTTCGGACTCGCAGATCGAATTGCCTCTCCAAAATACGGTTGCACAACTGTCTCACTATTTGACGACTCGATCTGTGCGCCAAGAGTCTGTATTCCACTCTACCCGATATGGTTATGAATACATCAGAGAGATTGGAATTTGTGAGAGGGGACGGAGCTACGGGTTATCGACTGTTTGCGGGATCGGTCCTGCACGGTTGGCGAGTTGGCCGATGCAATGATAAACACAAATCGTGCGAGACTTTATCCGTCGGCAGAGCCAAGATTTGCCTGACCAATGAGTCTGGACGACGCGGTTGAGGAGGCTCTCGCAACATACGGGATGTCGCGGAGCGAAGAGGCCGAAGAAACCGGCCGAACAGTCGCGACGCTCCAGGACTAACGTACGCCGCTTACTCGAGAGTCCGAATTTTCTCTGCGAACTCCGCCTTAGATAGTCCAGGGATTTCCATCAGCTCGGGGTTGTCGGTGCGCTCAACCGCCTCTTCGACGAATTCGATCCAGAGCTCCTCGTGCGCTGTTGCGTAGACTGTTTTCGCTTCTGCAGGATACATATCCAGCTCGTATGCCGTCAGGTCGATCTGGACCTCGTGTTTCCGCTCAAGCGTTGTCGCTCCGAAGTCAGAGAGATGTTTGAGGAGCACATTCTTCCGACGAACCGTCAAGAGACGCTTTGACTCGTTAATATATTCGTTTACCCACTCCCGCCAGTCGTATGTCTCTGAGTCGATTTCCACGGAGGTCTCTGGCATCGAGAAATCGGGAGCAATACGACGGAGGTAGAACTGAACCAGGGCAACAGCAGTCCGATGGTTCGCATTCGGAAGCACGTGTTTGAGAATGAGATTTGAGGCGAGACGGCCTGCAACATCAGTCGCGTTGCCCTCCCACGACACCCGGTTGAGCGCGTCTGGGAGTGCATCGATGTCGATGTTCTTGTACGCTTCAACAGGAACTCCTTCTTCCTCCTCGTTCTGGGCTATGAGCGCTTGATAGATCTCGAGGAGCCGGGCAACGATGGTACCGTTATCAGCACCCATCTCAGAGAGTGCTTCGCCAAGATCGAATTCGAGGTCGCCGACGTCCCCACCACCGACGCGGGAGGTATAGATACCGAAGAACTCGCTGTCAAGATCGTACTTGCGAACCTTCACCGCCACGTCATCGTCGTACTCGACAATCCTGGCAACGATCTCTGATGGAGCCTCGTGGACAAAATCAAGAGAGAACTGATTGTCGCCCGGATGGTGATAATAGACGTGACCCATCTCCCTGATTCGCTGTACTTGGAGGAGCATCTTAATTCACGCTACCTTTCGGACCGACCTGGCATCAGGATTCCATCGAATCGAGTCTCTCCCAGTCGACGTTGATTCGGAGATGATACTCACTGTCGTAGCTTCCCTGTTCGGATCGCATTGGGTTGAGGAGCGGACACCCGCTCGTGAATGACTTGAGGAGCGTCTCACGCGCCGGGAGGTCAATGCCGAGCTGGTCGGCGAGGTAGACGATCGGTTTGGTCGCAGCGCCGTTGTCGGGCCGCTGGAGGCACTCAACGACCGTCGCCCACGAATAGTCTCGATCCTCCGCGACGACTATCGCCTGTACGAGTTCTCGGATGCCGCCACAGAGTTCGAGATGGTCGGTACAGTCAACGGTCGTCTTTTCCACATCTGCGACGTTCACCGCGGTGTCCTCGATGAGCCTCGACTCCTAGCCGCAGAATTTGATCTTGAGCGGAGCGGCTACGTCCGTGAAGTCGGTCAGTCAGGCTAACCTCCGGGACTAACGGCAGACTATCGCTCCCTATTCTCTGACAACCACTCCTAATCTGGACGGGGCGCGTTCTCGTACTTGACCATCTTCTCGGGCTTATCGGCGATGGTGTCGTAGATCTGCTGAAGTGTCTCCTCCGCGGCGAGCAGATTGTGCGTCTCCAAGAACTCGCGACCGTCTTCGGTGAGGCCGTAGAACTTCCAGGGATACCCCTGCCGGCGCTGGTTGTCGTCCAAAGCAACCTCCGTGACGATGCCGGCGTCGATCAGCTTCTGGATGTGCTTGTAGACGGTCGCATCGCTCACACTGGGATTGAGCTCCTCGAGTTCGTATATCGATGGGAGCTGTTGGGGGTGAGCGAGAATATCGCTGATAAGCGAAAACCGTGTCTGCTGTGTAATGAAGTGGATGACTTCCCGTGGTGTCGTGTCGTCACCGACACCCGAACCAGCCTCCATACCGATGTATTCGACCGGGCGTAGTAAAGTAGTTTACCCGAGAGTAAACTACCGGGCCGACTCACGATGATGAGTGTACCGCCAAGCGGGTAGGACAGGATAATTCACTGGTCTTCACGCTCTTCCCACCCCGGACGTGGTGTCGGGGACGGGAGTTCGTCAATCTCAGTTCGAAGTTCGTCCTCTGTCGTCCACGGGAAGCACCGTTCGTGGAGTTCGAATTTACGGAATTTGTTGAGATGGACCCAACTGTACGTTGCCGGCTCTTCGTCCTCATCTGCCCGGTCGTCGATCACATCCCACACCTCCTGTTCGTCGATGTCGAGACCGCTCTCTTGGGCGCGATCAACGAGCGACTCGACGTTTGCTTGGACTTCATCCGCCGAAAAATCGTCTGTGAACGCTATCTCAAGGGCGGCCTGAATGACGTGCTGTGGCGAGTCAAGGTTCTCGTCAGTCACCCACGCGTAATCACGTGGGAACACGTACGACTTGTCGAAATACGGCGGGTCATCGATCTCGCCCAATTCAGGCGCCTCCCCACCACTCTCCTTCTCGAAGACACCGACGATGTAGTCGCTGTACGTCGCGAGCAACGAAAACATGATATCGAACGTATTGAGGCGGTCAGTCGGAAGTTCGAGGAGATCACCCATGATGAACGGATAGGCACCGAGCTGCTTCGTGAGTTCGTTCTGAACGGCGCGAAGCCGGCGGATATAGGGGTCGCGATAGCTCCCCAAGATGAAATACGATGTCCGCTGGCTCCAGAGATACGGCAATTCACGCTGGGTGAACCGCCAAATTTCCCGTTTCTCTGCAGGCTCAAGTTCGATGCCCCCGACGGCCTCGTGAACAACGGTCATAATCTCCCCAGGGTCCGGCGGCGGGCTTGGGTCGGTCATTAGCTGCCGATTCAAACCACACCACCTTATCCCTTCTGAATCACTTTGGTTTTTTCTGGATTAACCAACTTGGATGACCCTAACTGTTATAGCGCCCTACCTCGTACCAGCACGTATGAGCGAAACCGACACTGGCGCGGCCGATGCAGGGCCGTTCGCGGAACAGCAGCGGCTGTTCAAGCTGCTGTCCCAGGATACGCGCCACCTCATCATCCAGGAGCTGCTGGGCCACCCCACCCATCTGATGTCGCTCGCCGAACTCGAGTACATGACCGGGAAGAGCCAGGCAGCCATCAAAGACCAGCTGGAGACGCTGATCGACGCCGGACTCCTCGCACACTACACGTACGAACCAAGTGAGGGAAAACGTGATCTCCCGGCACAGTTCTACGGGTTCACCGAGCGAGGCGTCGAGATCCTCCACGACTACAAGTATCTCCGTGGGCTTCCGGTCGCACGCGCTCTCTACGAAAACACGCGCAAGACCGAGAAAATCGAGCGGCACGAATCGGCCCCTCGCCCGGAGCTTCCGGATGCCGTCGCGGAAGCCCTCGAGTTCGACGAGCCCGATCTCGACGCCGTCGATGGTGGCACAAACCCATAGTTCGTCGTTGAACAGCACCGTTCTCGACGCTGCAGAGAAGGTACGCCGACTTCGTACCTTGATCAGGACTCCGTCGGCTCCAGCGTGGCTGGCTCGACGTTGATCCGGAGGCGATACGTGCTGTCGGTCGATCCGGTGTCGGGCCGCGTCGGGTCCAGCAACGAGTACCCACTCGTGAACGACGCGATGAGTTCCTTGCGGGCGGGGTGGTCGATGCCGAGCTGGTCGGCGAGGTAGACGATCCGCTTGGTCGCAGCGCCGTTGTCGAGGCGCTCGAGGTACTCGCCGACAGTGTCCCACTCGCACCCCCGGTTGTCGGCAGTACGTATCGCGGTCGCGAGCTCCCGAAGGCCACCACAGAACTCGGGGTGGTCCGCACAGTCGACCAGCGTCTTTTCTAGGTCGCTGACCTGCACGGTCGTACCCTCGATCGAGGTCGGCTCACAGCCGAAGAATTTCCGCTCGGTGACTGTCGTGACGCGGTACGGGACGCCGTGGATCTCCCGGCTTTGCGCCCGGGTCGGCGTGACGACGTACACCGTCCGGGGGACCTGTTCGGTCAGTCCGTGGTGGCTGAGGGCGCTGTAGTAGCCGATGTACATCGGCTCGGCGACGTGGGCGGCGATGAGGTACTCGTGCGTCGTATACAGGCCCTCTTCACCGGCTGCGAGTGGGATGATGAGAAATCGGCCGGGAAACAGTCGGTCGAGCCAGCCCTTCTCGGTGAGCCGGGAGGCGATCTCGCGGGCGGTGTTTGGGGGGACCCCCAGCGTCGTCTCGATGTCGTCGACGGAGATGATCTGGTGACCCGCGCCAGCGAGCTGTGCAAGGAGTCGACTTTCTCGAGTCGAGAGACCCTGGCGTATATTTTGCGATTGTTCTATGATACTCATACCTGCGTTTATTACATAGAATATGGTCTCAGGCCTGCTTTAGCCTTGCCCCCATCCTTCTTAGCTTCCTTAACCAACACCAAATCATCTAATAGATATGTGTTGGTTAAGAGCCGTGGAGACTGTGGATGAACAAATCGGATGTGACAGATTCTGTCGGCAGTATCTTCCAACCCCGTCTTCTGGCTGGTCCAACTATTGATGGGACATTGGATCGAGTTCGAATTAGTCATTCGATACAAAATCCCGATCGTGATCAAAAACAAGGTGGAGGGGCTTGTTGACGTGCCCACAGCGTTGACTTGCCGGCACTACGAGACACAGGTATGAATCCACGCGATATCATCCGTCGAGACTATGATTCACGCGACGGTGAGGACCCGCTGCGCGTACTGGTGGATACCGCGTCACTGAACGAGCAGCTCGCCGATGGCAACGATGCCGCCCAGCGGGTACTCGACTATGCAGCGAACCGCGAGTTCGAATTCATTCGGTCGCCCGACACGCCACGGCATGAGGAGCTTGAGTGTATCCCACCGTATACAATTGAGACGGCAGAGAACGGGGCTCGAGTTGTCCGGAGCGATGATGATGGGCAGCAAACGACCACGTCATTCTCGTATCTGTTCGGATATCAGGAACGGGCGATTCGGCGGACTACAGCACGAGTCTTCTCCGATGACGTCAACGCGTATGCGACCGAAGTAGAGGACGTCACCGATCGAGAGCTGGCGACAGTCCGGCAGGTGTTCGTCCACGCCGCGCTCAACCATCGTGATGAGGGACACCTGTTCATCACGAACCGAGCGGTCCTCCTCACCAACCGACGGTGGTTCGAAGCGCACTTCCCCGGTGGGCAGTTGAACATCATGAGCCTCAGCGAGGCAGTCGAATATCTCGGGCTCTACCTCCGGTACCGGGAGCAGTTCTGCGCTAGTCCGAACCTCACCGTCGGAATGTTCGGCTGGTACTGGCATCTCTTCCGGTCGTTGGTTCCGCGGTATCACGTGGAGGCCGACGTGGATGACGACTATCTACGAGGATTTAGCACACGATTTCAGAACTTGCTTATCGCCGTCGATGAGATCGGCTATCAGTATTTCCAGGAACCAGATAACCGGACGCAGCTCAACGTCCAGTACCATTTCGACAATGCGATCTCCCTGATCACCGGCGTTTTCGATACACTAGCCCTCAAGACCGTGGAGAAGTATGCTATCGACGACATTCGCAAAGAGTTCATCTCGCTCTCGAACAACCGGGGACGGGATTTTCTGAATGAAGTACGGGAGGCAAACACCGATCTTCGTGATCACATCGCGGACCACATGGCGTACATCAATCTGATCTATGTTCTCCGACCGCTTGTAGTCCATCGCGGAGGATATCAGGACAGTCTCCTCGAGGATGCTGATCAGGGTTGGACAGCGGGAGTCATCCCGCTTGACCGGTTCAACGAGGCAGATCGAGATGCCTTCGAGCGGTATTACCGCGAGATAGATGACGATCCCTTACCCTATGATCCGCTCACTGAGTGGGGGTTGTATCAGGCAGACTGGGCTGATGCGGGCTACATCGAACCATACCACTTCATGAAGGCCGCAGTGAAGACGCTCATCCAGTTTGCTAATGCGTACCTCCAGTTGCTCGGCTATCCGGATTTCATCGAGCAACGCAGAGAGGACGATGAGGGAGCGACGTTCATCGATACCTGTGATCGAATCCGTCAAACCGGCTTGACTGGCTTCTATCAGGTGTTCCCGTAGCTATCTCCGACAGTCAAGGGAACTGGCTGAAAGAGACTGTAATAGGCGTCTTCAGCTCTTCCTGAACGGTGTGGGAATCCCGCCCGCAGTAAAGCGAGCGACTGCTCCGCAGCTGGGACACTCATCGACGAACGCACAGACTCGAAGCGAGGTTTCTAACTCACGAACGCTCCCGCACACGGAACACTCGTACGCGGTGCGATACCGGACTGATGGACGGTGCTGTTGCCGTCGTGTGCGGGAGGTCGCTGTCGGTGTCGCCCTGCCGTGAGACGCTGCTGTCGGGGATCGTTCCTGGTTCGTCATGGACTGCTCGTGATCGAGCTGCCAGGCCGAATCGGGAAGCGTGTCGTAGATGCGATCTGGCTTGCTGATGCCCACATCGAGAGCAGCAGGCTCGGCTGGGTCGCGTGCGTCATCTGATCGGGGCTTATCGACTGAGCTCCCGTCGACGTGTGATGTGTCTCGGTGACCCAGAGGATCCGTCTGTGCCCATACACCGAGTTCGACGGCCTCTGCCTGCTCGTAGAGCACGCCATCGATGGCGGCCGCCAGTTCAGCAAGTGGCTCGAAGATCTCGGACTCCCCGTGTTTCTCGACAGCGTTCTCGAACAACCATTCTCGGAGCGTCGCTGCGGTCTCTCTATCGACGGTGTACGATGGAACAGCGTTCATTAGTCTCTCACTCCGCCCCTCTTGGATGCGACAAACCACACACCGTCCCTATCCCCGTTGATGAGACTCCATCCAGGTGTTAGCGAGGTTGTGGCTGCGCGCGCAGCGACCGCAGGGAGCGAGCACGGAGCGGTGGGTGGGGCGGAGGGGCGTCCACGGGCGGTGGTCGCCACTAAAAGAACGAGGGAGCGCCCCGCTCAGCGCAGGGTGTCCCGTTCCTCTTCGAGGCCGACACCCGGGTCGTCGGTGCCGTGTTCGGCCTCGTATGCGTCAACGAGCTCCCGACTGTACCGCGCGATCCGGTTTCGGGACGTCGGCACGATCGTGCTCGCCGCCACGGCGACCTGCTCCTGGGTGAGGTGCTTGCGCGACAGCAGCCGATCCGCCGCGTACAGCGCCGACGCCGCGACGGTGCACCGTGGCGTTCCCGGCCCGACCGGCACCTGATCGCCGAGTTTCATCAGGTGTTGGGCCAGTCGCCACGTCCGCACGGCTCGCGCCCCGGGGATGGCGTCGTCATCGAGCGCGTCGACGACCGCCATCACGGCGTTGGGCCTGATGAGCGGCGCGTCGAACCCGCATTCACACCGGATCTTCCGCGCCGCAGCGCACACCCGCTCGTGGGGCGCTTTGGTGTGGGTCGCGACCGCGACGTCGATCTCGTCCCGGTTGACCGATGAGGCTCGCGCGGCCAGGAGGACGGCGCCGCCGGCGAGTGCCTCCCAGGCCATCCGCCCGCCCGGCAACCGCGCTTCCGAGGCGCTTCGGAGGAACTGTGCCGCCATCTTGACGACGTGGTCCGGCAAGCTCAGGTTGCCACCGATCATCTCGACGTCCCGCAGCCCCTCGTTGAGCCGCTTCGTCCGCTTGCGCTTCTCGCCGAACTGCATCCGCTTGTGCCACTTCCGGAGGCGCTGGACCTTCTCCCACTGCTCGTTGCTCAAGGGATTACCCCGACCGTCGGTGTTCCTCCCGATCTTCGTGTGCAGGCCCTTGTCCGTCCGCAGCGGGTCCACTGTCTCGATGCTCTGGTCGGCGTCTCCGACCAGGCCCAGGTCGTTCAGCGTCGGGCTCAGGTCCACCCACTCGTCGGCAACGATCAGCCCACAGTCCGTGCAGAACGACTGCTCGTCTTCGGTGATCACCTGGCCCTCACACTCCGGACAGGCGGACCGCCCCGACGGTTCGTGTTCGACCGTCGGCTCGTGACCGCGCTCTTCGGTGGTCGTACTCTGTACGTCCGAAACCGTCTTTTCGCTCGCGTTGTTACTCAACATTGTAGTCCTCTGAAGGCGCTCACCACAGCGCCCGACACCGCGGCCCCAAACCGCGGTTTCCTCGACGTCACGACCGACAGAACCGTCTGCGCGCTCTCGCTCGCGCCTTCGCGAGCGCCCTCCTGGGCGCGAGCGAGAGCGCGCCCGCACGAAGGGACACAACCAGCGCCGCGCGCCGACCCGCCCGGAGCGAGCGACCAGCGGAGAAAGCGTGGGGGGTGAGCAGCCACGCCGCGCAACCCCTCGCGCTTTCCCGCTGGCGTCGAGGGCACATCCATTTTAGCCCGGAACGGGCGCGGGCGGTGCGGAGAGCGCCCGCACGCCCGGAATGGTCGGTCGCGAGCGACGTGGAGGGCGGCAGCGGCGAGCGGCGCGGGCCGTTGAAGACACACCGGATAGCCGATGTCGTCGTTCGCTATCCCGAGCGCCAGCCTGGCGGACTCAGAAAGGGCGAGGCCGTCTCGACCGTTCCCCGATCCCGCAAGCACCGAGTCCAACGAGACGCGCAGCGTGGGTCGCGGGGCGTCGAGCGGTCGAGGGCTTTCTTTGCTGTCTCCGATGCCACGCGAGCAGGGAGCAGTATCTCACGAGCAAACTCGACGGACGTGACCCTGATGGCTAAGGGAGTTAGCTGTCGAGATCCCGCTAGTGCCGGTGAGCCGGCCAGTTACAGATGTCTCCGTCGCTGATGTGGCAGAAACCCATTACTCGTTCTGGAGTGCGGCGTAGATATCCGCATGCCGCCGGCCGTCGAGGGCCCCCATCTCGAGGGCAATCTTTCGACGTTCGGCGTCGCTCTCGGCCGCCTGATACCGCTCGTACAGCTGGCGGACCTCGGCATCAACCGCTGTCGGGTCGCCATCGTAGACGTCGACGTCGTCGGGGGCAGCGAGATCGAGTGGCTCGTCTTCGAGGTCCACTTTGAGGAGGCGGAACCGCTGAGCGGTCTCGGGGCCGACCAGCTGCGTGACCGTCTCGAAGTCGAGTTGGTCGTCGTAGTACTTCGTCGCGACGAGCTCCTGGAACGGCTCACTGTCCGTGGTCTTGTCGAGATACTTGCGGAGGGCCTCGATGAGCAGGGCAGATCGGTTCGTGTCGTAGACCTCCGCAATAGCGTCGAGGCGCTCGACGAGCGACGCCGGCGAGTGAAAATGAACTCGCTGCAACTCGTCGCTTGGGTCCATACGATGCGTACGTTTCGGACAGACGCTGGTAACGGTTTCGGGGCTGTACAGTACACGCTCTGAGCGTCAGGAATCGGGTATGTCGAACTCAATCGTCACTCTGTGCGGGCAGCTCTGCCAGGAACCGGGTGGCTGCTGTCCCGATTCGGACGCCGTCGACGTTGTCGACGTCGAGGTCCGCCGTAGCAGTTCGAAACGGATACTCCTCAACGAGAACCCGATAGATAACGGTCCGAATAGTCTCCGAGCCATATCTGTCGACGACAGTCGCCGTCGCTTCGTCTAGGTGGGCGTTTTGGTGGTCCACACGTGGGTTCTCTGCTCGCTCGAGAACAAGGTCGACGACGTCATCAATCGGTGGATGCTCGGGGTTCCCGGTGCGCTCACGAACGTCATAGAGTGGCTCAGAGCCAGTCATCATACTTACTCCGTCACGTCCTCGTTCGTGTCTTCCGCCACTGGCTCCAGCCGTCGCTGTCGACGAACCTCCGCGAGCGTGTCCTCGAGCGTCCTGAGATCCTCGATAGCTGCGAGCTCATCGGTGATCTCCTTGAGAAGGGCGGCCCGTTCGATCACGGCGTCATCACCGGCGGTCGTATCGATTGCTTCGACACGGAGTCGGCGCTCCTCTTGCCACCCACAAGCCCAGCACGTCCGGACGACATCGACACGCTCGTCTTCAGCAGCATCGAGCACTGCGTTGGTTAGTGACGTCGACGGCGGTTTGTCCGGTCCGACCTCGAGCGTGACCGGGCCACCGCACGCAGGACAGTCCATATCCGACAGGATGCGCGCCGCGGTCATCAACATCAGGGACCCGTGAGACGGACTCACAGACAGGGCTTTCGAGGAAGCAAACCGGATACCTCAGGCTGGTCGTTGGGACGACAATCGCCCCGGTGACCCAGTAGACGATACGGTTCGTTTAAACTGATACATTTCGGAAGCTGGGACTCCAGAGATGGCCCCTCGGCCGGAGAGAGCCGGCGGCCTTCGCACACTGCATATCGCCTCTTTCTTTGGACGAAAACCGCGATATGCAAGGCGAAATAACGCGCTCAAATCGCAGAATAACCTCGTCGGGCCGATTTGAGACAGTAGAAAATACCTCGACGAGCTCCCGGCTCACTACTATTTCGCTAAAATTGCTCGACCACGGGGTAAGCGGGGTAAATTCGGGAGGTACTGATGAGAGATACGAATAGCCCTGTGTCAAGAACGCCTTGCTGGATGGCCGCGCTCTCCCGGGAGATGCCGAAAGATATCCCTATTCCCGCGAATTTGGGATGCTGAATCCACTCAAAATTGCCCGACGGGAGTTTCAGTACAAACTTGACAGTGGATAAGTACGGGCCGTTAACCAACAATCCGAATCAGGAACAGAGTCTGTTGGTTAACAGTCTTCACCCTCCACTGTTTCCGGAGCTTTTGCTGTCTTCGTCCGTCCGACACAAGGCTTTTCGAGCGCCTCCGTGGAATCACGATTATGCGCCGCCGTGCCCTCCTTGCGACCGCCGCCACGTCCCTCCCCGCAGTAATCGCTGGCTGCACCAGTCCCGGTGGATTGGGTGGAAGCAACGCCGCTGCAGAAGCCCCTACAGCACGCCTCGAACTGACGACGATTGCCGACGCGAAACTCCCGACGAAGGTCCTCTATACAGTCCGCCCTGCTGAAGGGAACGACGAAACGGCACAACTGTTCGATCGGATTCTCGACGGTGGCACGACAACGAAGGCGACACGGCCGCCACTGCCCGAGCAACAACATATCGCCTACCAAGACGGCGTCTACGAGCTGGCGTACGAGGTGATCGAAGAAACGCCGGCCACCAGGTACTCCGTGAAGGTGGATATCGTCACCGGCTCTGTGACCGAGGCCGAAGCTATCCAGTTCGCTGACCTCCCCGAAGTTGATCAAGAGGAATTTGCCGCCCACGGACTCGCTGATGGTGACCCGGTCGGAATCGGGACGACGTTCCTCTATACGGATGCCGAACGCGAGCAATCCGTCCTCGTCCCCGAGTCGGAGTACTCGTATATCATCTGGGACGATGGGACTGAAGCCGAATGGGTCGTCGACGACGCCTACGACACGACGCTGAACACCTATCGCTACACGGCTGACCAAGTGGCACCGGCCGCCGAGTACGGCCAACAGATGCGCGAGCGGTTTACGTTCGAACTTGCGGACCTTCCAGACGCCCAGCGAGAGATCGTCGAGACGGCGATCACGGACGGACCGTACGTTGTCGGGCCCGATGAGACGCCGTCTGATGCGCTTGTGGCGCTCGCAGACCGGTTTCGCGGACACGAACAGGCCCACGGGCTCGACGAGGAGGGTGAAGGTGACCTGAGCGGCACGTATCTGGTTCGGTACCAAGGGGACGTGTATTGGACAACGTTCGTCGTCCAGCATAATGCGTTCCAGACGACATCAGCAAGCTGATTCGGACTATTCTACTGGCATCTTCATTTGACAGATGAGTTGATAGACACGATTTCATGGTAGTCCGATATGTACGGGGAACTCGGTCGGAGCACTGAAGTGGATCCTCGTCGCCTGCTTCGGGCATCAAGGGCTTAGCGACGCGATGCTTGGCGAATCGAATGCCAAGAGGAAATCGAGTCGTACTACGAGTCGCAGTTGGTCCGAGCCGTCGAGAGCATACGGACACCTATTGACTGGGATCGGAACGACATCCGACGAGAACTCAACGGAACACATATAGTCGGTATCACGGACTGGACCTGACGACCCCCTCCCCCCTTTTTCGAGTTGTAAACTCGTGACGGCGGGGAGGGGGTGAACAGCAAGAGGGACTACAAAACAGCCGATTGTGGCGGATATATGCGATAGAGAGGCTGAGTATTTCATTTTCTAACTTGTAGATAGAAATGCGAAATTTTATGTTGCACGTTACCTTACCACAACTGCACTAGAGACAAAGAAAACAAATTGTCTAGCTCCAGATAGACAATTGACATCTCTGGAGTAGATAACCTCTTTATCTCGTCCGTGGTTCTGATCCCGCGTACTATCACGTCTCATTGCCTCTACGCCAACTTCTGTTAACTCAACGCTCGTCAGATAGCGTTTGGTGTGGCCTGTTCCCATCGACTTACAACTCGAAAAAGGGGGGAGAGGGTGCAACATTCGAGATCACCAAATCAGCTTCACCAGCTACCATGTCTGAAACCCGGTATTACTCTCATTCGTGAACAGGTCCTACGAGCGTCGTTCTTTCGCTACTATTCTGGTGCTTACTACTCGAAAATGGGGGGTCTGGGTCATCGAAGAGATTCGACGATAGCGACCTTCGTCGAACCGTTACAACTCGACAACGGAGGGTGATAGATTCCGAAAACGGTATCTGGCTCATACAGAGGATACGGGGCTGTAGTCGTTAGATAGCTTGTTTTCGCCCGGTTACAACTCCACAAGGGTCCATATTTTTATACCCAGGGCTCAAGGGGGTTCATAATGGGACGAGAGGGACGTAGAGCAGGATCGAATAATTCGGAAGGAGAGGGGGATCGTGAATCTTCTGCTGCTGATCCTGAAACTCCTGAGTCGACGGATGAGGAGGTGGCGTCTCCTGGCACGTCACAAATGACCTTCGAAAACGGATCAGATCCCGCCGATTCGCCTCAAGAAGCAACTAACGGCGACGGTGGCGGCATCTCAATTCGTGATCGGCTCCAAACCGAGTCGTCCGGTGGCGTTTTCGCGAACAAAGACCTCGTCCGGTCAGATACCATCATCGACGAGGACCGTATCGTCGGTCGCGACGACCAGCTAGGCCGTGTCGTCGACAATCTAAAACCGGTTCTCCAGAATGAGGGGATCCCCGATATGCTCCTGAGCGGGCCATCTGGAACGGGAAAATCGCTCATCATTCATGCAGTGTGCAAACAGATCGTCGAACTATGTGAATCTCAAGACAAGACCTTCGGGGTCCTCTCTATCAACTGCGAGGGGCCGAAGACTGCAGATCGGGCTGTCTATCGGTTAGTCAAAGCTGCTGCCGACGACCTCGGTGTTGATCCTGGTGTTCCCCAAACCGGCGTCTCAACGGATCAGAAGCTCGAGCGACTGTATGAACTCATGCGAGAGTATTACGACGGTGTCATTTTTATCCTCGATGAGATCGATATGCTCGAGGGGCCGTATCAGGAAGCAGAGTACAATTCTCTCATCTACCAGCTTTCACGGGCTCGCAAACTCGCCGACTTTGATGGTCCCATCTCGCTCACGACGATCACGAACTACGCCGACTTTATGAAGGACCTCAATAGCCGCGCACAGAGTTCTTACAACCCTGACGACATCTTCTTCGACGATTACGATGCGAACCAACTCCGTAGTATTCTCCGCAACCGGCGGGACGCCTTCAAGCCAGACTCACTTGCAGATGACGTTGTTCCGCTTGTTGCTGCGTTCGGCTCCCAAACGCACGGGGATGCGCGGAAAGCGATTGACCTCCTCAGATGGGCTGGCGAATTAGCCGAGCGGCGTGGGGCTGACACGGTTATCGAGACTGATGTCCGTGATGCTCAGGAAAAATACACCGAAAACCGCAAGCTCCGCCATATCAGCGGCATTTCGACTCAAAAGAAACTCTCCATCTACGCTGTGGCGGCCACTGCCCACTACGCAAGAGAACATCCTGAGTGGATCCCTGCTGGACCTGCGTTCAAGACGTACCAATTCATTGCCGATACGATGGATGCGGACCAGTACAGCCGTGAGACGTTCGTAAATCACGTTACAGAGCAGAGTACGTACGGTGTACTGGACTTCGAGCGTCGAGGCAAGGGGCGAGGCAGAGGAGTGCATATGTATTTCTCCCTCTCCGAGGATCCGGAAACGATCATGGAGACGATCCGTGAGGATTCCCGGTTCGAAGATCTAGCTCACGAAGAGGCGACTATCAGAGCTGTTGTCCGCGAACGGCTGAAGCAGTTCCGGAGTAAAAACTAATCTCGCCCGTATTCTCCTCACACTTACTTCTCGAAAACGGGGGGTGTTCGTATCCCGCGCGGTGCGTTACAACTCGAAAATGGGGGGTGTCATTCGTCGGGATGTCTCGTTACTACTCGAAAACGGGGGTGGGTGAGCCAAGAGATTTGACGTGCCGGTCGATGTACTGTACTTTCCCCTTTCCCTCTCCCATTTACAACTCGAAAACGGGGGGTGTGTCCTACGATTTCTTTGTCGTCGGTACCATCGATGATGCGGAGACGGTGGAGAAACGACGGAAATACGCGGTTGTGGTCCCTTCAAAATCAGCGTCACCCCCTCCACACACATCCTGTTACGACGGAAACGTGGGGTGGGTGTCCTCCCTCATCGAGTTTCACTCGTCCGGGTTGACCGGACCCATTCACACTCTGGGGGGTGTCATCTGCTACGCTACGAATCACGTTGAAAAGAACATCAGGCTACAGTTCAATCTCGTCTACTCGTCGGGATTCACTGGCCCTTTGTACTTTGACGTCACCGAATCTCCTTCCCGCCACTGCCAGTAGTAGTAGCGGTTGTCGTTGATCTCCTTGATCGTGATCGTCGCCTTCGCTGGCACGTCGTCCGGGAGGTCATCGGGGCGCTCCTCGATGTCGGCGTCGTCCGCCTCTTCCTCCTCGAGACGAGCTTCACGCTCCTTGTATTCGGCCAACGCCTCGGCGTAGCTGGCAACGTCCCGAAGATGCTCCGATGAGGCTTCGTTGAGCGTGTTGACGATCTCCGTTGGGAGGTTCGCCGGTGGGGTCGGGGGTTCGTAGGACATCGGCTGCTCTCGTGTTAACCAACACTACCCGCGACTCCATAGTTTGTTGGTTAAGACGATGGAGACGGTTCTCACGATGGCCGTCTGTAACACTACTCGAATCTTCTTTATATGCAAGTTTCGTACTATGTTACACCGTGCTCCGGCGCATCGAACTCGAGGTCCTTGCCACGGTCAACCGCGGCGACACGATCTCCGAACTCGCGACGAAGCTCGACCACAGCGAGAGCTATCTCTCTCGTGCCGTCGGGGACCTCGTCGAAAAGGGACTCGTCTACACGGAACGAGATGGCCGGCGAAAACGAGTCGTCCCGTCGGATGCTCGTGCCGTTGAACGATACCAGGACCTCGTCCGCCAGCACTCCCACATCGACTTCCCCGAGCTACTGACCGGCAAAGCACTCGAGGTACTGTACTACCTCGACCAGCCGCGAACTGTCTCCGAGATCGCCGACCGGAGCGATAACTACCGCAACACGGTCAACCGCGTCCTCAAGCGGTTTCGTGACCGTGGGCTCGTCGGGACGGCCGACGGCCGCTATGACTTCAACGCCGACTTCGACCGCCTCCACGAGTTTGCCCGTGAACTCGCACACCATCTGCATCGTCAACGCCTCGAAGCCGTTGCCCCGAAGGGCACGATTCTCTGGGAGGACTACGACGAATTCCTCGCCCAGGCCGAGACGGAAATCGACGCGGAGGCGTTCCACGAAACCGGCCTCGCTCGATTCGCGGCCTTCGACCTCCAGTTCCTGCTCACCGGCCACCGCTACTACGTCTACTCCGAAGACCTCGACGCAGTCTCGCCGGCGGAGCTCTGCTGTCACACGCTGTTAATCGACGATGGCAGCCGCCACCGCTCGTACTGCCTCCTCCTGCTCAGCCACGTCGACGTCGACGAGGAGAATCTCCGAGAGCAGGCAGCGAAATACGACCTTGAAAACGAAATCGACGCCTTGCTCCGCTACCTTGAGACGCACGGTGAGGTCGCAGATGACCGGCTCCCGGCGTGGGACGAGTTCCAGGAGCTGGCGGCTGACTACGAGGTACGACTATCCTGAGACCGAGCATCGTCAGCAGCAGTGCCGTCTGCCAGCGTCAGTTCGGATCGTAGGGATTCGTTGCTGTATCGAGTCGATAGACGTCCTCGACAGCGTCAAAATCGTCGTCAAACGCATACAGGTAGCCAAGCCCCTCGGTTTGCATATACGCCACAATGCAGGCATCGACGAAGGAGAGGGGTTCGTGTTGACGAAAGAGTGCCTTCCCGGTCGCGAGGGCATCGGTGGTGAGGGAGTCGATGTGGAAGCGGGCGTTTTCTTCGATGCGATCGAGGAGATCGACGGCTGCGTCGTGGCCGGCGTGGGTCGTGAGGCCGTTGAGCGTTTCCGCGAGCACGTAGTCGAGGACGACTGCTTCCGGGAGCGTTCCGTCGTCGATGCCGTGGAGCACCGGGAGCGCGGCATCGTGGGATCCATCTCGCCGGTATGCGGCGGCAAAGAGGACTGTCGTATCGATGAGTGCCCGCGGCATTTACTCGACGTCGACGCCCCAGGCGTCGTGCTCGCTCGTGACATCGGTCGGCTCCTCACCAGCGTAGCCGTCGAAGTCGGCGAACGTGCCCGTTTGCTGTTGGATCACGTGGACTCGGATGCTCCCGTCATCCTCGAGCTGCCAGCGGAGCTGATCGCCATCATCGATATTGAGTTCACGCCGAATCCGGGCGGGGATGTTTGCCTGGTTTCCAGACACCTTGCTTTCGGCGTCGATTCTGTCGCTGCTCATACCTCACGGTAGGTGACCGGCCGTGAAAAGTCTAGTGTGCCGCCACACTACCACGCGCTCCAGAAGATATCGTTCTAGTTCGAGGGTGCTGGAAGGCGCCCATCCGGACGTGGAACACGACCCTGTTTTATCTCGTGATCGACGCGACGCAGATGCTTACAGCCGCCTTCGGGTGAGCGCTGCTGCCAGTCAGGGCAGGTACACGACTTGTCGATGACGTCGACTTCGTACCGGTTTCCGGACGCGGACTGAACTTCGTAGCGGCCACCTTTCGAGAGGAGCGAAACGTCCATCGCTTCGGCGACAGCACGCTTCGTTCGGGGCTCGAGATCGTCCTGCGACTGTGTGTTCTCGTCGACGACCAGTCGGTCGCGAACGTCGCCCGTTCGGCCACCGTCGGGAGCGACGGCTTCCGCAGGGCCACTAAGCCGCTCGTGGAGTACTTCCTCCACCAGATGGCCTTCCGGCCACAGGTAGTGGACTTCCCGCCGCTCACGATGATCGTAGGAGCCACAGGCGGCAGCGCTCCCAGTCCAGACACGCCACGCCCCGAGTGCTGCCATCACGTCGACGATGACTCGCGGAACAGCCTCGTGCTTGTCGGGGTAGAACATCCGAAAGCGAGTGCATTCCGCCTGCGGCGGAACCGTCTCCCACCACTCGACGTCGTCGTCCCAGCTCTCGTACATCGCCTTATCCTCCCCGTATCCGACGGTCAGGCCGTCGATCTGCGGTATCTCCACCGATGTCTCGTCAGCCTCGTCTTCGAGCAGCCGAAGGACGGCGTACCGGAGATACTCGTGATTCGGATTGTCTGAAGATTGGGCGACCTGCTCGTGGTGCTCTGCGACTCGCTCTGCCTCGTCGAGAACGGTCGTTAGATATTGGTCGGTCATGGGTCGGTGGAGACGGAAGTGCGCCTCCGCCCCTCGGCGGGCGCTGAAAAACTTAACCAACAAATACCGATCAATCGTATCCTCTGTTGGTTAACCCCTCTCTGCTCGAATGCTGAGCCGGATCGGATTACCGGAGCTAAGAATAGTATATCTGTATAGCGATAACGTCATAGGGAATACGGGGGATAAGACTAATACCGTTAGATGCGATACCGATAACTAACGATGATGGAGTACGTCGACGAGACCGCGGCGAAGATCATGGTCGCGGCCCGGCCGGGTGACTCGATCCGGCGAATCGCCCAGAAGATCGACGGCTCCTACTCGTGGGTCTACGACTGGATCGAGCGGTTGGAGGACGCAGGCTTCATCCGGCGTGAGGACGGCATCTACATCGAGAATTACGCTGTCAGGGATCGCTACTACGACCTCGTCGCGGCCATCTCTCGCGCTGTTCCCCCTTCGATCGACGACGGCTACGTCATTCCACACTTCGCCGGGATGCCCTTTGCGTACACGAAAATCGACGGCGTCTACGTCTGGACCCACGGCGGCTATCAGATCGCTCGCGGCCACGACGATTATCCGATCTTTATCCAGGTCGCTGACCAGGACGTCGAACGGTGGACAGCGTTCTTTGATGAGTTCGGGATTCCGAGCCGGATCGAAGAGCGGCCGGACGCGACCGACTCCGACGCGGCCGTCTCGTACGTGTTGTTCCCGACGAGTGGGGAGATCACTCGCGAGTGGGTTGACGGCAATCCGGTTATTCCGTTGGATGAGGCAATCGAGCACATGTTGGAGTACCGGGTGAACTACGAGCCGGCGTTGGAGATGATCGCCGACGAGTACGACCGCGATATCGACGCGTCCCACGAGGATCCGCGTCTCAATGCATGAGCCTCGGTGAACGCGAAGACGAACTACTGGATACGCTGGAGGCAGTCATCGACGCTGACCTGCCGTACGTGCTCGTCGGTGGGTGGGCGATCGCGGCGTTCAATCAACGCTTCACCACGGACGTCGACGTCGTCATTCCGGCCCAAGCGGTCGACGACTACACGGACCTTCTCACCGACCGCGGCTACGAGAAAACGGCCGAAGTCGAGCGAAACGAACTCTACGAGGGCCGGACTATCCGGTTTACCAAAGATATCGGGAATCCGGTTCGGTTCGACGCGATGGTGGACGCGCTGGGCTGTCGCCAGACGGAAGCTGAGTGGTCGTATCGCTATCTGGCCCAGCACTCTGTCACCGAGGAACTGCGAACCGGTCGCCCGGTAACAGCCAGGATTCCGGAACGGGAGTTGCTGTTCGCGGTGAAACTCCACAGTGGCCGCAAGGCAGACTCTCGGGATCTAGTGGTGCTGGCTGCTGGCGCGGATTTCGACCGGATCGCGACTCATCTGCATCGCGGGGAGTCCGAGAAGCTCGCTGGTCGCATCGAGACTGTCCTCAACCGCCTCACGTCGGAGGATTTCGCAGATGCATTCAAAGGAGTCTTCGAACAGCAAACGGTTCCCGAACAGGATATCGATGCCGTCGTTGAGTTCCTTCGTGACCAGCAGCGCCGAATCGATTCTGAACGATAACATCGACTGTCGATGGGTATGTCTCGGGACCGATCGAAACACACGGGGTCGGGATGCCGAACGAATTAACCAACAATGTCGACAGAGTACCCTCCGGCGTTGGTTAACAGCCGGGAAGGGGGTGTTCAGCCCTCTACAACTGTGTCGATGATTTCCTGAGCGGTCGAACTGATCCGGCCGAGACGCTCCTGAATACTCTCCGCATCGTCGTCCTGCCACGCGGCAAGATAGAACGCTGACCCGCTCGTATCCAGGTTGAAATACCGCCCGACGATGTACGCAACGGCTTCGGCTTCGACCTCGCGTTTTGCACGCTCGGGTTCGTCGTCGACATCGAAATGGAGCAGTGCGTGGGCGTACTCGTGAATCAACGTCACGGCGAGATCGGCCTGATTTGAGCGGGCTTTCGCTTCGACGACGGGCTGGCCTCCGTGGAGAGTCCGGTGTTTGCAGACGCCTTTCGCGTCGCCATGCTCCCACTCGGCAGCGTCGACGACACGGACGTCGATATCGAGCGTAGCTGCTGCATCAAGGAGCGCTGGCACCAGGTCGTCGGCGTCACCAGCTGCCTCGGTTTCCAGCTCGGGGAGCGGTTCGCCCTCGGTTTGAGACACATCGAAGACTGCCGTTGGTTTGAATCCAACCAGTCCTTTCGACCACTCCTCGGGCGGCGTCTCGTCGTACTCACAGTCACTGTCCTCGTGGTAGCTCGGCGAGTTCTCGCATTCCGGGCACTGCTTGGTGATGATCGGCGCCCAGATCCAGATGGCCGACTCACCCTCCTTGACGTGGCGGTCGAACTCCTCCTGCCACGTCCGGTAGCCAGCCACCCGGCTCGCCTCGGGACACTGTCGCTTGATGAGGAGCGTGTTCCGGTAGGAGTAGTCGTGGAAACGACTCTGGACATCGAGCCACTCTTGGAACTCTTCGCTGGCCTGCGCGTCGTCGACGCCGGCGACAAGGTCGTCGATCCACTGTTCGATGGTACTGTTCATCTCGTCTGATCGCGTGTCGGTCTGGTCGAAGGAGACCGACGAGTCTCTGGTCGTGGACATCATGATCACCGAATCGAGTTCACGGCGACTGCGTCTGTTCAGACCGCGCCGCACCCCTCAGGGGCGTTTAAAAAACCGCTCTGTCGGTCAGCGGAGCTCGTGGCGTTCGTCTGCAAAGCCGACCGTGACGAGGTACTCGAGGAACTCGTCGAACCGCTCGACGTCACTGGGCGTGTCGGTCGCAAGATGACGCGCCCACTCGATGGCCCACTGGAAGGCGGGATCCGTGCCGCCCTTGCCGTGAATGTACCACCACCGGGCCGCCTTGAGAACCACTATGGGATTCGTCGGCGGCTGCTCACCGGCGAGCCCACGGGTGATGGATTCGATTTCGCCGGGGACGTCGGCGGAATCGACCTCTGCTGATTGCGTGTTTGCGATATCGACCGGGATCTCATCGATTGAGACGTTGTCGGGACTCTGTTGTTGACTCACTGGAAGTCACCTCTGAGGACTCTTGATGGAGCCCCCGCCCTCTTTGGGGGCACGAAAAACAGGTCGCGAAGTCACGCCGGCGGGAGGTAGACGCTCTGATCGCCGGCGATTTCCTCTAGATTGTTCCGATGACGGTGGCTGAAGTAGCACTCGTAGCTGCAGTATCCACAGATTGCGCCGGTATCGTACTCGGCGACGTACGGGCCGCGGCGGGTTCGCCAGACGTTCGTCCCGCACTCGGTACAGGCGGCGTCCTCGAGATCGGCAGGGCTCGGTCCCTCGTACTCGACGTTGAGCCCCTCGTCTTGCGGTGTCGTTTCGGGCCAGATTCCGTGCGCCCTCCAGAACTCACGGACCCGAGCGAGGCTGTGGCGCACCGTCTTTCGGACGGTGACGTGGTCGGCGTCGCGACCGCTGTCGTCCCAGCCGTCGGCCGTCCAGAACTCACCGAACTGTGCGCCGCGATGCAGCCCGTTCCAGTCGACGCCGACGATATCGGCCGGTGGCTCGTCAGTGAGTGTCGGTCGGGTCAACTGTCGAATAGCGTCGAGCTGCTTGGGCGGACTCCCGCCGAGAATGTGGACGCGCCGCCCTCTCCAATCGGCTGGATCGGAGAAATCGTGGGCCAGGCGGTCGGCGTATCCCCGTGAATACCCGAGGACGAGGTTCTCAGGTATCGCGTCGATCACCGCCCGCGACTTCGGAACGACGATGAGCTCAGCTTCGGGGTAGCTCGCTTGGATTTCACGAGCAGCAGCGACGTGGGCGTCGACGTCGTCGATTTCGTCGACGTCCCCGATGACCCCGACACGTGGTTCGTACTCGAAAAAGCGGTCGACGAACCGCTCCAGATCGGGATCCCGAAAATCGTTGTCGAGCATCCCGACAGGAATCTCGAGGTTCAGGTACTGGTCCGTCTGGTACCCACAGTCTTCCCGAAACCCGGGGAGAAATCCGAGGGCGAGAGAATCGGCGACGAATGGGGCTCGATGGAGGAACGCCACATGGTCCGCTTGTCTGGCGACAGCGATGTCGCTAGCCGTGCTGGAGTCTGGACTCAAACCGAGGGACATAACGGAACTCGCGAGGCGGCTGTTGGTCGCCCCGCGCCCATTCAGGGGCCCGAAAAACCGCGGCACAGCATATTAACCAACAATAGGGAAACTCACGCGGAGTGTGTTGGTTAAGGACAGCGCTTACCCTTCGTCCTCACGCAACTCTTCAGCTTTCCACTTGAGCCGGCGCAGAATCTGCGTTCGATTTTGGTGGGCGTTCTCGTAGGCTACACACTCTTGCAAGGTTTCCATATCGGGAATCGTCGCGATCCCTGCCTTGATCAGGCCCGTGTTCGGTGCTTCCAGACGCTTCTCTGGAGGGAATTCGTCGCTCTCTTCGTCGTCAGTGGTTCCCATCTCAAAGAGCCTCCACCCCTTTGGGGCCGACACAAACAACTCTCCGGACGATAATGTCCACCTCTAATAGAGATGAAACCGATACAACGGTTACCGTAATGGTCATTCCCCGCGAGTGTTTACAGGCCCGCATGGAGCGAAAGACGATCTCAGTCACCGGGATGTCCTGCAACGGGTGCGAACAGAACGTGGAGACCGCCCTGCGAAACCTCGATGATGTGAATCGGATCGAGGCCGACCACGAAGCTGACACGGTCGACGTGGTCCTCGAGGATGGAGTCTCAGACGACGACGTGAACGCGGCAATCGAACAAGCTGGCTACGACGTAGTGGCTTAATCGGCTGTCACTCGGCCGTCTCCACGCTCGCCGTCGGTGCGGTCGTCGAGGGCGAACTCGGTGTTGACACCCTCGCCGGAGAGGAGCTGACCAGCGAAGCTGTTGGCGAGGACGGCCGAGACGGACAGCACCATCGCGAGCATCGCGAACACCGGGTGAACGAGCCCCGTGGTCGCGGCGGCGACACCGACCCCGTTGAACGCGAAGGCCGTCGCGAGGTTCTGACGGGTCTTCCGGTAGCTCTCGTTCCCGATCTCGTATGCGTCCATCACGCCGCCGAGCCGGTCACCCATCAGGACGATGTCCGCCGATTCGATGGCGATGTCGGTCCCGGCGCCGATGGCGATGCCGATGTCCGCCTGTGTGAGTGCAGGAGCGTCGTTGATGCCGTCGCCGACCATCGCCACGCGGTGGCCGGCTTTCTGCAGGCGACCGATCTCCTCGCGTTTCTCGTCGGGCAGCACGTCGGCCATGACGCGGTCGATACTGACCTCCTCGGCGACCGCGTTCGCGGTGCGCTCGTTGTCGCCAGTGATCATCACGGGCGTGATGCCGGCGTCGCGAATCCGCCGGATGGTCTCGGCGGCGTCTGCTTTGATTTCGTCGCCGATGCCGATCAGGCCGATTAGGTCACCGCCACGGACGACCCCAGAGACGGTGAGGCCGCGGCCCTGAAGTCGCTCAATGTCGTCGCCCCCCTTCGACAGGTCGATCCCCTCGTCGCTGAGCCATCCCGGTTTCCCGACCAGCACATCGTCGCTGGCCACGGTCGCTCGGACGCCCTTGCCGGTCACCGAGTCAAAGGCGTCAGGATCCGCGTACTCGCCGCCCTGCTCGTCGGCGGCCTCGAGGATCGCATCAGCGAGCGGGTGTTCGGAGAAGGCCTCCGCACTGGCCGCAGTTGTGAGTACATCCACCTCGTCGGCACCGAACGCGACGACCTCACTGACGGCGGGTTCGCCGACGGTGATGGTGCCGGTCTTGTCCAACACGATGTGGTCGACGTCGGGGAAGATCTGGAAGGCGTCGCCGGAGCGCATCAGGATGCCGCGGTTCGCCGCCTTCCCGCCACCCCGAATTAGGGCGAGCGGTGTCGCCATCCCGAGCGCACACGGATAGCCGAGCACGAGGACCGCCAGCGCTGCGAACGCCCCGCGCTGGACGTTGGGGTCTGCTCCCCATGCGAGCGGTGCGACCACCCAGAAGAGGAACGAGAGCGCGGCAATCGTCAAGACGCCTGGGACGAAGTACTTGAGGATGCGGTCGGCGAGCTGGATGATGCCGGGCTTCATCGCCCGTGCTTCCTCGATCTCGCGGGCCACCTGGTTCAGGAACGCGTCCTCGCCGGTTGCAGTTACCTCGATGAGCAGCGTCCCGGTCTCGTTGACGCTGCCACCGATCACCGTGTCGTCGGCGACCTTCTCCTCGGGAATGGACTCGCCGGTGGCGACCGATTCGTCGACTGTAGACTCACCCTCGACAACTTCGCCGTCGACGGGGATGTTCTCGCCGGGTTTGACCCGGACGCGATCACCGATGTCGAGGTCGTCGACAGGGACCTCCTCGACATCACCGTCATCACTGACGCGGCGTGCCGTGTCGGGCTGGAGGTCGAGAAGACCTTGGACGGCTTGGGAAGCTCGCGTGCGGACGATGAGGCTGGTGTACTCCGAAAGGATGTGATAGGTGGTGATGAACACGGAAACGGCGAAGAAGTGGACGGTCGGGAAGCCAGGGAACACGAACAGGCCGAGCAGCCCACCAAGTAACCCTGCGAATGCCCCTGCTTCCAAGAGAACGTGCTGATTGAAGATCCCCCGGCGCAGGCTCTGGTAGGCTTTCTCTTTGATGTATCGTCCAGGACCGAACATCGTCCCGAGCGCCAGCCCCAGTGTAACCAGATCCATCACAAGAGATGATGACTCGAAGCGTCCCATCACGAGAATCATCCACCCCATCAGGGCAGCGACCACGATAGATGCGCCACCTGCGAGGAGGAGGCGGCGCTTGCCGTCGGCGAGTTCGGCCTGCTGTTGCTCATACCGCTTCGCTTTGTCCGGGTCGCGGATGGTGTACCCGAGGTCCCGGAGCGTGTCCTTCACCTCGACCTCACTCAGCAGGTCGTTGTCGTATTCGACGAGAACTTCCTCGTGGGCGAGACTCACGTCGACGTCCTCGACACCATCGGTTCGGCTGTAGGCCTTCTTGATGCTCTCGGCACAGAACGAGCAGGACATTCCCCCGACGTTGAATTGTTCGTGTGTCGTTCCCATCGTGGATGGTGGTTACCATGCGACGCGGATAACCATTACGACGATAGTTATAGCGGTCTCGAGGTCCTAATACCGCTGTCGGAAGCGTGGCGTTACTCTTACTGTCGTCGTCCGTTTACGTATCTACAAGAATGGCACTCCTCGAATCCGACGTGCCGATCCGCGAAGTCGTGACGACGGACCCGGAGAAAGCGAAGGCGCTGGAGAACGACGTCCGGGCGAAGATCCTCGACATGCTCGCGACCGAGGAGATGACCATCGAGGGGATTCACGACGAACTGCATCGTCGCGGCGAGGAGAAGGCGGAGACGACGGTGCGCCATCACGTGAACGTTCTGAAGGACGCGGGGATGGTCGAGATCGCACGTCTCGAGGAAGCTGGTGGGGGGACGCGGAAGTACTACAAATCGAACACACGGGTCTTCTCGTACGACCTTCCAGAAAGTAGTGGAGAGCAACTTGCTTCGGCACAGGACACGACTCGTGAAGAGCTAGCTGCGCTGATCGAGACCCTCGCCGAGCAACACGGCGACGAGATCGAGGTTGTAGCTAGGGAGATGAAGCCGTGTGAATACTGCCAAACCCAGCACTACGAGGAGTTTGTCGTTCGGGAACTGCTCAATCGCGCGCTCATCGACCTCGGCGAAACCGGGGAGCTCGACGATCTCCTATCGACAGCTGAGTAAGCGATTTAGCGGTGAAATATCGCCTGCTCTATGACGTGATGACCCTCTTTGAGACGCGTTACGATGGCTTATGAACACCACCAGCGGCGGAGTTGATGCTCTCGGGGAGCGTGGGGTGGATGTGCATCGTGTCGGCGACCTGGTCGGCGGTCGCGCCGAGTTCGATGGCGAGGACGAGTTCGTGGACAATCTCAGCTCCTTGTTCGCCGACGACGTGCGCGCCGAGGAGTTCGTCGGTGTCGGCGTCGGTGACGAGTTTGACGAACCCCTCAATCTCGCCGAGCGCCTTCGGCTTGCCCTGGTCAGCGAAGTCCTGGCGGCCGATGCCCACCTCGTACCCTTCGTCCCGAGCTTCTTGTTCGGTTAGTCCGACGTGGCCGACCTGCGGGTCGGTGAACACCGCCCACGGGACGGTTCGGCCCTCAATGCTGATCTCCTCGTCTTTCGCGAGGTGCCGATACAGGAGGTCTGCGTCGTCGCGAGCGGAGTGGGTGAACATCGGCGGCCCACTTCACGTCGCCGATGGCGTAGACGCCGTCAGCAGTCGCTCTGAAGCTGTCGTCGGTCTCGACGAATCCCCGATCGTCGAGCGACACGCCGATATCTTCAAGCCGGAGACCGTCCGTATTCGGTGTTCGGCCCGCGGCGAGGGCGACGTCCGAGACGGTGATGGAAACGTCGTCGTCAGCATCGGCGTCGACACGAATACCGTCGTCGGCCTCCGCAAGTGCCGTCACGGGCGCACCGGTCTGAACGGTGATTCCCTCGTTTTCGAAGGCGCTCTCAATGACCCCGCTCACCTCTGGTTCTTCTTGTGGAAGGAGGCGCTCACTTCGCTGGAAGACGGTGACGTCAGCGCCGAACCGGCTGTACATCTGGGCGTACTCGCAACCGACGTAGCCACCGCCGATGACGGCCAGCGAGTCGGGGACTGAGTCGAGGGTGAGCAGGTCGGTGCTGTCGTGGACATCCACATCCTCAAGGCCGTCAATCGGTGGCTTCGCTGGGCGAGCACCCGTATTGATGACGACCCGTTCGGCTGATAGCGTGCGGTCGTCGACGCAGACCTTGTGTGGAGATTCGAAGACGCCATGGCCCTCGACGAAGTTGATGTTCTCGTTGCCCTCGACGTTCTCATAGGCCCCCTCGCGGATGGTCTCGACGACGTCGTCCTTGCGGTCGACGATTACGTCCATGTCGGCCTCGATGGCGCCGTCGATGTCGATACCGAACTCTTCGCTCCGGCGAGCGAGGTTTGCGACCTCTGCGCTCCGGAGCATCGTCTTCGTCGGGATACATCCACGATTGAGACAGGTGCCGCCGAGGAGGTCTTCCTCGATGAGCGCCGTCTCCATCCCGGAATACGCACACTTCATCGCGACCGGGAGGCCAGCCATCCCGCCGCCGAGGACAAGCAGGTCGTAGTCGTATCCGTTACTCATCGGTCTGCCCTCCACAGATGGTGTCGTCGCTAGCCGTTGCTTCTCGGTCTATACACAATGCGGACGTCACTGTATTCTTGGCCTCGGTCATAATTTGGATAATGCTGGTGGGGGGTTACTCGATACAGCAGCTCATCGTAGCCGTGTCCCGGCGGAACGCCTGACAGGCGTGTTTGAACGCCTCGGAGAACGTCGGGAACGGGTGGACGGTGTCGATGATGTCGTCGATGGTGAGGCCGAACCTCACAGCCAGTGTGGCTTCCATAATCATGTCAGCGGCACGGGGCCCGACCATGTGGACGCCGACGATTTCGTCGGTCTCGTGGTGCTTGACGACCTGGACGAGGCCATCCGTGTTTTTGACAGCTTTCGCTCGCGGTACGTCCTCCATCTGAACGGTCCGACAGGAACAGGTGCCGTGTTCGTCCATGTACTCGAATTCGGTCGTCCCGACGGCTGCGACCTCGGGACTTGTGAAGACGACTGCGGGGACCGCATCGTAGTCGATGCTGACGCCTTCATCGCCGAAGGCGTTCTTGACGGCGTGATTGCCTTCCTTGGCGGCGACTGTCTCCAGTTCGGGCTCGCCGATTACGTCGCCACCGGCGTACACGTCGGGATTCGTGGTCTGGAAGTGCTCGTCGACGTGGATCGTCCCGTTGTCGTTCGTTTCGACTCCTACTGATTCGAGGCCGATACCCTCGCTGTTGGGCTGAACACCGGTCGCGACGAATAATGCGTCCCCGGTCACCGTCTGCTCGGTGCCCTCGACGACTGTCTCGACAATGACGCCCGATTGGATTGCTTCGACCCCGCCGTCAGTTGCTGATGTGCGCACGCGCTGGAAGTCGTTGCCGGTGACCACATCGATCCCTTCGTCTTCGAATGCGCGCTGCATCTCTCGCCCGAGCTGGCCTTCCATTCCCGAGAGGACACGCTCGGAGCGCTGGAGGATGGTCACGTCGACGCCGACGCGGTGGAGAATCTGCCCCCACTCGAGGGCGATATAGCCGCCTCCGATGATGACGATGCGCTCCGGGAGGTCCCGCTCTTCGAGGATGGTTTCGCTCGTGTAGTAGTCGATGTCGTCGAGGCCGTCGATGGGTGGCGCCCATGGTGAACTTCCGGTCGCGATCAGGGCTTTCTCCCCGGTGATACGCGTACCTTCGTCGGTTCCTTCAACGACCTCGATGGTTGTGTCGTCGACCAGCTGGCCGTACCCCTCGTAGATGTCAGTCTCGAAGTGCTCAGCGACGTCGACGTAGTTCTCCTGGCGGAACCGTTCGACGAGTTCGTCGGTTCCGTCGAGTGCGTCGGCCCAGTCAACGGTCGGCTCCTCGGGGTATCGAACGGCGTCGAAGGGGTTCTCCGACGCTGCAGCGCAGCTCTCGGTGACGGCAAGCAGATGCTTACTCGGAACACAGCCGACATTCACGCAGGTCCCACCGATCGGCAGGCCGGTGTTCACCATCGCCGTCGAGAGATTTCGGCGGCTTGCTTCGGTAATCGCGGCGAAGGCTGCGGCACCGCCGCCGAGAATCACGAGATCGTATTGAGAGTCGCTCGTCACGCGTACTATTACTTTACGACGGGAAGGGCTTATACTTCGGAGTCCAAAGCTATGGAGTAAGTTGGAGGCCGCAAAGCTATGGCAGATACCACCTCATCAGCACCCGTCTGTGACGTCGACGGCACGTGCTATTGTCCACTCACGGGTGTCATCGACACGTTGAGCCGGAAATACGCGATGCAACTCGTCAGCATTATCGGCGCACACGATTCACTGCGGTTCGCGGAGATCGAGGACCACCTCCCGACGGCAAGCACGTCCACGATCTCGAAACGCCTCGACGAGTTCGAGGAGGCAGGGCTCGTCTCACGGACGCAGTACAACGAAATTCCGCCGCGTGTCGAATACGCGTTGACTGACGACGGCGACGAGGTTCGAATACGACTGGAACCGTTACTCGAGTGGACAACAGAAAACAACTGAGAGACGGAAGTTCGAGTATCAACTCATCGCATCCTGGAACCGGTCACGCAGCGCATCCTCGCGTTCTTCGAACTGCTCGACTTTCTCCTGCAGGTCGTCGCTGACGCGTTCGATGCTCGCCAGCGCTCGTTCACCCTCCAGCGAGGCTTGCGACCCGTCGTCGCCGTCCGCCTCTAGCTGCTGTTCGTACGCCTGCTCGACGCGCTCGATGGTGCCCTCTGGATTGAACAGGGTGTCATTGGCGATGCGGACGTACTGATCGAGGGAGGCCCCCTCTTTCCCCTGGAAGAAGTGGGTGAGAGCGTACGTCGCGCCGGAATGCAGCGTCCACATATCGATCTCGAAGGGCGACGCCGCATTGGCTTCTGCATCGCCGGCGGCACGCTCGGCTAGGTAGTCTGGGAACCCCAACAGGGTGTAGAACTCCGTGACGGTGAACGGGAGCTCCGAGAAGTCGAGGTCGATATCCTGGGCGTCCCGGATGAACTCGAAGAGGTCGTCGGCGACGAGTTCGACCTGTGCGAGGAGTTCCTCCCACCAGGTGTGGAAGTTCCGGACGTCGCCGACGTGTTTGATGACCTCCTTGTCGGTGAGCGAGCGCATCGTGTTCGAGCAGTAGCCATCCTGGGCGAACCCCTCCACGTAGACGGCGTGCTCGCCGAAGAAGTCGTAGCCCGACGTGACGCCCATCGTGATCGGGTCCGACCGGCCGGGCAGGCGCACCTCGAGGCCGTCGAACATGATGTCCATGTGGACCTCGCCGCCCCCGCGGTAGCGCCGAATCTCGCCGAACATCACCTCGCCCAGCGGCGTCCCGTCGATGGTCTCCTCGCGAAGGACCTCCTCTAGCGGCCCGTAGACGTCGACGGGGTTGATGATCGAGTAGGAGTCAGTCGGGATGTGAAATAGCGACTCTGCTTCGGTATCACCGTCTGCTTCTGCTTGTAGCCGGGATGGCTCGACGATTGCGTTGAACCGCTCTGTTTCGACCCACTCGTCGGTGTACGGGTTGCGATACGCGACTGCTGTGTCGACTGCCTGGGGAATCTCTCGAATCGCCGCACTGAAGCTGATCGGTTCGGGACCCCCGTGTTGCTCGGCGTACCAGTCGGGTAGTTCGGTGACGGTTCGCCCATCGAGGCCTGCGAAGACCGTAGCTGTCTCTGGGTCTTTCATGGATTCCATTCCACAGGCGCAATGCGTTCCGAACCGCGCCTGCACCCATCGCAGGCGCAAAACAAACGCTACGTATCGTCGATATCTGGAGTTGTCCAGATTGATGCGACGCGCTCGGCGAGGTCTTGATTACGTTCCCTGAGATTGTCCTCAGTCCAGCGTTCCAAATCCTCGAAATAGCTGTTCAGTTCGACGTGGCTTTCCATAAGGAGTTCTCGCTTCTCCGCGAACGGCCGATTCGAGAGTTCGGGGTTGTACCCGCTGAGAGTCAAGTTACCTAGTGCGTGTAACCACTGGTCATGAATACGCTCCCACTCTTCGCCGAGCAGATCCTTCCATTCGTCACCCCACTCGTTGTCATCGATGGTCTGGGGCATCACATGCTCTATCGTTAATTCATCGTACTGTACTGGCTCTTGGTGGCCGAACTGCTCTTCGAGCGTCCAGAGAATAAGCCACGTTTTCTTCTTATCCCGGTTGTACATATCGAACCGATTGATATTATCGAAGAGTTCTGCGTCATCAGGCCACCCTTGACTCTCCAGATAGGCGAACAGCGATTCTTTCTCGTTGCCATCTTCGATTGAGCGGGCCGCAATTGGGAACGTCCGATAGTACCCTCGGGTACTACGACCGCAAATGAATCGACGGAGCACGAAGCTCTCTAGTCCGTGAAGGATGTCGAGGAGCTCATCGAGGCTGAGCTCATCGGAGTTCCACCGGTCAAGCAAATTCAGGATCAATTGGTGGGCAGTCCCGATTTCCAGATACTGGATGCGTTCTAGCGCATCCGTCAGCTCCTCACGGGGGGCTGTTCCAGGCCGATGGATCCAGAGGTACAGATCGGCATAGTACGATAATTTGTCAACCAATTCGTGAGGAGTCAGGTCTGCGGTTCGTTGCTTGAACTGATGATAGATCTCATTCTTCTGGACGTATTCACCGTTTCGCATCATATAATCCCGATAGAACTCAGTGAGATCGACCCCGCCATGACGGTCTGTTTCTTCGAATTTTTGCTCGAATGGCATCCAGTGATCGTCGTTGAACTGGTCCTGTTCGGTCAGAGATAGCTGCATAAAGACGTGATTCCGGATAAGATCCGATTCCTCAAGCTGGAGTCCACGCTCGTTCAACGTCTCAAAAATCGCATAGGGATTCTCATCTTCAGACGTCGTAATCATCACCAGTGGAAGCTGCTGGATGATGATTTGTTTGAGCCGATCTAAGGTTTGTAGTTCGTCGTCGCCGTTGAGGTCGTCAATCCGTTCATAGAGGAACTCATAGCTGCTATAGATCGAAGTATCCGCCAAATCCCCATCCACAGATTCCTGTTCAACGATTGCAAAGAGGGCGTCTCGGTCCTCAGCGCGGGAGACGACCTTGAATTTCTCAACCCCGTCTTTGAACTCGTCGATAAGATACTTCTTGTTGATCTCCTCAGCGAAGTTCGTGTACTGTTCGCCTCCGATTTCGGCTGCGTAGTCACGAATAGCGCTCAAAAACAGCGTGAGTGAAATAAGGCGCTGCTGTCCGTCAATCACGAGATATTCGGGAACTGTCCCGGGTCGGTGGTTGCCGGGCATAACGACGAAAGTCCCAATGAAGTGTTCTTCCGAGATTGAGTCGGCTTCCAAGAGATTCTGGATATCAGACCAGAGAGCTTCTAATTCCTCTTGTCCCCACGAATAGTTCCGTTGGAATACTGGTATGACAAACTGCTTCTCGCCCGCAAATACGTTCTGGAGAAATTGATCTTCGGCGTCCATTCGTGAATCTATGATAACCACCTAATGCGAATCTCATAAACATAAGGGAAGTCACCGGATAGAATCGTCCTATACCGCCGTGATTCAGTCCTTTGTAGAGGTCTACGGTTCGGTAGCTGAATATATGGGTTCTTGATCTGTCGTTTCGGTCGCCTGAAGCAGCAACGCCCACCAATTCGCGATTGCATCGTCTCGGCCCCGCGAATAGGGGGTTAATCGAATTTTTCGCTGAAAGGCGCGACGAACTTCACAAAAGGCAGCTGGATGGCCTGTTGTCAGCGACTACTCTCGTTCTTCGAGGACGATTCGCCTTGCCTCAGCTACCAGTCCGTGAGCATCAGCCATTGCTTTAGCATCAAGAGCGACGGCGGCCCCAACACCATCCTCAAGGACGAAGTTCATCTCAATAACGTTCTCGAAGCACTGCACCAAGCAGGTGAGATTTCCGTGGTCTCCGGAATAGGTGTCTTCATAGATTGGAGCAGTTAATGATTCCATCCGAGAATCGTCAATCGCGGATTCAATCTCCTCGGTAGTATATTGCTCAGCGACATCATCCCTGAGATAGACGATCTCGTATGAATTCTCCTCGTATTTCACGATACTACGAAGGTGTCCATCTGTTCGTTGCTCGAAAAAGTTCTCGAGACGGGTGGCCATCCTTGTCGCCATATTACCATCTCTCGTCTCTTTCACTATATGTGTACGGCAAAGAACTCGGCGTAATATTTCAAGTGTTCGACTTTTAGGGGTCAGTACTCCGCTGACGACGGACCTGTTCGGGTATTGGAACCCAGGGGTGTGCTTCCCAGCAATGCCGAGCGTGGCTTTGCGGTGAGTCGAACTCTCTACTACAGGATCCACACTCGTAGGTGGCATCGGGCCAAGGCTCGCTGACGAACATCGCTGTCACCGTCGTCGCCACCGGCTCGGGGGCCTCGCTCCGCGTAACGTACCTGTAGCCGAGAACCGTCCGTTGCCCCATCGCTGTTCGGGCGATCTCGGTTGGCTTGTCCTCGGGGAGATACACCCAGCGAACGAAGTCGTCGACCGATTTCTTGGCTGAGGGCTGGAGGATGAACCATCGCTCGTGGTCATCTCGGAACAGGTAGCGTTCGGTCCCCCTGTTTTGGAGGTATATTGGGTCACCCCTGCCCGGGACGAGCCGTAGTCCGAGCGACGTCGATACCGGCTTCAACAGCTGGTCGACGACCGATGGGCCGTCATCTGTCTGGCTGTCCGAATCAGCCTCCGCTCCGAATTCATCGAGACTGGCATTCGTGGTCACGGGGACCACCTCCCGAGTGAGGCCTGTTCCCGGTCGGACTCAGCTGGAACTTCGCAGAGAAACCGCCACTTTGGCTGCTCTCGGATCTGCTTATCGGGGCGATTTCCCGCTTGGCCGGGGTCCGTTTTACCGGCACAGTGCCAGCCCTTGTCTCTGAGCGCTTTGATCATCGAGCCGTCGAAGTCGGCTCGCACGAACGTCAGCAGGAGCCGAACGCCTCGTCGCCGACCGTGCCGACGCACGAATCGTTCCATCGACCGGGCGAGGGCGGCAGAGGCGAGATTGGGGAAATCGACGCCGATGCAAATCCGTGCTGCCTCGACGATTTCGTTACCCTCGAATCGCGTTCCGTCGTACTCCAGCGAGCGAATCAGCGGATAGCGCCACGTAATCGCACCTAGTAGCTGGTCCTGGTAACAGAGTCCGTGATGGACGAGATTCGTCCGGGGGACATCGTCCATATAGGAGTGATGTGCTTCGTAGATCGCGCCGGCGACATGGCGCGGGATCGATTCGATATGGACGCGCTCTGCGAACCGCAAACCGAGCGGCGCCGTGACCGGCTGCCCCTCCCGATGGATGGGACACGAGCACCCCTCGGGGGTAGGCGTATATTGGAAGCCGGTACTCCGTATTTGGTCTAGAGAGTGAGTTTCGGTCACGAGTCGGTGTCGTCGGTGCGCTCCTGTCGGTCGTTGTATCGCTCCAGTTCACGCCCGATTTTCTCGAGCGCCTCGACACCACGTTCGAGGAGCTGATGGGTGGCTCGCGCCAGTCGAAGCGTCTCCATCAGTGCTCCCCCTCCGGGGGTTCGATGAGGTCGTTGCTCTCTTCGGCGAGTTCTTGGATTACCCGTTCCACGTCAGCCTCCTCGACAACTGTCCGATGTGCGAGCGGGGCAGGATATGCCCGGTCACCCTGGCTGCAGAGCACGACCAGCCACTCGTCGCTTCCATCCCCGAGCACGATGTAGTGGTCGCGATCAGCGCGCTGGAACACTCTTCGATCAGGGCGAGAGACGGCTCGCCAGTTCTCGGGGAGCGTCGGTGACGGCCGTCCGCCGTCGGCGAGGGCGACGACGTCGTCGGTAAGGGTCGCCATCGCGGCGTCGATCTCCTCGCCGGGGAGGTGCCAGCACGCCGCGGCACCGTCGCACTCCAGCTGCGAGACCACTTGATTCCGGAACGCAATGTAGTGCTCACGGGCGAACTGCTCATCGTCGTAGTAGTCGAGTAGGAGTGCGCACGCGAGCTGGGCGGGCCCGCTGCCACTGTATCCCCACTCGAATCCGCTTGGACTGTGGTTAACGAGGTCGAGACTGCGTTCGAGGGAGAGCCGCCGATGCTCCGAGAGGTTCAGCACGACGGCTTGGCCGTCGACGCGGAAGCCGACGTACTCGACTGCGTCTCGGTGAGACTGACCGGGCGATGCAACTGGAACCGATTCCGAACTGGCCATAGGTACATTCCTGTTCATTCGTTGCTCGGGGGCGGTTCGGTGACCCCCGCACCCCTCTCGGGGGCAATAAACACTACCGCCCCGGAATGGAACATGAATTCTAGGCCAATTACTGACCGTAGAAGGCACCGAAACACCTGCTCAATAGACCTGCATAGCACATGGTAAGCTCCGGGTTCGAATGTGACAGTTTCCCCGCCAAGCGGGCTTGGTTATGCTAGTTGAACAAAACAAATCATCCGTCGCTACATAACCCTCCTCAAGGCCGTTGATGGGGGGTAACCAACACGCCTTCCGACTATTCAGTAGGGTAGATCCATTCCGGGATTGTGTTAGGGCTGGACTTGATCGGTCGGACGGATGAGGACTTCGTTGATATCGACATGGGGTGGTTGCGAGACGACGAACGTGATCGTTCGAGCGATGTCGTCCGGCTGAAGGGGACGCAGCCCCGCTGCGTATTCCTCGATACCCTCTTTGATTTCGTCGTCAGGGATGTGTTCGAGGAGTTCTGTCGCGACCGAGCCCGGTTCGATTGTCGCCACCCTGATCCCGTCTGCCGCAACGTCCAACCGGAGTGAATCGCCGAACATCTTCACACCGGCCTTTGCCGCGTTGTAGTGCGACCCGTTCTCCATGAGGAACCGTCCGACGACCGAGGAGAGATTGACGATGTGACCGCTCTCTTGCTCCAGCATCGTCGGAATGACTGCGTGGGTGAGTGTGATTAGGCCAGTTAGATTGACGTCGATAGTGGTCTGAAGCGTCTCCCGATCCGCATCAGCGATGTGGGTGAGAGGCATGTATCCCGCGTTGTTCACGAGAATGTCGATTCGACCGTATTCTTCGGTCGTCGCGTCGACGAGCGCGTCGATGTCGTCGTCGTTCGTAATATCGGTCGGTACGACGAGTGCATCGCCATCGTCCGCTTCGATCTGTGTTTGGAGTGCCTCCAATTCACCTTCCCGTCGTGCAGCGAGGACAACACTGGCGCCACGGGATGCGAGTGACTTTGCCGTCGCCTCACCGATCCCGGAGGACGCTCCAGTGACAATCGCAACCTTTCCATCCAGTTCGGAGCCGAAATCGTCTGACATCAACTGGAAGGAGGAGCATGACGGCGTTGAGGGTGATGCTATCTGGAAAGGGGGTTTATATGGCCGGCTCGCCGAGCGAGGAAGTGAGGAGTCGACGCTCGCCGCGTCGGAGGAGAGCTGACAGTGAGGGTTGTGAAATATCTAGTTCCTCAGCGAGTTCCTCGGCTGTGACTTGGCGCGGACTCTCGTAGTACCCACGGGAGATGGCGAGCCTCAGTGCCTCACGTTGCCGGTCGGTTAACCCATCCTGTAGCTGGTTCTCAGAGCTGGACGGGTCAGGCGTGATAGAGATGAGCTCGAATGAAATCCCGTTGTCTTCACACGTCATACGGAATTCGTTGAACGTCTCGTGGTCTTTGAAAACCTTCGTCTCACGCCAGCCCTCTGGTGTGATGGTCGTCGATTCCATTTTGGCTACCCCAGAGCGACTGTTGTCGAACGACTCGAAGGGAGTATCATCAAGATCGACATGGAGTTCGTAGACGGTCTTGTCGTCTGTTTCTCCGAGTAGGGTTACTTCTTCGACTTCGTCGAGCGCAGCCAGTTCCTTTTCGGAGACGTCGTCGTCGATGTCGATTTCGACGACAAACGCTTGGACATCTGGCTGGAGACAAAGCGCATGCGTACATGTGATTTCGTCCGGCTGGAGTTCCGTCGTGATACTGACGAGTGGAAGAGACGATGATCGGAGGTAAAATTCTGTAGTGACGGTCATTACACAGTATTAGGCGCCTCTGTCAGTTAAGTTCCTGTGTCTACCGGACCAATTTCGATCTCTGAGGTCACAACGGATCAGCTACCCACCAGAGCTGCCGAGATCCCTTCATCCATCAGCCGTACCCAACGCGCCAAGCGTCGGATCTGCTGATTTGCTTTACGGGAAGTTGGGGGTTACATAGACCATTTCCTGTCGGAGGAGTCCCTGTAAACACGGAGTCCCGAACGTTAACTACCGGTGAAGCATACGTCCATGTATGACAATTACGACTGAGTTCTCCCTCAGTTCACCGTCTCTCCCACTGGTCAGCATCACTGAGAAACTCCCGCCAGACCAAATTGAGTGCGTTCACGGACTCTGTTTCGAACAGGACGCCCGGATGTTCATCGTCAAAATTGATTCCGAGATCAACGTCTCAGAAGCCGACTTGGAATCGCTGGACGAAGTCCAAGAGGCGACAACAATCGGCTACGCGGGCGAACAAACCGTCCACAACCTTACGATAGACCTCGACGACGCGATCTCGGAAGTATTCAGTGGGGGCAGTTCCGTAGCGGCCAAACTCGAGCCGACCGTCGTCACACCGGACGGATGGTACGAGAGGAAAGTGTACAAGGACCGTGATGCGTTCATGGAGTCCCGGACCCGCTGTGAGAACTACGGGATCTCGCTCGACCTCATCTCGATGACCTCCACTTCCGCTGCATCGGACGATGCTATCCCGTTTGGGTTGACTGAACGGCAATATGAGGCGCTGACACTCGCGCTCTCTCGTGGCTACTACGAGAGCCCACGCCAGACCTCGACCGAGGAGCTCGCTGCGGAACTCGGCATCTCACAACCCTCGCTCTCGAGACTCCTCAGGCGGGGTGAGCGGCAGCTACTTTCTTCGGCGCTCCAAACACAGGAGCACTTAAACACGGTTTCCAATTAGCACCGTCGCTATCTGACCGTAGTCCCTCTGATCTGGTAGACAGAAACCTACTATGAAGACAGTCGAGCTCAACAACGGCGTGGAGATGCCGATTCTCGGGTTTGGAACGTATCAAATTGAGGATCTCGACGAGTGTGAACGCAGTGTCTCGGAAGCACTCGATACGGGGTATCGACTCATCGATACCGCGGCGTCGTATGAGAACGAGGAGGCGGTCGGGCGGGCAATCCAGAAGAGCGACGTGCCGCGAGACGAGGTGTTCGTGACGTCGAAGCTCTGGGTACAGGACACTGGCTACGAAGCCACCTTGGACGCGTTCGAGCGGTCGCTGGACCGACTGGGCCTCGACTACCTCGACCTGTTTCTGATTCATCAGCCCTACGGCGACGTCCACTGTTCGTGGCAGGCTATGGAAGACCTCTACGAGGACGGTAAGATCAGGGCGATCGGGGTCAGCAACTTCCATCCCGACCGCGTGATGGACCTTATGGTCCACAACGATGTCGTCCCAGCCGTCAATCAGATCGAGACACATCCTTTCTACCAGCGAATCGAGGATGCAGCATTCCTCGAGGAACAGGACATCCAACACGAGTCGTGGGGGCCGTTCGCCGAAGGGCAGAACGACATCTTCGAACACGACGTGTTGACCACGATCGGAGACCGCCACGGCAAATCCGCTGCACAGGTAGTGCTTCGATGGCTCATCCAGCGCGAAATCGTCGCTATTCCGAAGTCGGTTCACGCCGACCGGATCGCCGAGAATTTCGATGTCTTCGACTTCGAACTCACCACGGAGGAAATGGAGACGATTTCGGAACTAGACGACGGAGAAAGCCAGTTCTTCGACCACCGAGACCCGGAGATGGTGAAGTGGTTGGGGGAGGCTGAACGGGACACGTGAGCTGATCTGAGCGCTCTCTCTACGTGACCTATCCGTCTCTCAGACGCGATCTCCGGTATCCCCTTCGCCACTTCAGAGACGACGGGAGTTAAATACGGTTTCCAGATAGCATCGAAGTCTTGGATATCAAACCCGCAATTCGCATACGTACAAAATATGGATGTGACAAACGTTCCGTCCGCTGATAGAGAAGAATCCGATCACCCGGCCCAAGTGACGACGGCGCTCGTTTCGGATGGTGTTTCGAGCGAGTTCGACGGGAATACCGTCCGCTCGGTGGAAGTTACGTTCCGACCGGGAGAACGAACCAAATTCCACACGCATGCTGGCGTACAGGTGTTGTACGTCACTGAAGGCGAAGGAATCGTCGCGACCCGCAACGGAGAACGTGAGGTCTCGGAGGGCGACCTGATCGTCTTCGAGCCTGATGAAGAGCACTGGCACGGGAACACACGGAATGCCGATTCGCCGTTCAGCCACCTCGCCTTCATGGCTGAACCGGACGGATCTGAAGTAACTGCCCTCGAAGAACCATAACCATGGAATACACTACTCTCGGTTCGACCGGAATGGAGGTCAGCCGCATCTGTCTCGGCGGGATGAGTTTCGGCGTGAGCGACTTGCACGACTGGACGCTCGACGAGGAGGGCTCGCGCGAGATCATCGAACGCGCGATTGACCTCGGTATCAACTTCTTCGACACGGCCAACGCGTACTCGAACGGGGAGTCCGAGGAGATCATCGGGGACGTTCTCGGAGAGTACGACCGCGACGAACACGTCGTCGCCACGAAATGCTACTTCTCCACGAACCTCTTCTCCGATGCAGACGAACCACACCCGAACGCGTCGGGACTCTCCCGGAAGACTGTCGAACAGGAACTGGAGAATTCGTTAGACCGACTGGGGATGGATACCGTTGACCTCTACCAGATCCACCGGTGGGACTACGAGACACCCATCGAGCAAACGCTGCGTGCCCTTGATGACGCAGTACGACGCGGGAAGGTTCGATACATCGGCGCGTCGTCGATGTGGACTCACCAGTTCGCCGAGGCACTGTACACCAGCGAGCTCCTGGATCTCGAACAGTTCGTGACGATGCAGGACCACTACAACCTCGCCTACCGCGAAGGCGAGCGGGAGATGTTCCCCTTCTGCGAGAAAGAAGACATCGGCGTCATCCCATGGAGTCCGCTCGCACAAGGATACCTCACCCGTCCCCACGAAGAGATGACGGCAACGACCCGCGGCGAAGAGCTCACCGAGACGCACGAGGAGTACCGGATGGGCGGCGGACCGGCCGTCAACGAGCGCGTCGAGGAACTCGCTGCGGAGAAGGGGGTGACGATGGCACAGCTCTCGCTGGCGTGGTTACTCCACCAGGACGTCGTTGATGCGCCGATCATCGGCACCACGAGCGTCGAACATCTCGAACAAGCCGTCGAAGCACTCGATATCGACCTGACGGATTCAGAGATAGAGTACTTGGAAGAACCGTACGAGCCCCTGCCGATTGCTGGCGCTCCTGTCCCTGGGTCGGAAGCCAACTAGAGCTCGGTGATCTGAGGACTCAGTCACTCCACAATGAGAGAGAATACCCTAAGCACTTCGAACGATTCAGAGATCGATAGAACGAGTCGTCGAAAACTGCTAGGGGCAGCTGCAGTGGCAGGAGGGGGCTTCCTTGCGGGATGCATACACCAGAGCGGGTCCGAGACGGAAGAGCAGAATACCCCCTCCCAGACTGCGGATGAGAACAGCGTGCTGATCGTGTTTTTCTCTCGTACGGAAAACACCCAGGCTGTCGCTGAAATCATTCAGCAAGAAGTGGGTGGAGAGATGTTCGAAGTGTTGCCGGCAGAACCGTACCCCGTAGATTACGACACGCTCGTATCCCAGGTAGACGAAGAGAACGAAGCCGGCTATACACCGCCTCTCCAATGTAACATGGAGAATATCGAGGCGTATGACACCGTGTTCTTCGGTGCCCCGACGTGGGATATGCAATTGCCACCGCCAATGAAGACCTTTCTGAGTGAACACGATTTAGGCGGGAAAACTGTGGTCCCGTTCAATACGAATGGTGGGTATGGCGTCGGGAGTAGTTTTCAAACGATCGAAGATCGCTGTCCCGATGCCGACGTACGGGAGGGATTCTCTACTCGGGGTGGGTTGGAGAGAGATGGTGTGTACCTGGCAATCCGAGACGATCGGAGAGAGGAAGTCAGGGCGGAAGTGACTGACTGGTTCCAGAGGATTCAGATGTAACCTCTGCCTTGCCGGTACCGTGGCCGCACCCTCTCAGGGATTCACCAAACAGGACGGCGTAGCGTTCGGCAACGTATTTGGCAGTTGCAACGTACTGTCCACATAATTGAGGATGGCTGTACTGGACGATCTCTCGGGGTTCGAGTTCGAGGACGTGATGGAGGACGTGTTCCGCAACCTCGGCTACGAGAACGTCCGCCAGGCCGACCGCACGGCTGACGAGGGTCGCGACGTCATCATGGAGGAGGTCGTCGACGGCACGCGGCGTGCGATCATCGTCGAGTGCAAGCACACGGGGACGGTCGGACGGCCGGTCGTCCAGAAGCTTCACTCGGCGATCGCGACGTTCGACTTCGACGGCCCGAAACGCGGAATGGTCGTCACGACCGGCCGGTTTACGAACCCTGCTCAGGAGTACGCCGACCGCCTCCAGCAGAACGACGACCCTCATCCAATCGAGCTGCTCGACGGCGAGGACCTCCGGGAGATCGCCGACGAGATCGGCCTCGACCTCTACAACGGGCGCATCGAGATACTCTGCGACGAGACGCTCCGTCCGTACGACCCGGCCGCCGACGTCGACGCGGCCGTCACGGAGGCGTTCCGCGACATCGAGAACATTGAAGTCGCCGACCTTCCAGAACCGCATTCGTCGGTGACGTTCCGCCCGGTGGTCGCGGTCACCGCGGACACGAACGCTGTCTTCGAGACGTCGGTGGGCGTCATTCACCGGATCAACGATCGGACCCGATTCGTTGCCCACGCCGAACGCGGGCAGCCACAGGTCGTCGACGAAGACGTCGCGACGCTGGTCACCGAGAATCTCCACGCGACGGTCGATCTCGACGCCGAGCAGTTCGGAGAGGTGTTCGACGACGTCGAGGAGCGCCGGTTCGGCCAGACGCAAACGGAGTACAAGGAGTGGGCCGTCGAGCGACTCCAGCAGCACCACACGACGACGGTGACCTACACCGGCGACAACAACGTCACGTACAACAAAACCTGTGAGCCGAACCGCTCGGATATCTCCGTCCAATCAATTGAATCAGTGTACCTCCCCGAGGTTCGACAGACGACCGACATCCAGGAGTACACATATCCCTACGAGTACTACGCGGCAGGCCCGTCACGAGTAACCGCCGAGGGCGGCGTCCATCGGTGCGTCCACTGTGACACGAGCGGCGTCGACGAGACGTACACCTACTGTCCGAACTGCGGGGCCATCGCCTGCACCAGCCACATCAAAACGGAGCGGCTGGAAGGCGAGCCGATCTGTACCGGCTGTGCGGTGACGGAACGGTTTGCGCTGAAGACGAAGTACTTCTACAACGAGGAAAATCTCGAGGCGTTCCGCGAGGAGTACGCCGAGATGCCGCTTCACGAGAAGGCGATGGAGAACAAGTGGCTGGCCGGGGGAAGCGTTGTCGCGACGCTGCTGGTCGTCGTCGGACTACTCGTCATCGGCGGCATCATCTGAGCGGGCTAAGCGTTCACGCCGGCTCAGCGACCAGCTCTTCGAGCGCCTGCTCAAGCGGGCCGTGGAACTGCCAGCTAGCCCGATCGAAGGCTTCCTCGGTCGGACCATCCCAGCGCGGGAAGGCGGAGTGACCACTCACCTTGACGGTCCACTCGGACGGCTCCTCGAACGGGTTCCGGGTCGGGAGCTCGACGACGTAGAGGTACTCCTCGTCGCCGTGAATGCCGTCGGCTGGGTTCTCGACGCCGTGTCCGAGCAGGAACATCGGCTGGTCGAGGTGCTCCATATTGTCCGGCTCGAGGAGATCCGAGGGTTGGTCAGCGTGGATGCTCCGATCACGCCCTTCGTCAACGTAGAGGGTCATCGTCGAGAGCGTGTCGAGGAACAGGAACTGGGCAGCGGCGTATGCAGGCCCGCGCTCTGTTCGTGTCTCGTCGAGCAGCTGCTTCAGCTGGACAAGGTCACGGAGGACGCTATCGGGATACCCGTCCGAGTGGCGGTAGATTTGTGCGATGCGGTCGGTTTCCGACTGTTCGTCTGCCGTCTCGCTCCGTTGGATGAATCGGAGTTGACTTCGTGTCGACATCGATCACCTCCGACGCGTGTGCGCCGGCACCCATCGCCGGCGCAAAAACAACATAACTCGGATATTACACTTGTTCTGCGACTGGGCCGTCGTAATCGTGACTGACGTCGGTCGGATTGGATAGCAGGCAGACCATCATCCCGTCCCGGGTGTACGCCAATCGATGGTCCGTCCGGACGCGTGAGCCATCCTTCCGCCATTTCACCGTTTGGCCGGTCCAGACCCCGTCTGAACACATGTTTGGGACGTTGGGGAACACCTCTTGTTCGAGGACCGTCCTTTCCTCTTCGTCCTCGTACAGGATCGTCCAGCGTCTCCCCGTCATCTCCTCCCGATCGTAGCCCAGGATCTCGGCATACCGCTGATTCACGTAGACGAATCGGCCGTCAGCGTCGATGAGGCCGATTCCCTCGTCGACGACGTCGATCGCCTCGTACACGTCTTGCACACGTTGTTCCGATCGAGACTTCTGGACAAGGTTCCGGATTCGGTTGGCCAAGATCTCGAACTGGTCGATGGAGCCCGATTTCTGGAAGTAGTCAGACGCTCCGACGCTGATGGCCTCGCTGGCGATCTCCTCTGAGCCCTTCCCGGTCAGGAGGACGAATGGACGTTCGAGCCCGCGGGCTCGCATTTGCTCTAGGAACTTCAGGCCGTCCATATCTGGCATGTCGTAGTCGCTCAGGACGCAGTCGATGTCCTCCGACTCTAGGTGAAGCAATCCCTCTTTTACCGAATTACGTGTTACGACTTCGATGTCAGGATCGATCTGTTCCAAGATATCATTCACCAGGTCGGTGAACTGCGGGTCGTCATCGATGTGCAGGACGTCGATCGAATCAGCGTCCTCGGCAGGTCTCTCTTGGAGTTCCCGTTGCGACGTGAGGTCACTCGGAGGGTTGATCTCCTCCTCCATCTCCGCCGTCTGATCTCGGCGGACGATGACTTCGTCTGTGTCCACACTCACAGTACACCCTACCCAACTGAACGTCACACAACCGTCGTCGGGGCGCTGCGGTCGGAGCAGGGCATTCAGCGCGTCGGGATCGACGGTGTCGTAGAGTGGTGATAACGAACACTCGTCCACATCCAAGGCTTCGGCAACCGCCGTGACGACGGCTTCACTTGGTGAGCCTTCTATCTGTTTCCGTATCATCGTTCGGTTGTGACTGTAGAAGCGTGAATCGTCGTAGCTATCTCTTTGGCGCGCATCTTCATTCTCTCATTCGTTGACCGAGGGGATGGTTATTGCTCTCGATTTCGGCACCGTTTAAAAGAGTGCTCCGGCGACACCGACACTGGGTGCGTCATCTGCCCCGTCGATACGGTGCCCTCTCGATAGATCTGGACGCTTTGTCTCGCGTCCCCGTCAGGTACGGAGTCGCCCTCCTTCGTAGAGATCTTGGACGATGCGGGCGGTCCCTCGGCGGAGGCGTTGAGAGAGTGAGCTGTCGCTGATCCCGAGGAGGGCCGCTAGTTCGGCTTGGTCGATTCCTCGTGGGACCTCGAAGTATCCCTCCTTGTACGCCGTTACGAGCGCATCTGACTGCTCGGCGGTGAGCAACTGCTCTTCATCGACCACGGTCGGATTAGAGATTTTGTGGAGTGTGAGGGGAATGCCTTCGGCCCGGAGGACCCGCCGAAATGCGGCCAGATCTGCATGGTCCTTGAACTGGATTCGGAAGTCCCAGTCCTCGTCGGCCCCCTCAGCCTGCAGGAGATCCGCGCCGACATCAACGAGGGACTGGACGAGACCGTTCACGTCAGAGGCCCATTGCACCTCGTACAAGGTCGATTCCGTAGACCCGGAAAGCCGCTCGAACCCCCCAACCAGTGGGCTCTCCTCAAACGAAGCCTCGATCGCGGTTTCCTCGACACCAGTGACCCAGAACTGCGGGATGACGGTCCCCTCCCCGAGCGGCACCCGCCGTTCGAGTTCGACAGTCGCGTCTGGGTGCTCGCGGAGGAGTTGCCCGAGTGCGAATGATTCTGCGGGTACGGAAACGTCAACCTCTGTTATCATGGATCCACGACCTCGCGTCGGATTCTCCTTGGATTCCTCGGCTTTCCACCACCGGTACAGTACAGGTAGTAGTTCGTCTTGTTCTTTGCTAGCATAGGTAAAAGTGATTGGGGTCGCTACTAGCGGAGCTAGCGATTCCTCAGCCCTGTCCGAGAATCGTGTCGGCGGTCGCGGCACCGATCATACTAAAGATCGCACATATGCTGACGGCCCTGAGCGTCTCAAGAGGCGTTTCCTCGAACGTCGAGGGAGCGGCGAAGGCGAATGCGAGGAGTCCGACCGACAGGTACGCCACAAGCATGAGCGAGACGAATCGGCGAGGGATCACTCCGCCGATGCCAGCGTCACTATCCGACCCGATGTTGTGCTGGCTATCAGTCTCGTAGAGGAGCGCGTAGCCGACCACGAACACGATGGCGGTCGTCAGCATAATATGCTGAATTTGCATCCCATCCGCGAGGCGCCACGTCTCTTCGGTTAGCACGAGTGGGCTAGCGACGAAGAGACCGCCGACGATCTGCTGAACGAAGTCGCTGATTCTGAACGGGTGTGATCTCGGCATAGTGCTCCCTTCGTGGAGTGTAGAGATAAGGAACGACTCGTCTCCGTGGGTGGAGTCCGGTTTGGAGGAGGCAATCAGTCGATCAGCGTTATGTCGAAGGGAGATCCCAATCGATTGAATCACGGATGACGCGGGTGATCAACGGTAGCGAGGACACAGGAAGGGGGCTCGGGGATAATCAGCCGTTCGTCCGTCGCTCCTGCTCTTCCAACTCTTCTTCGTGGTCTTCGATGGCCTCTTGGTGGGCTGCCTCGTCACCCGCGACGCGCTCTGAGAGCTCCATCAATCGATCTTCCTTTCCGTAGAGAATGACCGTGTCCCCGGGCTCGATCTCGGTGTCTGGACCGGGTGCTCCAATGTACGCCCCCTCCCGTAAGATGCCGAGCAGGAGGACACCTTCATCGTTGAGGTCACACGAATCAGGTGTTTCGTAGGCGAGCCAGTCGTCCTCCTCTACGTCGATTTCCGCAACCCGGTACTCTTGCTGGAAACCGAGCATTTCTGTATAATCTCGAAGTTCAAGGTCCGTCGTCCGTTCGAGTGACCATTCGATGAACGGAGTCAGCAATCGATTCAACCACTCGCTACGCGCGGCGAGGACGAGTAGAATGACCCCGGTAAGGATGTAGACGAGGTTGAAAGCATTTCCCCCCTGAGCATCGGTGAACGAGAGGACAAGTGACGCGATGACGCTTACTAACCCCACGCTCCCGAGCCGGATGAGCGCCTTGATGATTTTCCGCCGTTCCGGTGTCGCCACTGTCTGTTCCGCCTCTTCTGTCGTATATCCCGCACCGGAGAACGCCGACGTCGATTGAAACGAGGCGATATCCGGAGACAGCCCCGTCATCCGAAGTGCGATCGACCCGATCCGGACGATCAGCAGTGACAGGGCAAAGATGACCAGCAACGAGACAACCGATTCCGTGGCGACCATAACCTGTAGACGTTGGCCGCGATACTAGGTAAAACATCCCCCAGAAGGCGTCGTAGGCCGATTACATCGGAGCTCCTCCCATTTACGTTTGGTCGTGCTCACCGCCTATTCGTGGAATACAGAGAATAGCGCTGTCCGTCGCTGCTCCGACAACATTCGGTATGACGAACGCAGTGGCCCTCAGAGCCATCAGTATGAGCGCCAACTTCTGCATGATCGGCGCTGCAACCCCCGATACAATTCTTGGTCAACGGTGAGCAATTTCCGTGACTTAGATGGAAGAAATAGTGCACCGGTGAACGGCTGGACAAAACATCTTATATTACTGGTTTGGCGAGTTCGATCAGCATACCCCAAAGCGGGGGCATTTAAACGGTAAAAATAGGTTGTCTCAGCAACTTCGCGCTTTTTGCGCTTGCAAGCCGTTACCATGGATAGGTGCAGGTCAAATGAGCCACGCTACAGAGAGCCACACTCCAGAAAGTATACTCACTGTCACGGGAGAGAACTGGTGGCTGGTTGCGCTCCGAGGAGCCCTGGCGATTGTATTTGGTATACTGGCGTTCATCTGGCCGGGTCTCACACTATTCGTACTAGTGGTCCTGTTCGGGGCGTACGCCATCGTGGATGGTGTGTTCGCCTTTGTAAGTGCGTACCGGGCCTCCAAAAATCGCGATACTGCGTGGCCGTTTCTGCTTGAAGGAATTCTCGGCGTCATCGCGGGGATCGTTGCCTTTCTGTGGCCAAATATTACGGCAGTGGCACTATTGTACGTTATCGCTGCGTGGGCCCTGATAAGTGGAGCCCTTGAGCTGTACGCGGCGGTTAAACTCCGCCGGGAACTCGAAAGCGAGTGGTGGCTTGCACTGAGCGGCGTCGCGTCCGTGATCTTCGGGCTTCTCCTCGTCTTCTTTCCTGTCCCCGGGGCCCTCGCGGTAGTCTGGCTGATTGCCGCCTACGCGATCATCTTTGGCGTGTTATTGCTCGCGCTCGCAATCCGACTGCGTCGCTGGCAGAGTAGTGATCGAACACCCAGCGAATCTACGACACCCACCTAGTAGTGGGATTGTTCCTTGTCATGGTCCTCATCACGGAATGTACGACTTGGATGGTGTTTCATCTCAGAGAAGCTATACGAACCTATTATCGTCACAGCCACCAAGGTAGACTATGAGCGTCTTGGCCGAGTTCACACTTTCGTCGGAGGAGTTTCACTTCGGGGAAGTTCTCTCTCGAAACTCCCCAAGGCACGTCGAACTCAAACAGGTAGTCCCGATACAGAAGGGTGCCGCTCCATATTTTTGGGCTGAAGACGACGATGCAGTCCGATTCGAGGAGACACTCCGAGGGTACCAGTGTATCAAGAGTCTCAAACGGATCGATCAGATCGGGGACCACGTTCTCTATCGAATTCAGTCGAGCGAAGAGACAAACATATTCTCCGGTATTCTCGAATCAGATGGGGTTTTGCTCCAAGCGAGTGGGGATACTACGTGGAAGCTTCAAACGCTCTTCAGCGACAGAAAGGAGTTGGGAAAATTCTTTGACTTCTGTGTAGACAACGAAATTAACATTCAAGTCAGACATGTTTATCATCTTTCTAGTACGAACGAGGATGGCGGGGATTTTGGATTAACTTCGAAACAGCGTACGGCTCTCGCAGTAGCTGCCGACCACGGGTACTTCAAGTCACCGAGCGATGTCACGCTTGATGAGATCGGGGACGAACTCGGAATCAGCTCGCAGGCGTGCTCGAAACGCATTCGGAGCGGCGTCGAAAAACTCGTCACAAACGCCTTGGAGACCACGAGGTGACCTCGTCACCGATGATCATATCGGCGGATAACTGGGTAGTCAGAGCAACCCGCAATGCTAACTATTCACACGGGGAATAGTGCATGGGGAGCATGCCCCACGAGAAGCAATGAACACACGGAGTACCGAACGCGTCCGGCCAATCGAGGTGAATTGAATGCTTGACCGACTGACTCGCCAGTTACGGGAGGCGGATATCGATCTCGTTGACAAGGGGGATGAGTACGAAGTATCTGCAGATGTTCCCGGGTTCGACAAGGAGGAGATTACCCTTCGCGTCCGGGATAACGTTCTCTTCATTACGGCCCGGCATGAGGAGTACGAGGGTGAAGGGGAGGGGAGTTACCTTCGGAGTGAACGCGAGCAACGAGCGTTAGTCGAATCCGTCCGATTTCCGGAAGAGATCGATGCCGATCGGGTTACTGCGAACTATCGAAACGGGGTACTCACAGTCACCCTGCCAAAATCTGAGACGCCAGAGATGGAAAGCAGGGAAATAGAAATCGAGTAACTCTCCATATCCGCGAATCGAAGGACCACAAGGGCACCCATGAAGGTGTGCCATCAAATCATCTTTCCGACAACCGGGCGGGCATGCTGTGGCTACTAGGTTCCGAGCGTTGAACGTCTCTGGCAACGCTTCGGAGCGTTCACTGTCTTCTTGATAACTGGGTAGCCACAGCAACCTCTACCGCTATCTACCCCTGTGACAAACACTAACATGGGGTTCTGATTGCAGAACCATACAGACCCCGAAACCAATCATGCCTATTGAGCTCCGTGTCCAGGGATTAGCGCCGGAAGATACCGGCCGTGGAATTGCCCGCCTCGGCCAACAGACCCGTGACGAATTAGGCGTTCAACCGGATGACGTCGTCCAGATAACCGGTCGTCGACGCACCGTTGCGACGGTCCGACCAGCATACGAAACCGATCCCGAGGACGTTATCCGAATCGACGGAAACACTCGGGCAAACGCGGACGTAGATATCGACGACTACGTCGAAGTGACAGAGGTAGATCCGGAAGAAGCTACTTCGATCACGGTTGCGCTCCCCGAGCGCATCATTCTGCGTGGGGCAGAGCCGTATCTGAAGCGTCATCTCCTCAACCGACCCGTCGTTCGTGGCGACACGATCCACCTTCGATTGCTCGGCCAACCGTTCGTCTTTATCGTCACGCAGACGACTCCAACGGGTCCCGTTCTCGTGACCAAACAAACGACCTTGGAGGTTCGCGACCAGCCAATTACCGAGGAAGATCTCGAGGGGGAGCGCTCCGAACTCCCGGATGTCACCTACGAGGACGTGGGTGGACTCGAGCGGGAGCTCGGACTCATCCGGGAGATGATCGAACTGCCGATGCGGCATCCGGAACTGTTCCGTCGCCTCGGCATTGTCCCGCCCAAGGGTGTATTACTCCATGGGCCGCCCGGAACTGGCAAGACTCTGATTGCGAAGGCCGTCGCGAATGAAATCGACGCCAGCTTCTTTTCGTTGTCGGGGCCGGAGATCATGTCGCGGTACTACGGCGAATCCGAAGAACAACTCCGCGAAATTTTCGACGAAGCGCAAGAGGACACGCCTGCGATTGTCTTCATCGACGAACTCGACTCGATTGCGCCGTCGAGGGACGAAGTCACCGGAGAGACGGAGCGACGCGTCGTGGCGCAACTGCTTTCGTTGATGGACGGCCTCGAAGCCCGCGGTGACGTCATCGTCATCGGCGCGACCAATCGTGTCGATGCGATCGACCCAGCACTCAGACGCGGCGGGCGCTTCGACCGCGAGATCGAGATCGGCGCTCCCGACCGGGATGGACGCCTCGAAATCCTTCAGATTCACACGCGGGATATGCCGATTGCGGACGATGTTGACCTGGAAGGGTATGCTGACCGGACGTACGGATTTGTGGGGGCCGACATCGAATCGTTCGCAAAGGAAGCCGCGATGCACGCGTTGCGGCGTGTCCAGGAGGAGATCGACATCGAAACCGACCACATCGAACCGGACGTTCTCGAGGAGATCGAGGTCGCGAGGGACGACTTCGAGGCGGCCTTACAGAACGTCGAACCGAGCGCGATGCGGGAGGTGTTCGTGGAGGTCCCGGACGTCACCTACGAGGATGTCGGCGGGCTCGAGTCGGTCCAACACGAGCTCGTCCGGTCGGTCGAGTGGCCGCTCTCGTACCCGCGGATGTTCGAGAAGATTCACACCGAGGCACCGAGAGGAATTCTTCTGTACGGGCCGCCCGGGACGGGGAAGACGCTCCTCGCACGGGCAGTTGCGAACGCGAGTAACGTGAATTTCATCTCGGTCAAAGGACCTGAGCTCCTCAACAAGTACGTCGGCGAATCGGAACGAGGCGTTCGAGAGGTCTTCCAGCGGGCCCGACAGAACGCCCCGACGATTATCTTCTTCGACGAGGTCGATGCAATCGCCCCCGAACGCGGCGAGTCGTTCGACTCGTAGGTGACCGAACGAGTCGTCTCACAGCTGCTGACCGAACTCGACGGGATCGAGGAGTTACGGGGCGTCTTCGTCCTGGGTGCAACCAACCGGCCAGACATTATCGATAGGGCACTCCTTCGGCCCGGTCGATTGGAGAAAAACATCTATGTCCCAATTCCAGACGACGAGGCCAGGCGAGAAATTTTCGGCGTGCACACACGAGAGATGCCGCTCGCTGACGATGTCGATCTGGACACTCTTGCGGAGAACACAGAAGGGTACACGGGCGGCGATATCGAGGGTATCGTTCGAGAAGCGAGCATGCTTGCGCTGGACGAGGCCGTGACGGCAATCGAACGCGACGGGGTCGAATCGCCCGAAGAACTCGACGAGGCCGCTGACGAGATCATAATCGAAGCGGAGCACTTCGAACAAGCTGTTCGGAAAGTCAAACCATCGGTCACGAAAGACATGCACGAGTTCTACGAGGAACTCGTCGACGATCTGGGTGGCGAATCGTCTGACGAACAGACTGCTCCAGCGGAGTTCCAGTAGCCATGCGCAGCAAATACAGGATCGCGACGGTGATGGGCATCCCAATCGAGATTCACGTCTCACTGCTCGTGATCCTCCCGTTCCTCGCGTGGCAACTCACTAGTCCCCAGTATATCGAAGCGTGGACGGGGATAATTAACGCCATCTCGCCACTGTCGATAACGCCGGACACGTTGCTGTCGGGTTCGACACCCTGGCTGATCGGAATTGCTGGGCCGGTGAGCCTGTTCGTGGGCGTCGCAATCCACGAACTCGGCCATGCGTGGGTCGCGCTCCGATACGATCTCACGATCCGCTCGATCACGCTGTGGCTGTTCGGAGGGGTCGCTCATATCGAGGATCTTCCCACGGAATGGCGCAAGGAGTTCTGGATCGCTATCGCCGGCCCAATCACGAGCCTGCTGCTCGGCGCTCTTGGATACGTGCTCCTTCAGGTGATGCCACCGTCGGCCCCCGTGGCCGGCTTTGTCTTCGGCTGGTTCGGACTGACGAACGTGGGGCTGGCGCTGTTCAATCTGCTGCCGGCGTTCCCAATGGACGGCGGGCGCATCCTGCGGGCCCTGCTTGCTCGCTCGCGGCCGTTCGTGGAGGCAACCCAGCGTGCAGTGCAAGTCGCGACGGTCGTGGCGATCCTCCTCGCCCTCGTCGGTATCTTTACCCTGGATATTCTGCTGCTGCTGATTGCCGGATTCGTCTTCCTCGCTGCTCGCTCCGAGGCGACGATCGTCATGACGCAGGAATTACTGAGTGGTGTCCGAGTCCGCGATCTGATTCGCCCAGAACTGCCAACTGTGCGTGCCGGAACATCGGTCCAGGCACTGATTGATCGGATGTTGCGCGACCGCCGAACCGAATACGTGGTCGTCGATCAGTCCGGGACGGTGCTAGGCGTCGTCACGCTCGCGAACATCCAGACGCTCCCGGAGATGATCAGTCCGGAGACGAAGGTTGATGACGTGATGACCGAGGACCCACCGACGATCTCCAGCGACGATGATGCGTTCAAGCTGTTTCGGAAGCTCGGTGAATCCGACGCACATTGCGTGCTGGTCGAGTACTTAGGGCAGGTTCTCGGACTCGTCTCTGGAGACGACTTCCTGCAGATTCTCGCGCTGATGCAGGGCTCGGCGAGGTTGGATAACGCCCTTCCGCGGGCTCCCACCGGAGAACCGTCACATGCGTTCCGACGAAGTCGGGCTGATTGAGGCGATATCGTTCCCCGTTGGAGGGATGGTGGGCGGCGGTATCTTTGCTGTTCTCGACGTCGGTGCGACTATCGCTGGCGGGTTCGTCTAGGCTACGTTCGTCGTCGCAGGAATCACGGAATGGCGCGGCTACGCCATTTTCTTGGAAGGCAGCAGATTCAAGATGTAGTCGATGACCTCTCGCGGACGTACATCGACGTGGAGGTTGAAGCCGAGTTTACGCGTGGGTCGTAAAATGGGACCCGGTCGCTGGATACGAAGCGGTTCCGCGTCGTCGATGTCCTTGTCGCGGACACCGATGACTGCCATTTGTAATCACAATTCTGACGCGAGAGGAGTTTCTATCGACGGATCTAGCAACGCTCTACCGGTGTCGATTGGAGAGGGAATTGCTATTCCGTGAGCTGCAGACGCAGTACGTATTGGACGAGTTCGATACGAGCAATCAGGATGTTGTGGAAATCCTGCTGTACGCACCGTTGCTGTCGCTGATGGTGAGTTGTGATCTGTTGGATCTAGCCACCGAACAGACGGACGATGAGATCGTGTTTCTGCCAGAACGGTGGGCGGCGACCTTCCGGTCAAATGCCCAGTTCCCCTCCACGAATCCGGCGAGTACCTCGATTACTCGCCATCGTCACTATTGGAACGACGGCTCAAAGGGGTACAGAGGATCTACACGCAACAATCGAGCCTGCAAGAGACACTTGCTACCGCTACGCAATCGGGTTGTGTGTCTTATCTAAAGACGAATGACACGACAACTATTCCGCGACGGACTAATTGACCGAATAGTGGCTGAGACAGCGTATACGACCTCTTCGACAACGGAGTTCACCCGATCGACTACCGAGCTGAATTCTGGGGAGTCCCTACGCTAAATGCCCCACCTCGTCAGGTTCCTCGACGTCGTCGAACTCGCCGCGCTCGACAGGCTCCCAGTCCTCACCCGGCTCTGGACTCCACCAGTCGACCTTGTAGGCACCCGGTGCGCCGAGAATCTTCACGCGTGCCGACCCATCAGGCAGGTCGCGCCGCAGTTTCTCGTCGACGTGGAGGTTCCAGGTGGTGGTAGAATCGAAGCAGGCGAGCACGGCCTCCTCGTAGCCGCGTGTCTCGCGGGATTCCTGGAGTTCGACCTGGGTGTTGCAGTTCTTGCAGAACACCCCCTCGAAGGGGATGTGCGTGAAGACCTCCTTCCCGCAGACGGGACACCAGAGGAACTCGAACAGTGCCTCACTGTGTCGGTCACGTACTTCGAGACTCATTGTTGGACTGACCCGGTCGTACCGGGCCACCCCTCGTGCCCGGCCGAAAAACAGCACACAATGCGGATTCACCCCGCTCACCGCTCGGCGCCGTAAACGATGCGGGAAGGAGCTTCGTATCCACAGTCGGGGCAGTCGTACCACCGCTGGACCTTCGCCCCGTCTGCCGCCTTCTCGCCGACGCGAACGTCGTCGTTCGGACACTCCGGGCAGTTAAGGTCCGGTGCGGGCCGCTCCCGGAGCTCGTCACGGAACGATGTCGCATCCTTCGTCTCGTATCCCCGCGACCAGACCGGGTAGCCGTCGACGAGAATCACCCCGCGCCACTTGTGCCGGTAGGAGTCCGGCGCACGATGCAGCACGGCTCGCGCACCGGTCTCGGTGTTCCGATACGCAAGCGTCGGCGAGCGGCTCTCGCGTCGCCAGTTGGTGATGGGAGGCATTGGTTAGAAGTGGACGTCAGCGGGCACGATCCAGAGCTCTTCACTCTCCTCGAGGAGTCGATCCAGCTGTCCACGGTGGCGAATGCCGGTTCCGTGTTTGGTGTACAGGAAGATCGTCGGGCCGTCGTACGCACCGACCTTGTGGAAGGCGTGCCGGGCGAGGTCCTCGTCACGCATGATCTCCTCGTCGGAGAGCTCGTCGATGGCCTCTTTCACCCGGTTGAGATTGCGCTCGAACTCTTCCTTCGTCGCCTCCCAGCCACGCTCGAGGAGATCCTGGCCGTCGTCGGAGTCGACGGGGGCTGCAGTCGGGAGCTCACCCCATCGCGCCTTCCCCGCAACGGACGTGTCCTCCTCGTCGAACGTGACGTAGTAGTCGAAGACGGCGCCGGCATGTGGGTCCGCGCCGACCAGGCGGTCGAACACCGAATTTCCGGTGGCCAGTGCGTCGTCGTGGGTCGATTCTTCTACCAGAGCGTAAATTACCATGTGCATCTCGAACACCTCGAAACGCCGACGCACCGGGAGTGATTGCTCGCTCGCTCCAGCTGCGCCGGCACCCATCGCCGGTGCAATAACAAACACGGCTCTCATGAGAACTCATAACTGATGATTGGCATCTGAGGCTGTGTGAATGGCTGAACGTAGTATGAGTGGCTTGAGCTATATTGGGTGTGTGATTGATTAGAACAGAAGGGAACTTTTACGGCTGAATGTGTTTGGAATGAAATGAGGATCGCAACCAAATCGGACTTCTCCTCAACACAGTACTGCTGTTTTCGATTCTAAGTAGTTCCAAATACAAAACCAGATACCTGAAAGCAGTCGATCCTACGCGATTTCACCCGGAACGCGTCACGAGTCGGTCAGAAGTTGCCGAAGCACGTAGTGCAGGATACCGCCGTGTTCAACATATCGCACACCGGCGGGCGTCCCGACCTGGGCCGTCACCGGGAACTCGACCGACGACCCGTCCGACCGCTCCGCAGTCACCGTCAACTCGGCCATCGGCTCCAGCCCGTCGTCCAACCCGTAGATAGCGAAGACTTCTGACCCGTCTAGTCCGAGCGCTTCACACGAGTCGCCGTCCTGGAACTGCAACGGCAGCACGCCCATCCCGACGAGATTGTCCCGGTAGATGCGCTCGTAGCTCTCGGCGATGGTTGCGCGAACGCCGAGGAGGTCGGTTCCCTTCGCCGCCCAGTCACGACTCGAGCCGGTTCCGAACTCCTCGCCCGCCATCACGACGAGGGGCGTCCCCTCCTCGTGGTAGCGCTGGCTGGCCTCGAACACGGTCGTCTGCTCGTCCGTCGGCTGGTGAATCGTGTAGCCGCCTTCGACGTCGTCGAGCATCTGGTTCTCGATGCGGACGTTGGCGAACGTCCCCCGCATCATCACCTCGTGGTTGCCCCGGCGGGCACCGTACGTGTTGAACTCGTGAGGCTCGACACCGTGGTCCATCAGCCACTGCCCGGCGGGGAGGTCCGAGCCGAACGGTCCTGCGGGGCTGATGTGGTCGGTCGTCACCGTATCACCCAGTGTCAACAGACACCGTGCATCCTCGACGTTGGAGACGCTAGGTTTCTCCAGTGGGAAGTCCTTGAAAAACGGCGGTTCCCGGATGTACGTCGAGTCCTCGTCCCACTCGTAGACCTCGCCAGTCGGCGCATCCAACGCCTCCCATCGTTCGTCGCCCTCGAACACGGAGGCGTACTTCTCCTCGAACATCGACGGGTCGACGAAGTCGTGGACGGCTTCGTGGATCTCGTCGCTGTCCGGCCAGAGGTCCGACAGATAGACCGGGTTGCCGTCCTCGTCGTACCCCAGCGGGTCGTGCTCCAGATCGATGTCCATCCGACCGGCCAGCCCGTATGCCACCACCAGCGGTGGGCTGGCGAGGTAGTTCGCCCGCACTTTTGGATGGATGCGTGCCTCGAAGTTCCGATTCCCGGAGAGTACGCTCGTCGTCCAGAGGTCGTGTTCGTCGATCGCGGTCTCAATCGGTTCGGGGAGTGGCCCTGCGTTTCCGATGCAGGTCGTACAGCCGTAGCCCACGACGTTGTAACCCAGGTCTTCGAGGTACGGCAAGAGTCCCGATGCTTCGAGGTACTGGGTGACGACGCGGCTGCCGGGTGCGAGGCTGGTCTTGACGTAGTCCGGGACGTCGAGGCCGCGCTCGACGGCGTTCTTCGCCAGGAGCCCGGCTGCCAGCATCACGGACGGATTTGACGTGTTCGTACAGCTGGTGATGGCGCTAACGACGACGCTCCCGTGCCCGATCTCGATTTCGTTGCCGTCGAGGTTCACTGTAGCGCGCTTCGTGAGGGGTCCCAGATTCTGTTTTTCAGTGTCGCCCGCTTGTTGAACGCCGCCGTCAGTTCGTTCGGCGTCGGTTGGTTCTCCGGTCAACTCGGCCTGGGTGTTGCCGCCCTCTCCGAGCCACCGGGCCAGCGCCTCCTCATCGATTTCATCGAGGGCTTCTTCGAACTCGCCGTGGAGTAACTCCCGGAAGTGGCCCCGCATGTCACCCATCTCGACGCGGGACTGGGGCTTCTTGGGGCCGGCGAGGCTTGGAGTGACTGTCGAGAGGTCCAGTTCGACTGTCTCGGTGTATTCGGGATTCTGCTCGCCGAACAACCCCTGGGCGTCCAGGTAGTTCCGGACGAGTTCGATGTGTTTCTCGTCGCGGCCCGTCAGTTCGAGGTAGTCGAGGGTGGCCTCGTCGACGGGGAACATGCTGATGGTCGAGCCCTGCTCGGGGGCCATATTGGCGATGGTCGCCCGGTCAGGGACGGTCAGCGTCTCCACGGCGGGGCCGTAGAACTCGACGAATCGGTCGACGACGCCGACGTCCCGGAGCAGTTCGGTGACGTGCAGTACGAGGTCGGTCGCTGTCGCACCCTCGGGGAGTTCACCCGTAAGTTTGACGCCGACGACTTCGGGGAGGTTCATCGTGATGGGCTGGCCGAGCATCGCGGCTTCGGCCTCGATGCCACCGACGCCCCAGCCGACGACGCCGATGCCGCCGATCATCGGCGTGTGACTGTCCGTGCCGACGAGCGTGTCCGGAAGCAGCCAGTTCTCGCCGTTCTGCTCGCGTTCGTGGACGACCTGCCCGAGATACTCTAGGTTCACCTGGTGAACAATTCCCGTTCCAGGTGGGACGACGCTGAAGTCGTCGAAGGCGTTTTGCGCCCACTTCAGTGCCCGGTACCGTTCGCTGTTGCGCTCGTACTCCAGTTCGACGTTCTTCTCGTAGGCGTCCTCGCTACCGAAGTAGTCCACTTGGACGCTGTGGTCGATCACGAGGTCGATGGGCACCTCGGGTTCGACGAGAGTTGGGTCGCGGTCCTTGCGGTCGACGGCCGACCGGAGCGCCGCGAGGTCTACGACGGCAGGGACGCCTGTGAGGTCCTGGAGGATGACCCGGGACGGCTGGAACGGAATGTCGGCGTCGGAAACGTCCGGTTGCCAGCCAGCGAGGTCACGGATGTCGTCCTCGGTAATGTCCTCCCCATCGGCGTTTCGGAGGACGGATTCGAGCATGACACGGATGCTAACCGGGAGTTTATCAAGTTCACAGAGGCCTTCCTCTTCGAGGACGGTGAGGTCGGCCATCTTGTAGGTCGTTCCATCGGCTTCGAACTCGCGGATCGCATTGAAGGGGTTCATTATTGTGGAATACTTCAAACGGAGTAACGGTTATTCTTGTCCCCGTTCTCGGGAGACGGGATTCGAGCAGTTGGACCTGCCCGAAGGGGTTCAGAGAGCTCGTTGCTCTCGCGTTCGACGAGTGGTACAGTTCTGCATAAGGTGGCACTGCCTTCCTCGCTAGTGTTCATGGGTTCAGGCACCCGTTTCTTGGCCAGTCTTACTGTCCATGCGTTCAGGCGCGATTCGTGACAACCGCATCGCGTTCCCGGTGACGCCGAGGCTCATCCCCATGTCGCCGACGATGACCGCGACCGCGACGCTCACCAGTCCCAGCGGGACGCCGAGTGCAAGCAGGGCCTTCACGCCGAGGCTCGACCAGATGTTCTGGCGGATCACGCCGTTCGCCGTGTGCGACAGCCCGTAGAGATACGGCAGCTTGCTGATGTCGTCGCCCATCAGCGCGATGTCGGCGGTCTCGATTGCGGTGTCCGTTCCGGCCGCGCCCATCGCGATGCCGACCTCAGCGGTCGCCAGCGCGGGCGCGTCGTTGATGCCGTCGCCGACCATCGCCACGTCGCCGTACTCCGCCTGTAACGCCTCCACGGCATCGACCTTCTCGTCGGGCAATAGTTCTGCGCGATACTCGTCGACGCCGACCTGTTCGGCGATCGCACGGGCCGTCCCCTCGTTGTCGCCGGTCAGCATCACGACGTGCGCGACGCCGAGTTCGTGCAGCCGTGCGACCGCCCGTTCGGCGGCCGGCCGCACCTCGTCGGCAATGGCGATAATGCCGATCAATTCGGTATCCGTGCCGACGAGGACGACCGTCTTCCCCTCATTCTCGAACCGCGAGATCGCGCCGTCCTCGAGGTCGGCACAGTCCTCGCGTTCGCACTGCTCGTGGGCCACTTCGGCGACTGCGCCGCCGTCGGCACGGAGGTGGGCGTGCGACAGGTCGAAACCCAACTCCTCGAAGAGGGCGGGCTTGCCTGCATAGTACGTCTCGCCGTCGATGTCTGCGCTGATCCCCTTTCCGGTGATGCTCTCGAATTTCTCGATACTCGGCACGTCATCGCCGGCATCCTTTTCGGCGCGTTCGAGTATCGCCTCGGCGATTGGGTGTTCGCTTCGCTGCTCGAGTGCAGCCGCGTGCTGGAGTACCGTCTCGTCGTTCGTACCGCCAAGCGCTACGACGTCCGTGACCGCGAGTTCGCCCTTGGTGAGGGTACCAGTCTTGTCGAGGGCGATGGCGTCCACCTCGCCCATCGCTTCGAGGTGGTTGCCGCCTTTGATGAGGACACCGTTCTTCGCGGCACTGGTGATCCCCGACACCACGGAGACTGGGGTCGAGATGACAAACGCACACGGGCAGGCGATCACCAGCAGAGTAAGCCCCCGAATGAACCACGCCTGCCAGTCGCCCGCGAAGGTGAACCCGTAACCGGCTAGGTCCACCGACACCGGATCAGCGATAACCAGCGGCGGGATAGCGGCGGTCAGGATTGCCAGCACGACGACGAGGGGTGTGTAGTAGCCGGAGAAGCGGTCGACGAACTGCTCAGACTCGGTCTTATTCGCCTGTGCGCCCTGGACCATCTCGATGATCTGCGAGAGCGTCGACTCCGAGGCGGCCGAAGTGGCCTCGAACTCGAGGTATCCTTCCTCGTTGATGCTGCCCGCGTACACTTCGTCGCCGGCAGCCTTGTCGACGGGGACGCTCTCGCCCGTGATCGGCGACTGGTCGACTGCACTCTCGCCTTCGATGACCGTCCCGTCGAGCGGAATCTTGTCACCGGGGCGAACAACCACGGTCTCGCCCACCTCCACCTCCTCGGCGGGCACCGTGACTTCCTCACCATCGCGAAGGACGGTCGCCTCGTCGGGCGAGAGTTCCATCAGCTCGCGCAGGGAGTCCCGTGCCCTGTCCATCGCATAGTCCTCGAGCAGCTCGGCGATGCTGAACAGGACGGCCAGCGTGGCGGCCTCGACGAAGTAGCCGATACCGGTCGCGGCGATGATGGCCGTCCCCATTAGCAGGTCGATGTCCAGACTCCGGTTCTTCGCGGAGTAGTACCCGCTACGGACGACCGGGATGCCACTGGCCGCGACGGCGCCGAGGAACAGGACATCTGCGATGTGGAGCGGGTACTCGAGGACACTTGCGATGGCGATGTTCTGTCCTGCGAGGAAGAACTCGAAGAGGAGCCCGACGGTGAGGAACGCCGCGCCGAGCCACGTCTTCTTCGCGCGAGGACTCGTCCAGACCTCCGATGGTGGCGCGATGTCGGCGCCGTCGGTCGCTTGGTTGTCCTCATCATCGCCCTCAGCGTCCGAGCCCCCGACGACCTCGTAGCCGGCGCCTTCAATCGCCTTGATTACGTCGGCTTCGCTAGTCCGATTAGGGTCGTACGTGACGTTGGCCGTGCCGGTGGTCGGCTGGAGCGTGGCGTCAGTAATGCCGTCGACACGCTGGAGGCTCTTGTCCACCTTTTGGGCGCAAGAGGGACAGTCCATCTCGGGAACGGCGAGGCGGGCGGTCAGCTCACGTCGCTGTCCGCCGCCGCTCGTTCCTCCTGCTGCGTCCGGATTCTCTGTCATCACGTCACGGTAGGAGCGGGAGTTCGATATGTCTTTGTTGGAATATTCCAACTACGGCCCTCAGTGGGATGCCAGCCGTTCTTCCGCTACCCGCTCTCCGGCGACATGTTGCTTCGCCAAATGTTCTTCCGCCCGACGGAGTCGGTAGGTGAGTGTTGACCGTGGCACGTCGAGATGCTCGGCGAGCTCGCCGACATCGACCTCGCGGGGTGATTCGTAGTAGCCGTGTTCGACGGCGGCCTGGAGAGCAGCCTCTTGGGCTGGAGGCAATCCACTCGGTGTTCCGTCGCTTCCCCTAGCTGATGTTGTGTCCGCTGTGCGGAGCATCTCCATCTGGGCGCACTCCCCGACGGCGACTTTGAGAGCGTCGAAGAACGCCGCCACGTCGCCATCGCCGGAGTGGATGAGTCGCCACGTGTAGTGGCGGCCCTCGTGACGGGTCTCGAACAAGACGCCGTCGCCGAGGTGGTCGCGAGCGATGTGGGGGACTGAGGCGCAGGTCGGAGTGCGCTCCCAATCTGAGTAGAGGATGAGCGCGTCGTCCGTGCGGTCGAGGACGCGGGTGGTCTGTGTGGCGTTGCAGTCCTCGGTGGCGAGACAGTCAGCGTAGTAGTCGCCGTTGAGAAAGGCGTCCTCGATGGCGTTGAGCGCCTCAGGCGTACCGGTGGCATGGTCGACTCGCCAGAGACGCTCGGCAGTGGCGTGCAGCGAGAGCGAGCGAACGCGAGCGTCGGGGTGGTCGGCGAGGGCGTCCGCCACCCTGTTGCAGCCGGGCTCGTATTCGAGAGCGAAGACGAGTTCGCGCATACCCCGTCTAAGGCCTGCTACGACATAACCCATGGCCTGCAGCGTTGTCGACCAGTAGACCTCAGATTACGTCGTCAGGATCGTGAACTTCCTGCATTCGCTGTGCTTCGGCCGCGTATTGCTCCTGGAGGTCGGGGTCATCGACCATGCCAAGATTGCCGGGTTCAGCATCCACTGCTGCTGTCGTATCTCGGACGTCGGTGAAGGACGTGAGTGCGCGTTCCTTCCGATAGTACTGTTCTCCATCGGGTGTTGCGTAGGTGAGGATGATCAGGTTCTGCTCGTCATCGGAGTACGTCCGTTCGACAAGCCAAACACGAACGTCATCTTCAGACTGATTTGACATACTTAGACGTCCCCCGACATCCACTAAGGGATTGGTGTTACGGCTTGCCGAGACTCGCTGTCTCGAAGGGTGACTCTCCGGTCGGAATGAGCAGCTCCTGTCGGTCTCCGACTCGCGCGGCCAGCTTCCGTTTCAGGTACTGTCTCGCCGTCGACGGTGTGAAGACGCCTTTGTCGAGCATGTCGCCAACGACGTCTTTGAGGGCCGCGAACTGTCCCTGGAGGGTGCCGTCGCCGACCGGCTCGCCGTCGTACCAACGCACCGTCGCGAGCGCACCGTTCCCGACCGTCTCTCCCTGTTCGACTGTCTCCGAATCGTACTGCAGGCCGAACCACAGCGTCCGATAGGCGGTCACCTCGAACGTCGTCGACACCACGAAGAACGCCTCGTGGTGGAGGTAGTCGAGATGGTCAGCGACGATCTCGTCGAGGGTGAGCCCGGTGGCACGAGGCTTCGGCTCGACGACCGTCGACGGTCGAATCTCGTCAGCGAGGTAGCCGTCGACGGCATCTGCCTCGAGGCCATCGGCCAGCTCTGCGACGAGCTGTTTCGCCGACTTGGACTCGGTGTCTTCGCCACCGAACGGAGATTCAGCCGAAATTCGGTGCTTGAGCTTGAGGTTCGCTGCGCCCCAATGGCTGTAGTGGAGCGTGTACTGTCCGTCTGTGCGTTCGTACGCAACGAGTGCGCGGTGTCCCATCGAGCAATCACCTCACGGGGCGATCGCGACTGGATCTCCCCGCACCCCTCCCGGGGGAAGAAAAACAAACAGCTGTGACCGGTTCGAACAGCCTACTGGGTTAGTTCTGTCCCGGCGATTATTCATAGTCCTGTACTAATAGTGGGGCAATGTCATTAGAGTCGGAAGAAATTCACCAGCTGCTAGAATGGGCAATTGACTGGCAACACGATATCAGCCGTAATTCGACACCTGATGCGTTTGAAGCAAGCGAACGCTCGTCGTCACCGTGGGCTCGCCATCGTTCAAATTATGCGTTCGAGAAACTAGCACAGGAGACTTTCCCGCTCTATGACTTGGGAATTGCTCCATCTGATATAATGTCAGATGTGATGGGCATCATCCAAGACCTGGCATTCGAATCGGACGCTGAGGTAGACTGGGACGAATATCACTATCCCGTTGAGGAATCGATTGAAGAAGATGGACTGGTATCGACGTACGAGGCAAAAGTCAATCAGGTCATTGCTGAAATCGGGCAGGGTGAGCAACTGGAAACTATCTTCTATTTCCCGTTGAATATACAATGGGCTGGCTCTCCGCCAGAAATTGAGATTTTCGATATTACCTTCCAGCCAATCTCTGAGTCTGAATGGTCTGAGCAGCTTTCAGAATTTAGAAGGTATCCCGACACATTCGGAACTGGGACGGTGGAGTCGCTGTGTGAGGATACAGATTATAGCTATTGGACGACGACTATTCAGTCGAAAGGACGTAGCTATGCAGCGAATAAGCTCAATACTGCTCTGAATCTGTTGTGTGCGAAGATCAATCATACACTCTATTGTTGGGAAATTCAGCGATTGAGCGAGCGGGACCAGTCCTCGCCAGGGAACCCACGGTGGTCATGGATACAAGAACCGATGGCTGTCCTTACAGCTGGCACTGACCATCCATTAGAGGTCGCCATCACCAATAGGAGTTCACCTCGCACTGTGGACTTGGATTGGACTAATGGAGATCTGCCGGAGCGGTTTGAGGAGATCCCGTCCTTCAATTATGGCGCTGATGGACTTGCAGGGATATTCCAAGATGCTCTTTTAGAGTATCAGCGAGCAATGCTCGAGACAGAACGTCAGAATGCATTTTTCGGATTTTGGCGGTGTATTGAAGAACTCACATTAGCTGGGCACGGTGAAAAAAGCGAAATCGTTGACCGGGCGATGTGGGCATATAGTGTCAGTGCCAGTGAGGCCCACGAAATATTTTTCAAAACCATCACTGAGCAGCTCTATGACACACGGAACAAATGGGTCCACGAAGCAAACTGGGGGGACATCTGGGAAATCCATGAACGCGTGGCCAAGTACTTAGCTGATTCATTGATTCAATTATATATAGACGATTTCTATGGGCTGGATCAAAACGTGGTGGCAGAGGCCTTCCGATATGCCCGTATGGAAGAGCCCCAGCGAGAAAAGAAGCAACGCCAGGCCAAACAACGTCTGGAGGCACTAAATGAACTCAATAATATCGAGCAAGACTGTCCATAGTTGATTTGGCGGTTTACAGGTTGGGCAAGTAGTGTGCGAAGCTCTCCGGCGGAGTCCTGAGCTAGCGAAGGTCTCGGAGAACTTCGACCCTCGCGATTCCGATGTCGTGGTCCGTAAGGTCCTAAACTTTCGTAGACCTCAAAGTCATCGTAGCCGTTCTAATTTTCGGCAGGATTTGGAAGCACCTCGTGGGAATCGTTCGTGCTGACGAGCAAACACTGCCTCGTAATGCTCCCGCTGGGACACCGCAGTCCCGTCTTCCTGCTCTGATTTTGTTGCAGTCCTCCCTCTGCCCGGCTTCGTGTCGTAGTGAGGGACGAAGAACGGTACTCGGACAATCGGGTCTGACGGCCACTCGCCGGGTCCTGTTCACTGTTGGCCGCGGACTGAACGCCAGGCACCGACACGGTTTCTGAATCCTCCGTGCCGGCCTCAGAACGGACACGCTCGCAGGTGGGGCGTGATGGAAAGCTGGCGTGATTTCCCCGCGCCGTGTAGACACAGGGATTCGCCGTTTCCATCCGACTCCCAGAGAGGTGTTTTCGTCCGACATTGACCGCGCCGACCACATCTCGGTCGCACTCATACTCACAGCTGGGACAGTAGAAGTGGCCGCCGTTGCGTAACTCGGTGTGATCTGTCGGGGCCTTCACGGTCTTGCCGCGTTCGCCACATCGCGGACAGTAGCGTGATGTCCCCCAGGGATTCACCGTCTCGACGTCGAGCCCGAGGAGGTCACCCTTGTACCGGAGCCGCTCAAGTAACTTCCCATGGGCCCACGTCGAGATGCTCCATGCCGTCACGCCACCCGTCTCTTCGGCCTCAAACTGCCCTAGCGACTCGAGGACGATCGTCTCGCACTCGTGAACGGCCGCGAGCCACACCAGCTGATTTGCTACATCGTGCTGGATCTGGTCGCGGAGACGTCGCTCCTTCCGTCGCGTCCGGCGATATTCGCTGAGGAGGTGAGCGAACTGCTCGGTATGGCTCTTGCCCTGTTGGCGGAGTTCGGCAAGGCGGCTGTCTATGCCCTCGGCGTCGGCTTTCACTCGAAACAGTTTGTCCTTCGCGTGGTGGTCGACGAAGTTGGGTGGCGCGATCTGGGATTCATCTTTCCCGTCTTCAGATCCGTCTAACACAACCGCAGTTGCCTGCTTTTTCACGCCGAGGTCCACAGCGAGAACACGGTCGGAAGTGGTGTCTACGGAGGTCTCGGGAACATCCACTGGCACGTCCAGCGTATAGCCGTATTCGGAGGAATGCAGTGTCGGCGCTTTCAGCTCCCCTGCCTCAAGCATCTCGTTGAACCGTTGGTGGGCTGGGAACCGTATTTCGTGCTCTGTCCAGTCGGCATACGAGTTGGGCGATAGCGAATCCGGCGCCTTCAGCATCACCACGACTTCTCCGTCCGCGGCTTGGACCTCGTGGATGTCTCCACGACTGTCCGGGCCGAAGGGAACCGTGTCGTCGGGCTGGGGACAGTCGACGAGGTCCGTGTATGCTTCAGGAAATCGGCCATTCCGGTCGTAATGATTGTTTAGCTGCTCGACGACGGTTTCGATATTGCTCCACTGGATGTACGGTGAGTCTCCACTATCGAATAGGCGGCTTCGAAGCTGCTGCCATCCAACCCGCCTGATTTTTCGTTCCTCGACAGTTTCGACGATGAACTGGAAGGCACGGTACTTCTCACGATGAGCTTTTAGAATCCGAGTAACACGATGGTAGATACATCGCTTGAATCGGTTGTAGAGGTATGCGTCTGTGTCCTCGAACGGCTCGTACTCGTCGTCTCGGACGTAGGTGTGGTCGTTGCTATCGCGGGACTGAATCGCTTCGAGGTGCCTGTCTCGCCAGTATTCTTCCTTGAGCAATCGACGGAGATGGCGTTGCCCGAGCTCTAGGATTCGGGAACAGGCAGCGTGATACTCTCGGGGAATATGGAATTGTTCAGTGAGGTGGGTCATTTGTTGGCCTCGTGGTTCTCTCCCCCGCACCCCTTCTGGGGGGCAATAAACAGCCTCAGGAGCGAGACATCCGGATTCATCGTTATACCGCCGCTCAGGACTCGATCTGTGTTCCGGCGTCCCCGCTGTCTTCCGGCTGGGAGAGCAGACTCACGTCTTGCAGGAGAGCTCTCGCTGCCTCTATCCGCTCCTGATCTGCGTTGTCGAGTCCGGCCGTCTCGATGCGTTTGAGATTGGTGAGTGAGCGATGCAGTCGATATCCGGGTGTGTTGCGTGGGTCCATTTGAAGCGCCTCGCCGATTCACGGCGCAGAGAAACCTCTCCGGCTGCGGGTAGCTGTCGGACGGGGCCTGCTCGTTAACCAACATTGGTGTGTTTCTGTGTCGCTATGTTGGTTAAGGCGAGTCCTGACCCGCTTTGCTGGGTCCGTAGCGAGCTGAGCCACACACCCGGCACTCCCAGATCGGTTGCCCCGTCCACGCCGCATCCGGAACCGACTCATGGGTCTTGAACCGATGGTTGGTCGCGCGTCCACAGGTTTGACACTCGAGTTCCTGCGTCGTCGGTACCGACGACGCCTGGCGATCAGCCGCAGCCTCGCCAGTGGATTCGGTCAGCGCCATCGCTGGAACCAGCCACACCGCATCGTCGGCGTCGTCGAGGACCGCGTCGAGACGCGACACGTCGCGGATGCCGTCCCCACGCTGGTCGTAGAGGCGCGTCGGGGCCTGCTCCGGACGTTCCGACGCTCCCTGCCCGTGCCACCCAGTCCGGTCACGGGCGGCACTGAGAAGCCGCTCTCCCTCCGCTGCCGACACCTGTACTGCGTCGGGGAGTGAGGGCCATTGCTCGGCCAGCTGGCGCGCCGGCGCCTCGTCGAGATCATAGATGAGCGTGTAGTCGTCGACGGCCGGCTCCGCCTCGTTGGCAGAGAGGAGGTTCGCAGCGGCGCCGCCCTTCGCGACGGCGCCGTAGAACGTGGTCGACTCGACGACCAGGTGGACGATGCCGAGGCACGTCGTCGACGCTGCCTCGTTCGTGCTAGTGGCGTCACTCCCGAGATGGTTAGTGAGACAGAACCGGCATTTCGTCTGGCCGTCTGGGACTGACGCCCCACAGGACCGGCACTCCGTGTTTGATTCAGTCGCGTCGCTCGGATACCCTTTCTCGGTTGTGGCAACGCGCTGCCGATGGGTTGCACTGTCACCGCATTCGCTAAGTTTCTCATCCGGAATATGCGATGCTTCGCCGATCGGTCGGAGTTCTTCGAAGTCCGTGTAGTAGTCGTTCATCGATTGGCTCATGGATTCGTCCGTAATGGTACTTCAACCTGAGGGGGTGGCAATCCTCCTTGAACGGTGTTGTATTCAGGGATGACGCCTCCGCTGAAGGTAACTAGCCCCTCGCACGGCAATTGGAGACAGTCGGTGGTAGTCCTCTATTGCACGCACATCGACCACGTTCCGTCCTCGTCAATTTCGAGAACGGCATCGAATAACGGTCGGAGGGTCTCAACCGTCTTCTCGTCATACGCCTCGGGATCTAGATGGAAGTGCGCTATCGCTCCTGCCGACGAGAGACGCCTGGTAAGGAGATGGAGAAATCTGAACGCCCGATTGAGTTCTGTGGCTTCGAGAAGATCTGTGAGTGAATGGAAGCAGACGACGGGTTGCTCATCGGTACTTTCCCACTCCGAAAGCTGTTCACTAATTCGTATTCCGAGGGTCGTCAGATCCGATGGGTCGAGAACGGTGTTAACCTCTATCCGTTCAGGTGGAAGCGCATTCTTGGAAGGCCGTGATGCAGATGATCGTGTGAAGTCTCCAACATTGATGAGTGAAATACGTGCGGGGGTCTCTTCCTCGAACTCCCATGCGTTGAGTCGGTTCGTGCCTTGGGACTCGTACGTTACCCCGAGCACATTTGCCCGACTGGTTGGGACGGCGGACAACAAGTCGTCGCATCCCTCCTCTTCAGAGTGACTGCTGCTTGGCGCGAGAAACAGCACGTTTGTCTCTTGATCAAGTTCTCTGGACCCAGCGTCCGATGCTCCTCGAATCGTTATCGTGCCATCGTTAGTAACCTCCACTACACACTCATCGTATTCGAACGACACCGAGAGATCTGTCTCCTCTGGCTTGTCGAACAGGGCGTTCAATGCGTCCACATCGATTACGTCTTGTAATGGCGTGAGTGCGGTCGGTTCAACACCTTTGAACCATGCCACTGCTCGAATCACTCCTGTACTCGGACTATCTCCGTAGTTGAAGGATGGGGGGTTGGTCTCGTTGTTTGGTCCCATTGATAGTTACACCGTTGAGTACGATTCTCCCGCCGGGGCCTGTTCGGTGGACCGGAAACGTAATTTGGGGTGGTACATAGATTCCAATTCTCCTGGTCCAATAGGTCTTTTGACTTGTTTGCTTTTTCTGACCGGTCAGAGATATCTATTCTATGAGTTTCCCCAGACCGGTCAGAATACCCTGTGGTAATGGGCGGTCTCATCAGCGATACCAAATTGGATATCCTCCGACAGCTACGTTCTGAACCACTTCACGGCTATGGGCTTGCCGCTGAACTGAACCTGAGTCATGGGTATATCTACACACATCTCGGCGAGCTACAGGAGGCAGGGATGATCGAAGTAGCGGAGGAACGCGACGGGAAGAAGATCTACCGACTTACCCAGAACGGTCAATATTTGGTGAAAGCCTTCGACGATTAACCAAGGTTTCAGAGCCTTCGCGCTACGCGGGGGCTGACGTCGAATCGTCGACCTCCTCTAGTTCGTTCCATCGTGTGCGTATCGTTACTGGCGTTGTCTCCGCCACCTCTGCGAGATCTGTTTGCGTGAGAAATTGTCCCTGCTCTCGAGCAGCCTTATAGAGGCAGGCCGCTGCGACACCTGTCGGTTGGCATCCATTCGAGATAATTGTCTCTTCAGCGCTCTTTGCGAGTTCAAACGCCCGCTGTCGGACCGTGTCAGCGACGTCCAATTCTGACGCAAAGCGCGGAATGAACGACTGCGGCCTCCTCGGTGGGGTGGGAAGCCCTAATTCTGTATTCAGCGTTTTGTACGCGTTTCTCACTCGAGACAGTTCGACGCGTGCTGAATCAGCGACCTCATCGAGTATCACTGCTTGACCGTTACACCGGCAGGCCCCGTAGACGCTGGCCGCGGCGATGGCCTCGATGGATCTGCCACGAAGCAGATCCTCGTTCTGGGCGCTCCGGAAGAGCTGACACGCCTGGTCACGGACCGAATCTGAGAGTTCGAGCGCACTCGCCAGCCGGCGGACTTCGCCCAGCCCGTGTGCGAGATTCCGTTCCGCTTTCGACCGCCAGCGCCCACGGGTCTGCTCACGGCGCATCCGCGCGAGTCGCCGTCGCTTCTTCCCGGAGAGTTCGTTTCCCTTCGCGTCGGTGCCGCGACCGATTTCCGTCGACAGGCCGCGATCGTGGCGAGCCGCAGTAAGTGGGGCGCCTGTCCGCTCGCGCTCCTCGTCGTCGTACGCCCGCCACTCCGGCCCGTGATCGATGCGCTGTTCGTCGATGACCAGCCCACAGTCTTCGCAGATTGTTTCGACCGCGTTCGTGGTGACTCGGCCGTCACATTCGGGGCATTGGTTCGTGCTCGATTCTGTTCGGACGTCTTCGTCGAAGCCAGTTTCGTAGATGTCTCTGGTTGCCATCGTTCTCACCGTGATCGGGGAACTCGCCAGTACAGTGAGCCCCTCACCCATTGAGGGGGACAATAGACTCTATGCGGGACTGCAGCTCCTTCAGGGGGACCGATGCCGCCAAATCCTTATTAACTGTAAATGGGTACTACCCGGTACAAAGAATGCCTCTCTGCCCTGATTGTCGAGATGACGCGATGAAAGGCCTGATCCAGAACGCAGAACAGGTGTGTGACGAGTGCGGGGAGACGTTCTAAAACGATGCCGTTGTGCCCTGACTGTAAAGACGGAGCACTGACCTACAGCGCCCAGCTTGCGGACGGAGAAGAGAAAGACGACCGAACGTGCGACGACTGCGGAGAATCCTTCTAACAACAAAACCATGCCTGTATGCCCCCGATGCAAGGACGAGTCCAGCTTCAATACCATCTCGAAAGGCGACGGCGACCGGACCTGTGACGAGTGCGGCAGAAAGTTTTGAATGACAAACGACGAGGGTAGCGACGAACAGCAAGACGGCAACAGCGATGGGGACCGTAATAGCGATGACGTAGATCTTTCTCAGCTGGCCCTCGAAGAAATCCGGCTTCGATACCAGGAAGAAGCAGAACGGCGAACCTCTGTCGAATCCAAAATCGGTACCGTACTGACAGTCGACGCAATCATCGTCTCTGTAGTCAGCATCTTTTCCCACCTGAACATTATGCACTACGCGGCGATGGCCGTCGCACTGATTTCAGTCTTCAATGGCATTACTGCTCTCTGGGTCCGAGACTACCACAGTCCGGGCCTCAATATCGAAGACTATCTGCAGTACATCGATGATCCGCCGGAACCAGTTCGTCGGGAACTTGTTAAATCGTATCTCACCGTGATTACGGGGAACGAGGAAACTGATGGCCCAGATATGTTCTTCAAAGGGAACCGGACCAGAAACGACGAGAAAATGGCGAAACTGGATCAGTGCTTGAAATTGACTGCTGTCTCCTTGACGTTGATTCTATTACATCCTATTCCGAGACTAATACAGAGTACTGGGTTATTGGAGTACCTACTTTGAGGGTAGTCAGTGACCTTAGTACCATCATTAAACAACCCTTGCCTCTGATTCTGTTGGTTTCGAGCAAACAGTTGGCGAGGATTTTCAGTCCAAACGTTGATGCCCACCGATTCTGAAATCTTTGACAACGTGACTCAGCTATGGTCGGTGCAACAATCAACTCGGTATTCGTAAAAACCGCCCCTTCAGAACTCGAAGACGACGACAACTTAGGGTACGAACTGCAGAAAACCAAAGACGATTACGACAGTCCAGTCATTATCCAGGAAGCCGATATGCGGAACGCACGAGGAAGAAGGTATACTCTGGTGAGCGGCGCACATGTCTTCCCAGAAGATGTCCAAGCCACGATGAAACCGTATTTTGAAAGAGCAAATTTCTCTCATCATCTCAATCCAGGCACCACCGACACCGTCGAAGAACAAGAGGTGCGAGTCATGGTCGAAACGGCGGATGGGGAAAATTACCATATTCAGAAGCTCGATGAAGGACGATACTACGTATCACACGACAATAAACCAGTCAAACCACCAGAGGCCGTCAACAAAAAGGCAGAGAACGTTTTCCCAGACTACGAACCAATGCTCTGATGACTAATCTTGGTATCACTCTCTGAGTTCTCTTACGAGGGTCAAATGGTACCACTCCGGTCGCCAGCTCAATCGTTGGATCTCCGGGGGACATGTGATTCGTTGTCGAGGTCGTGGCTGCGCGCGCAGCGACGTTAGGAGCGAGCACGGAGCGGAGGGTGGGGCGGCGGGGTTAGGGTTGGTCCGGCACACAGCAAAAAAGAACGGCGTCGCGCTCGCCTACTCTTCCCACCACCGACCGCGCTCTGGGAATTCGATCCTGCTCCAGCCCGTAATGGCGATGCTGCACCGCCCCTGGTACCAGTTCTTCTTGACGGCCCGGAACCGGACCGTCTCACCTTCGCTCACGACCGTCTGCCCGGATTTCTCCCAGCAGGTGAACTTGATTTTCCCGCTATCATCCGCTATCAGCCCAACTTGCTGAATCGCGCTACTACTGGGAGACCAGAGTTCGATTATCTCGCCTTCGACCGTCACCTCGCCGACCGGGACGTCCGGCACGTCCGCGATGGGCACGATTGCCCCCGGCGCCGCCTTCAGTTCTTCGAGGGTTTCCAGCACCGCCTTCGTGACGTCCCGCCCGCGCTGCACCTTCTCGGCCAGCTGCTTCGCGACGACCGCTCTCGACCAGCCGCCCTTCACTTCGTCGCTGATCCGCATCGCTTGCTTGTTGACCTCCGCGAGTTCCTCTTGCGTCAGCCTCTCTCGGGGATCCGTGCGCTCCGTCGGCGCCGGCTCGTCACGACCACACTGCTCGCTGACGGCCTCTCGCGTGCGCTGCTCGCGACCCTCCTGCGTTCCCAGCTCGGCCTGGGCACTGATGCGCTCCAATTCGGCTTCCCGCGCTCGAATGCGCTCCTCCTGTTCGAGGGTGACACCGTGAATCCGATCCTCGCTCGTGTCCGCGATCCCCTCCGGGTGGTTCGCATCCACCTTTGCCTGCGTCTCCTGCTCGACCGCCGCCTCGAACTCCGGCGTCTCGTCGACGACCGGGAAGCCGTCCTCATCGACTGCCTGACCGCCCGCTTTCTCGAATGCCTGTTCATCGACCGTAACGACCTTTCCGCTAGCGTTGTTACTTGACATTGGAGTTCACCAACTCCGAAGGCGCTCACGCGCCGACTCCGCGATGCTCCTACATCGCGGTTTTCCGACGACAACGACCGACAGAACCATCTGCGCGCTCTCGCTCGCGCCTTCGCGAGCGCCCTACCGGGCGCGAGCGAGAGCGCGCCTGCATGAGGTGGCCCCAACCAGCACCGCGCGCCGACCCGCCCGGAGCGAGCGGCCAGCGGAGTAAGCGTGGGGGGTGAGCAGCCACGCCGCGCAACCCCTCGCGCTTACCCGCTGGCGTCGAGACCAGATTCATTTTAGCCCGGAACGGGCGCGGGCAGTGCGGAGAGCGCCCGCACGCCCGGAATGGTCGGTCGCGAGCGACGCGGAGGGCGGCAGCGGCGAGCGGGGCGGGCCGATACGTACACACCTGTCCAGCCGGCTATGTCGCTCGGTGAGCCAATCACCGCCCTGGCGGACTCAGAAAGGGCGAGGCCGCCTCGGCCGTCCCCCGACCCCGCAAGCACCGCAGGGACGAGGCGCGCAGCGGCGGTCGCGGGACGTCGAGCGGCCGAGGGCTTTCGGGTGCCATTCCCGATGTCGACCGCGATTTAGCTACTGACCCGTAGAATTCGAGTCTTCGTCGTCGATCAGGACGTCGACGCTCTCTGGTGTCACCGCAAGGCGGATTCCTTCCACCGTGAACTGTACTTCCACGTTCCCACTCGACGAGTTCAAGATCTGCTCGAGTGCTTCGACGTCGACAGCGTCGTACAGCTGGTACTCGTCCCGATCCAACCCACACGCTTCGAGCGTCTCGATAATCTCGACGACGAGGTTCGGCGATGCCCCGGGTCCCGTCCTTGAAGAGCAATTCATCTCAACGTTCGACGCTTAGGACGGCCGGCATTTAAAGACCAATGAGTCAATTGTAGTTGCTTGAAGATTTTCTGGTTGACTTAGCGCGTTCGGGATAGCGTCGGCGCAACCACAAGCGATTATGCGCTTTGACGCCGACTGGATGTCTCGCGCTGATGACCGCATTCTAGAGCATCTCTCCGAAGCCGGCCCCGATACCCCAAAGGAAATGGCGGACAGTGACCGGGTTCGCTTCTCCCGCCAACACATCAATGCCCGCTGCAAAACGCTGGTCGAATACGGCCTCCTCGTCCACCTCGGCAACGGCGTCTACGACATCACGCGATCGGGAGAGCAGTATCTCGCCGGCGACCTCGACGCTCGTGACCTCGATCCTGAATAGCGTCAGCTGTCGCCGGCGACTAGGTCCTCGATGAACCGGAACCCGTTCACGAACGTCATCGAGTCACCGTACCCCTCACTCGCGAGCACGGTTTCGGCTCCCTCGCCGGCCGCGATATCGGTCGTGTAGATGTACACATCGGTCGCCGTTCCCGCGCTGAGGTGTTGGGCAGCTAGGGCAGCAAGGGCGGCGTCCGCACGCTCGACCTCGTCGGCGGGTCGGTCGTCGGCGTTCGCGATGTACCGCTGGACGCCGTCCATCACCCGCGAGACGACCGGCTTGGAGAACTCGAGCGGCGCCGCAACCGTCGCCCAGCCCTCGTCGATAGCAGCGTCGATAGGTGGCGCCTCGACGTCGGGGTCGTCGACGGTTAGCTCCTCGTACACCCGTTCGGGCAGGACGAAGGTGACGTTGTTCCGGCGAGCGAAGCGCCGCACTGCCTGGTAGCGACTGTTCGACGGCTGTCCCATCGCGACGAACAGGCCGGTGTCAGCGATGTGGAGCCGGCTCACGCGTCGTCAGCCGCGTCGCCGTCGATGGCCAACTCCTCGAGCCCTGCCCCGGCCTCCTCTATCTCGTAATGTTCGTGGACGACGGGCCGGAGCGCCTGCAAGATCATCTCCGCCGCCAGCGGCGAGATGTCCAGATCCTCCGCCATCAGCCGGTGGGTCACCTCACCGCGTTCGCGGGCGACAGCGTAGGTGAGCGCGGTCGCGAGGCCGGCGACGCCATGTCGGTCGATGTAGGTGTCGATGTCGGCGTCCGTCTCGCGGCGGCCGACGGCGTCGATGAGCGCCGGCGTGATCGTGTACTCGCGGTCGCCCGCGGCGGTCGTCACGGTCAGGTCGATCTCACGGGCGGCGTACCGGCGGGGCTGCTCGTCGTCGGTGACGTCGACGACGCCGGCGTCGACGAGCCGGTTGACGTAGCTGTAGGCCGTCCCTTGGGCGAGTTCGAGGTCGTCCATCACGTCCTGGACGGTCGCCTCGCCCTCCCGGGCGAGATACGCGTACAACTGGGCCAGCTGTGGCTCCTTGAGGAGGTCAGCGACCGAGAGGAAGTCCTGGACGATGTCGCCGTCCGCGCGGTTTGAGGTGCGTGACACGGTTCGTTCTTGATTACAGTTTACAGTGAACCAGTAATGAGTGTTGGGGTCACTCCACCGGCGCCGTATCGAGGTGGTCCTCAAGGTTGCGCGTCCAGTAGGCGGCTAGGCCACTGGGGTTACAGCGAGCGCAGAGTTGGAGCGTCCCCTTGAGATGCCCGAGTTCAACACAGAACCGCGTCAGTTCCGCAAGCGTGTCGACGACGAGACCGCAGCCGTCACAGGTGACGTAATCGCGCTCGTCGGGATCCGGCCGCGTCTGGGTGGCGCAGTCGACACAGATCGGGTGGGTGACCCGCTCATCCTGGCCCCAGGTGTGCGCCTCGCCAGTCTCGGCGCCGGACGGAGCATCACAGAAGGCACAGTCGACGAGGGTTTGCTGCGTCACTCGGCCTCCGCGTCGGCGTCACGGGCAGCCGTCCAGCCACGATGGCAGACAGCCAGTTGAGTGATCGAGTCGAAGGCGGTACCGCTCGGTTCGTGGACGAGGACTCGGCCCTCAGGAATGGGTGTGACGACATCCGTGCCAACGATATCACTGACCGGCTTTGTTGAAACCCTCTCGCCGTCTTGCGGTTTGCTGAGAAGCCAGTTTCGCATCGAATCCGTGTAATCCGGTGGGAAGAGTCGCTCTTCTCAATGTCAACGCTGAAGGGTTTCAACAGAGCCCACTGACCAGATTGCGGGCCGTCGCGTCGTCGATGTCCGCCGTCACAACGCTGACGGCATCATGATCTTGGGTGAGAAGCGCTTTCTTAAACTGTTCGTAGTCGGCACTTGTGTCATTGCGAGGATTTGAATCAGGCATAGTGAATCGCGCTAGGCGCCTGAGAGCGCGCCTCGCGCCTCATGGCGCCGACAGACTCATCGTCAGTAGCTGGTGGGATAGTGAAGCAGGCCCCCAAGCTTCGGGAGTGTTAACCAACAATTTGAGGTCACTCCCGGGACCGTTGGTTAAGGAAAGTTCCCGACTGTAGAACTGCAGAAGAGAGCACAAATCCGGGGAAAGACGAGATCTGCCTCTGGTGAGCGGCTACCTAGGGACGGTGACTTGTCCCTCTTGCGGTGCTCAGAATCGCTCGAGAAGTTGTTCGTCGATCTCTCTCAGTGCCTATTCGGTCTTAATGGCTCTATTGAAATATTCAGATAGTGACATATTCACAACCCCCGCGTTCAGTACAGATAGACTACTGAACGTCTCTTGGATGGAGATATGAGCCTTCCTTAGCAAGAATCCACGTCGTCTGTAGCTCGTCGTCGGTTGCAGTCTCTGGAAATAGTATGCATTCGTCAGATTCTCGTGAGTTTTCGATTACAACCTGATTGAGTTCAGAGTGACTTGAAATATGGTTTGGAGTATCTTTCATGGGCAATTCAGACATATACGTCGTCCGACACCCGCCCTATAGAAAAATGTTACACCTGATCAATTGATTATAGACGTTAAAAGCAACAATAGTAGGTACCCTTGATAGTCGATACGCACTCTTCAGCAATCAGCTGTTTCAGACCGTGTTGTGTGTGTGAAGAAGGGGATTTCAACAGATCCAACCGAGCGTTAGCCATTGAGACTGGTAAAGAGTAGAAGGCATAGCCGCACTGCGTGAGTAGATGCCGTCGGAATTTCGTGGTATATCCTCGCTCGCCGGGTTGTTTGAAATCGGGTGGGCGATCGGTCTCGAATACTCTGACGGACTCTCGAAGCCAGTACCCACGGTCGGAACCGTTATCGACCTTGTCATCAGTATGGTACTGTTGGCACAGGCGGTCAAAGACCTCCCCGTGGGTACAGCGTACGCTGTCTGGACTGGGATCGGAGCGGTTGGAACAGCTTCGCTTGGAATTGTCCTGTTCGATGAACCAGCACTCGTTCGGATCGCGTGTATCGGTGTGATCGTCGTTGGAATCGTTCGGCTCCACCTTGCATCTGGTGGATACGGATTTCATGTTGTTGAACCGCAGGCACTTCGAACTGGTGGCTGTTCAATTCACGTGACAGGATGAGAATTTCTTCGTTACCGCCAAGCGCTTATAGGCACACAGTGATAGTCGGAACCAATGGGATCCCCTGGACCAGCATCCGACATTACGATCGACGAGATCAGGGGGTTCTTCAGCCGAACCGGCCAACCATCTACCCCGTTTTTCACTGAAGAGGTCGCCGACGCGCTGGAGTGCCCTCGCCAGACTGCCCGTCGCCATTTGGAGGAACTCGCGGAACGAGACGAGATACGAACCAAGGGAGGGACCGACTCAACACGGGTCTGGTGGAACCCCGAACAGCGTCGATCGGGTGGCCAGCAGGCAGATGAGGAACAGTTTCGTGCTTTCGTTAGTGCTGTGGAGGATTACGCGATCTTCATGCTTGATCCCGAGGGCACGGTCGCCTCCTGGAACGAGGGGGCCGAGCGGATCAAAGGGTATTCAGAAGACGAGATCATCGGCAAGCACTTCTCAACGTTTTACACTGACGACGACGTCGCTGACGGTGCCCCCGAGCGGAACCTCGAAGTCGCTGCGGCCGAGGGTCGCGTTGAAGACGAGGGATGGCGAGTTCGCAAGGACGGATCGAACTTCTGGGCGAATGTGACGATCACCGCCATCCGGGACGACGACGGGACGCTCCAAGGGTTCACGAAGGTCACTCGGGATATGACCGAGCGTCGTGAGTACGAACAACAACTGAAAGAACAGGCGGAACGCCTTGAACGGCAGCGCGACGACCTCGAAGCGGAACTGGACGATATCTTCGAGCGAATTGACGACGCGTTCTACGCCCTCGACGAAGACCTCAAGTTCGAGTACGTAAACGAGCGCACCGAGGAGTATCTCGGTAGATCGGCCGGTGAGCTTCTCGGGCGGAAACCGTGGGAGGCACTCGACGTCGATCGATCGGACTCGATCTTCGAACGGTTCGAAACGGCGCTAGCTACGCAAGAGCCGACGAGTTTCGAGCGGTACTCGGAACCATTGGAGATGTGGGCGATGGTTCGGGTGTATCCCTCCGAGTCAGGCTTCTCTGTGTATTTCCGGGATGTAACTGACCGCAAGGAGCGCGAGCGGGAGCTGAAACGGACGCACGAACTATTAGAACACGCAGAACGCATCGCGGACGTCGGTGGTTGGGCAATCGATACGGCCACGAGAGAGCTGGAGGTGTTCTGGACCGATCACCTCTTCGAGATGTTAGACGTGCCGCGCGACAAGGAACCGTCGCTGGAGGAAGCCCTCGAGATTTACCACGAAGACGACCGACTAATCCTTGAAAATGCCATTGAAGAGGCACTCAACTCCGGTGAGCCATTTGACGTAGAGATCAAGTTCAGTACGTCAAGCGGCGAAATGCACTGGCTCCGCATCAAAGGTGCCCCCGACGTCGTGGATGGGGAGGTCGTATCACTCCGCGGAGCAGTTCAGGACGTCACAGAGCGGAAAGAGCGCGAGCGGAAACTGCAGCGGGTTCGAGAGCGGATGGAATTCGCCCTCAACGCGACCGATGCGGTCGTCTGGGATTGGAATGCTGATGCTGACGAGGCCTCATTTTATCCCTCGGCAGAGTCGCTCTACGGAACCACTGTCGAAACTTGGGAGGAGTTCCTTGATGTCATTCATCCTGAGGATAGACAGCAGGTCCAGCAAGCGATCGAGAACGCTCTCGAAATGGACGAATCGAAGAGCGAGGAAGTTCGTATCGTTCGAGACGGAGAGGTGCGGTGGATCGAAGCCCCGGGCCACCCTGTCGAAGATGATGACGGGACGACGCGGATGGTTGGGGTAGCGCGTGATATAACCGAACGGAAGACATTCGAACAGAAGCTCAAGGAGTCGAACGAGCGCCTCCAGCAGTTCGCGTACGCTGCCTCGCACGACCTGCAGGAGCCGTTACGCATGGTGTCGAGCTACCTCCAACTCATCGAAGATCGCTACGGCGACGTGCTCGATTCTGATGGCGAGGAGTTCATCGAATTCGCCGTCGATGGGGCCGACCGGATGCGCGACATGATCGACGGACTGCTCGACTATTCGCGCGTCGAAACGGAGGGCGACCCGTTGGAACCCGTGGATTTGAACGCTGTCGTCGAGGGCGTGCTTGCTGATCTCCAGTTCGAGATCGAAGACCACGACGCCGAGATAACGGTCGAGAAACTCCCGTCGGTTCGGGGTGACGCCAGCCAACTCCGACAGGTACTCCAGAATTTGCTGGAGAATGCCATCGAATACAGCGGTGACGAACCCCCGCGTGTCCATGTTTCGGCGACACAGACTGGCGACGAATGGGTCCTGTCAGTCAGCGATGAAGGGATCGGCATCGATCCTGACGACCAGGATCGGATCTTCGAGATCTTCCAGCGACTTCACACGCAGGATGAACGTGACGGTACGGGGATTGGACTCGCGCTATGCAAGCGAATCGTCGAGCGTCACGACGGCGACATCCGGGTCGATTCGGAGCCCGGTGAGGGAGCCACGTTCTCGGTATCGCTCCCAGCTCCAGAGGATACCTAACTTGTCCGTCGACGCACTGTTCGTTGATCCATTCGCCGTGATGAACACGATTGGGCTCGTCGCGTTCGCGCTGGTTGGTGCGACCAAGGCGATACGCGAGGAGTTCGACATGTTCGGAGTCACTGTGGTTGGCCTCGCTACGGCATTCGCTGGCGGGATGGCCCGTGACATCCTCGTCAATCGGGTTCCGCTTGCACTCAACTCACCCATCGAGATCGGTCTCGGCCTGTTCGGTGTTGGACTGGCCATAGGGGTGAGTGCTGCACTCAAGTCAGCCGACACTCATCTAGTGACTTTGCTCTCGGATGCGATCGGGCTCGCCGCGTTTACCACGACAGGTGCCATCGTCGCAACGCAGGCTGACATCCCGGCCTTCGGCGTTGTCGCAATCGCGACGATCAACGCGGCCGGGGGTGGTGCTGTCGCGGATATCCTGTTGGATCGCTCGCCGTTTATTCTGCTCGATGACTTCTACGCCAGTTGCGCGGTCCTGGGTGGCAGCACATACTGGATTGTCGCCACTGCCGGCGGCTCGAATGGAACCGCTGCAGCGGTGTGTGCAGCAGTAGTCGTTGGAACACGAATTGCTGCCCTTATCTACGGCTGGTCGATCCCAACAGCACAAGTACTGGGGTTAACACGCGAATAGCACCATTCGTGATTCGTGAACCCAGTATAACTCCGGCAGCGTCTCCCCTATAGAATCAATCGAATGCGGTACCCATCTCCAGAGGGAGATTGGTTCGTCGATAGGGTCCTGACGGCGGAGCACCATTATTGCCGAGCGATGATCCAACCAGCCGATAGCGGTAGTTTGATGTATCCAAGCGTCCCCTGTGCTGCTACAGTATACACTAATGGACAAAGTTGTACACTACACTGCTCGCGTCTGTGAGGGAGCGGACCTTGATGCCGAGACAACTCGGGAGGTGACACACCTCCTCTTCGAGGAGGCAACCGAGACACAGATCGGTGCATTGCTCGCTGCCCTCCGTACGAAGGGTGAAACGGGAGCCGAGATTGCGGGGTTCGCGCGGGGGATGTGCGACGTAATGCGGACGATTGACCCCGACCGGTCCCCGCTGGTCGACACCTGTGGGACGGGCGGGGATAACTACGATACAATCAATATCTCGACGACGAGCGCAATCGTCGCAGCCGGTGCAGGTGCGGCGGTCGCGAAGCATGGAAATTACTCGGTATCATCATCCTCTGGCAGTGCCGATGTCCTCCAAGCCGCGGGGGTCGAAATCGATGCCGAACCACGAGAGGTAGAGGCACAGATTGATTCAGACGGGATCGGATTTCTGCTCGCACCAAAGTTTAATCCGGCGATGAGGCAAGTGATCGGTCCCCGTCAGGAACTCGGTATTCGTACGGTTTTCAACGTCCTCGGCCCGCTAACAAATCCCGCTGGTGCGGAGGCACAGTTGGTCGGTGTTTACGACCCGGATCTTGTACCAGTCGTTGCTGATGTGCTTGCTCGATTGGCCGTCGACCGTGCTCTGGTCGTACACGGAGCGGGGCTGGACGAAATTGCTGTACACGACGAAACGATCGTCGCCGAAGTGTCGGGTAGCCGTATCGACCGATATCGAATCGAACCCGAAGATCTCGGTGTCGAAGCGCACGATATTGAGGCGCTCGCTGGCGGGACGCCCGAAGAAAATGCGGCCGATCTCGAGCGTATCGTCACCGGCGCCAGGGCGGGCGCAAAACAAGACGTGATCCTCGCAAACGCGGGGGCGACGATATACGTTGCCGGTCTCGCCGAGTCGCTGGAAGCAGGTGTCGCTCAAGCCCGCACAGCAATTGACTCAGGCGCCGCAGCCGCCAAGCTTGACGACTTGCGTGCCGATTAGCTACTGTGTGTCTATCTCTCGATCTACAGATGGGAGGTCGTTAACCGCCCTATGTCATATACATTCTGAGGCTGTCTGAACATCGTCCCGAACCAGTCGTAAGCGGCAGACCAAACGATCGCCGGAATCCCCGCTGCCGACTCGGCCACCCGGAAGAGATCGCCTCTGCGGTGGTGTGGCTCTGTTCCGAGGACACGTCGTATGTGACCCGGCCAGCCACTCCCCGTCGATGGCAGATACTCGATCCAGTAACTCCGCATGTGGGTTCCCGGGACTCCAGACACGACCGGGGTAACGCCGCTTAATCAGTAGTCCACTTGGCCGATGGTATGGGACTGCCCGTGTCCGAAAGTGGAGAACTCGGAATCATAGTCGTGGGATCGCCTACGATTGAGATTCAAAACATCGTCAGCAGTGTTGACTTTTGACATCAGCTTAACCTCAACGGCTCTGTTGAAATCCTATTCTTCATATATATTTCAGCGTGAAACACATGCTCACTACACGTGCGAACTGAACACTTCAACTCCAGAAAACACTTACCAGTTGTACCAGAAGTCGGATTCATGAATCGGCGAACACTTCTTACTTCGATTTCTGTGGGCGCGGCTACAGTCGCTGGTTGTACTGGGAGGGATGAGAACGATGAAACTGGGAGGAAATATGAGGAGTGTGACCTCAGCATCATTTACTATAGGGAGTTGCCCGAGGATGTCAAGACTGAGGTTGATACTGCCTTCTGAGGGTCAGTACGAGAGCGACGAGGAGTTGCTCTGGCAGCAGGTTGCTGGACCGGATGTGGAAGCGCTCAAGCGGGGAGAAACGTACTATGCCCCGCAGGTAGACGTTGAAAACGGTGTTCACACCCTCCAGTTTGAGGAGACAACGCCACAGTATGATTCAACGAAGCATCTTACTGTACCTGACGTGTCTGAAGTACCGCTAAATATCTCGTTCACTATCAAAGATACAGAGGGAACAGTTCTGAAAGAGGTGGATCGAACTATCGAGGAGAAAGATAATGACCGGAAAGTGCCGGTTGCTACCGAACTTGGAACATATCTGGTAGAGGTTACAGTTGAAGGCTGGGGAACCGTCACTGAGTCGGTGACACTTGAATATACTACTCACCAAGTTTTGTTGAATACCCAAGAAAACGACGAAGCAGAATCATCGTTTTCCGTATCCATAACTCAAAATCCAGCCACCACCCCGGCCAAATGTCAATGGTGAAATTCTATGGCGGGGAGAGAATACCACTCAAATGATTAAGATGCGTGCTTGGCCTTTACTTACCGTAGCAAATGATTATTCCAGCGGTGTGGTGCCGTGGGATCCCGCGTCTTCAGGCGCGAGAGGATGTCAACTGAACAGCACCGTTTCAACAGAACCGATCTATGTGAATATTTTGGCGCATAGTGATCCCATAGAGAGACCACCACCTATTTCGTATATAAATGCTTATTCTCCACGTAGGCATGATTACTTCAGAACACTCTCCAACGATAGAGAACGTCGTCGCTTCAACTGGGGTGGATCGAGAACTCAACCTCGATGCGGTCGCTGAAGACCTCGACGGAACGGACTATGACCAAGAGAAGTTCCCCGGGGCAGTTTACCGGACCCAAAACCCGAAATCCGCCGCATTGATCTTCCGGTCGGGCAAAATCGTCTGCACAGGTGCGAAAAGCACCGACGACGTCTACAAAAGTCTCGACATTGTATTCGATGAACTCCGTGACCTAGGTATCGACGTTCCGTCTAATCCAGAGATCACCATCCAAAATATCGTTTCGAGTGGCGACCTCGGATCTACAGTCAATCTAAACGCTATCGCCATCGGCTTCGGTCTCGAAAACATCGAATACGAACCCGAGCAATTCCCGGGCTTGGTCTATCGCATGGACGACCCCAGCGTGGTCACCCTTATCTTCGCTAGCGGCAAAGTCGTCGTCACAGGAGCAAAAGAACCGGCGGACGCTGGCCGCGCACTCGACGTTATCTCGTCACGTCTCGATGAACTCGGCCTGTTAGACTGACTGATCTCGATCCACTTCCGTTCGTCAGTTGCCGCAGTTGTTTAGATAACGTCACTTTGCTTTGCACGTTGAGGGAAGTCACAATTTGAATGGTCGAAAAGGGCAAACGAAGCGCCGTTAGACAGGTATTCCAGAGCTAGTTAAATATCAGCTCACTTCGCTGGAGTACTGACGACAGGAAACGCAGTAACTGACCACGATCACCAAGTTTGCGGACTGTACTGAGCAATTCAGCCACCCAAATCTGTCCCCTCTGTGAGAGATACAAGTCTTCCATTCAGCATGGTTCCACCAACATCACCGGCATCTGATAGAAGTATCGACGTTAGATTCGCACGTAGAGTGAACAGTAGTTTCATAAGATTATATAGCTAAAGAAGAGGATTTCATCAGAGCAAGCAGGTTGTGTACTAGCGTCTCGGTCATCCCGTCGAATTGAGCGAATCGAATAGTATTAAATTACACCCATCAAGCGACAAATTCCGAGATGGCGGGTCAGAAGGACGTGATCCCATGTACATATGTACATCTACAGTCTTGAGTTAGGTAGAGACCGCAATGAAAGTCGCACTACTCGGTCCTGAAGGGACTTATACCCAGCAAGCAGCAGATGAATTTTTCTCCGACTACGACTACACACCGATCTTTTATTCGACAATCACAGACATCTTTGACTCAGACATCGAGACGGCGATCATCCCCTTCGAGAACTCCCTCGGCGGCGGCGTCGAAGGAATGATCGACCTACTCTGGGAGCGAAATATGACAATCACTGGGGAGCAGGTCCTCGAGATCAATCACTGTCTGCTCTCTAGAGAGAGTGACCTCGAGGCGATTGAACGAGTTCTCTCTCATCCACAGGCACTGACTCAGTGTGAATCGCTCATTCAAGAACACGGCTGGGAGACTGTCGAAGCCCCTTCGACTGCGAAAGCAGCTAACGAGGTCGGACCAAACGAGGCCGCGCTTGCATCGGCGCTTGCTGGAACCATTCACGGTCTGAACGTCCTCGGGGAAGGCGTCCAGGACACGAAATCAAATGCTACCCGATTCCTGATCCTGAATGGACCGATGAACGAAGAAGCTGACAAGACGTCACTGACACTTGACCCAAGTGAAGATCGCCCAGGCTTGCTCCACAGCATTCTCGGCTGTTTCAGTGGGCATGAAATTAACCTCTCATACATTCAATCACGGCCAACGAAACGCGAACTCGGTGACTATTACTTCTACATTGAGGCGGAAACTAATCAGGGGAGCGACACGTTCGAGAAGGCCCATCAGTGTCTAGAGACGTACGCTGCAGTGGATATCTTAGGTTCGTATCGAAGTGCGAACCATCTATAGCAGAGTTAGAAGCTCGTCTCGAATCTCACTCTCTGCTAAACTGCAGTCAGCTTGACTGCTAGATCTGCCAGCATATTTCTTATACTTACCGATTCGGGGAGTAAAGCAAGAATTCAGATCATTTCCGATCTCGATTTAGTCGATGTATTGTGATTCCCATTCACGGCGTTCCTCGATTATTTGCTCTCCCTCGTCTGTAATCGCGTAATAGTTTATGCGTAGGATATCCGTTCGGTCCTCCCCGAGGACGTCTGCGAGGGCGTCGGTCCGGTCGATGAGTCGGTGGGCGCCCGGAACTGGACGCGCTTTTTGTCGCTACTCATTATGTGTACATTGTGAGCTACGCTCGCCTCATGTCGACGACCGATCGGCCGATTGTCAGTCAGACACAGTATCAGTACCCACAAAGCGTCTCTGCTCACTCGGACTGAAGCCGCAGTTTCATCCTGACCGGTAGTAATTGACGGTAGTTCTGACCAAAGATCGAGCAGAGTCGTCGCTGTCGGTGGCGGTCAGCCGCCGACGCGACGGCGTTGCCACTCGCAGGAAGGCTGGCTCGGTCGGGCGTTAGCGGTGGAACCGATCGTCCGGTGGCCGATTTGCAGGGACGGCCCGAGGCACCGCGAGGGCCGTCCATGCTGCTCGGCACAGCATCTTGATGAACTCCTTGAACGACCACGACCAGAGGCGACGCCCGCCACGGCGGGGCGTCGCCACGTATTCCCAATGCAGATACCGCCAAGCGTTCTGTAAATCCGCCGCCCCGAACGGTGATGGATCCGCTTCGATCACCAACAGCACTTTTAGCCAACGTCACCACTTTCCCAGTGAATCGGGAAATTTTAAATATGAACCATCCGCCGTTTCCCGTCTCAGTTTTCTAGTTCTGATGGATCAAGTCGGTACTGTATCATGAGTTCCCAGAACCAACTGATTTGACTTCGGTAGCGACGAACAATGCAGCGAATAGTCCGAACGTCCGGTTTCGAACGAGGGAAAGCGAAACGTCCATGCTACATGAGGTAGAACAGCGGGAAGAGAATTACCCAAACGATATCGACGAAGTGCCAGTAGAGCCCGAAGAACTCCACCGGACGGTTGTCCTCAAGGTAAGCGTCGATGCTCACGATTCGGTAGATCATGAACGCTGCGATGAGTAGGCCAAAGATGACGTGCAGCGCGTGTAATCCGGTCGTCACGAAGTACAGCGAGTATTGGAGTTCGGTGAACCAGTAAATACCGTGAGCGAACTCCTGGCTCCACTCGTAGCCCTTGATGGCGAGGAACGTGAGTCCGAGCAGCAGCGTGACCCCCATCGACGCCAGCAGCCCGCGCTTGTTTTCGCGTTCGGCCATCACCAGACCGAGGATGACCGTGAAACTCGAGGTCAACAGGACGTAAGTATTGATGAGCCCGATCGTCGACGACGGCGGCACGGTCTCGAAGTTACCCCAACCAGCGTGGAGCCGCATGAACACGTATGCCCCGATGACGGCACCGAAGACGACGACGTCCGAAGCCAAGAAGAACCAGATACCGGTCTTCGTCGTGCCGACCCCTTCGAACGGCCAGCGCTCGGCGATGGCCATCTCGGGTGCATTGAACTCCTCACGCCCGTACTGGAACAGCGCGATCCCCAAGATGCCGACGCCGACGAGCGAGATTATTGGATAGAGAATACTCTCCGATCCAGCGGCCGTACCGGGGAGCTCCGCCCCGCGTGCGGTCGCGAAGTCGGCGACGTAGGGAGTCAGTCCCGACAGCCCGAGGAACATGACAAACATACCGAGCCCGATCCCGAACGGCCAGATACTCGCGTGATCTTCGTGGTCAGCCTCAAGCGACTCAGCCTCACCGGTTCGCTCATGGGCGACCGCACCGCCGTCGGCCGCCGTCGCATCGTCGACGAACTCGAGTTCCCCGCTCGCATAGCTGGGCCGGTTCGGCCAGTTCTCGAGCGGCGGCGGCGAGGGAATCGCCCACTCGGCGGTCCGCGAGTATGCCCATGGGTTATCGGGCGCATCGGGCCCCGAGATAAAACTCTTCGCGAGTGTGATGAAAACGAGCAGAACCCCCGTACCGATGACGAAGGCCCCGACGGTCGCCAGTTGGTGATAGAGTTCCGTCCCCTCGGGATAGTGGAAGACACGCCTTGGTGTCTCCCATGCGAGGAACATCGGGAAGTACAGCAGATTGAAGCCGAGGAAGTAGACGGCAAAGCTGAGCTTTCCGAGCCGTTCATCGTACATTTTGCCGGAGATCTTTGGCCACCAGTAGTAGAGGCCGCCGATCAGTGCGGTAACGCCCGCCACCATCACGTAGTGGAAGTGTGCGACCACCCAGTAGGTGCCCCGGAACTCGTAGTCGAGGACCACTGCACCGAGGAAGACGCCCGTGATGCCGCCGATGATAAACAGGATAAGTGCGCCAAGAGTGAACAGGAACGGCGTCGTAAAGCGCACGCGGCCCTTGACCATCGTGTAGATCAGCGCGAAGACTATCAAGTCGAAGGGTAACGAGATACCGATCGTCGTCGCCATGAACAGCGTCTTGATCGGGAGATTGATCGTCGTCAGAAACATGTGGTGCATCCAGACCAAGAAGGACTGCACCGCGACAAGCACCATCGCAATGATAACCCACTTTCGGCCGACGATCCGTCGGCCAGTAAACGTTTGGAACGTCTCGAGCATGATTCCTAACGCGGGGAAGAAGACGATGTAGACCTCCGGATGGCCGAAGAACCAGAACAGGTGGGCCCACAACAGGCTCGAGCCCTGGTCAGTGGCGAAGTACTGTGTGAGCAGGAGGCGGTCGGTCAACATGAGGATCAGTGCGGCCAGCAGTGCCGCGAACGCGAATAGCATCATCCAGACGGTTAGGAGGATCCCCCACGTGACCAGCGGCATGTTCCACAGACCGAGGCCCTCAGCACGACAGCGGTGGATCGTCGTCAGGAAATTCACCGTACTGAGGGTGGTTGACATGACGAACAGGGTCAACGCGAGGATCGTCGTATTGCCGCCCATCGTCAGCGTATAGCCGGGGTTGTAGATCGGCACGTTCAGCGGCGCGTACATGTACCAACCGTTGGCCCACGTCGTCCCCTGGAAGAACGAGAGCAAGACGAGAAGCCCCGAAAAGAGGAAGAACCAGTAACTCAGCGCGTTCAGGCGCGGAAACGCCATGTCCGTCGACCCGATCTGGAGCGGAACGATGTAGTTCCCGAAGCCGAATCCGAGCGGCGAGATGAACCAGAACACCATCAACAGCCCGTGGATCGAGACTGACTGATTGTACTCGGTGTTGGTGAGGAGTCCAGTGCCGCCGAACTCCCAGAGGTGAGCGCGGAACAGCAGTGCGAGGACGCCGCCGGCGACGAGGAAAAACAGCGCCGTCGCGATGTACAGAATTCCGACGTCCTTGTGGTTGGTTGTTACCAGCCACCGCTTGATACTTGTTTGTGGCGGGAGCTCGCTCATGGAGCACCACCTCCTGACCGGTGTCTCGAGTCGACACCGGTTTGGAGCGTGGTGGGGTCGGTTTCGGCCGCAAAGCTACGGTAGAAACGGCTTTCGGAACGCGAGATAAGATTCATAGTCAACACTTCCCACTACGATTAAGCACATTATGATATCCGGTGCACTTGCAAGCAATATTTCTCGTGTTTTGGCCCGGCCGCGATTGAATTTGACTCCATGGAAATCCCGCTAGTATACCTAGGGTGTGAAGTATGTCTTGGAGCCACGAATGTCGTTCTATAACATGCACCCTATGTATGGGAAGGTGACGGACCTCAGATGCGACGAAACAGGAGAATTGGGATCGCAGCCCGGCCGATCGAGATTGGCAGCGAACTCCGTATCACCCAGCCACCTGAAGACATCTGGGTCCATACGTCGCCCCGGCATTATTGACGTGTACATCGCAGGATAGTGTCGCTCGAACTCATCGCTTTTCTCCAGCGACGGTCCTGCCTCAAGTCGCACTATGTCGATCCGTCGACCGCGGATCCGATAAGCGCCAGCCCGACAGATCGGACAATGTCGATCCTCTCGGATGGCGTCGACGTGATCGCATGCCGCGCTGTGGACGACCACCAGCTCGGCCGAGCGGCATCGATACTCAACCATTGTCGTTCACCGTTGAGATCGACGTTGCGTGGACCATGCCGTACATCCGACAGTACTGGCCCGCCGTGGGTCCGAAGTCGCCCAACTCGATGATCGCTGTTGGTCATCCACAGTGCGGGCAACTACTGCCTCGAGAGCCAGTTTCTTCGCGATTCGGCTTGTACTGTTGACTGCCTGTATCCCGGGTCATTGTCCTGAGCCGAGATAGGCATCAACCGCGTGTTCCAGCACGCGGTTTCTCGAAGAACTATCCCCGAGCGTGATTCCTGTCTCCATCTAGACCTTCTACGGCATAAAATACAAATTTCTTTTACCCTTTTAACTTGTAATATCGGCTGATTTAATCGCTATTCAACAGGTCAGAAACAGGTACTCGCATTTTCACGGAGCGAACCGCTAACGTGGTGGGTGAGTAAGCGAGGAAATCACTGGCTCTGTCTCGAAAGTGTCAAAATTCCGTATCCAGAGACGCCGAAGGCGAGGGCGGCGATACCGGCGATAAGAAGAGTATCGGCGTAGCCGACGACCGAGGCGATAGCGATGAACACTGGCGGGCCGAGGGTCGTCCCGAACTGCAGAACACTCGTTCGGATACTCATAACTCCACCGCGGAACGCATCGGGTGCGAGCCTATTCAACGCCGTATCGGTAATTGGTTCCGCGAACCCCTGACCGATACCGAAAAGGAACAGAGCACCGACCAGAACCGGGATAGAACTGGTGATCGCAGCAAGTGACATACCGACACCGTAGGTCACGAATCCGAGCGTGATGAGCCGCGGCGGCGAGAGATGGCGAATGAGACGGGACGACTGCGAGGATGTTATCCCCATCGTTACCGCCGGGAGCCCGAGCAAGAGTCCAATCGCACCTGAAGAGAGGCCGTAGGACTCATCAAGAATGAACGGTACAACTGTGAGCTGTGCGCCATAGAGGATGAAGAAAATGCCGAAGATGGCGACGTACAACCCGAGGGCTGCCCATGTTGGCACCGCTCGAACTGCGTTAGTGATGTACGAGATTCCGGTCGAGTTCACACTACTCGCAGGTTCGGTGAGAACTGCAGAGCCAACGACGGCGACGACGATTCCGATTCCGAAGCAGACGAACGGGACGGTCCACGAGAGTTGCGCAAGGCCACCGCCGAGGAGGGGATAGCCCGCTGCACCGATGGCGATGATCGCTGCGTTGAGACCGATAAGCTGACTCTGTTGTTCTCCCGAAAACAGGTCACCGAGCAACGTCACGGTGAGACTCATGATGGCACTTCCGGCTGTTCCCTGCACGACGCGGAGACCGAGAATCGTCGTGAATCCGTCGACAAATACGACTGCGCTGCCACTTACGCCAAACAAGAACAGCGAAGGGACCAGCACGCGCTTTCGACCAATCCGGTCAGCGATGAGGCCGACGAAGGGCGTGAATACGACGCCGGGCAAGGTAAATGCCGAGATGAGGAGACTCGCTTGACTCGGCGAAATATTCCACGCTGCCTGAATCGTCGGTAGTGCTGGACTGATGAGAGAGACGCCCATCACACTTACGAGCGTACTCGCAAAGATCACGAGGACCGTCCGTGATCGCTGAGTATCTGTACGGGAGCTAGAGAGGCGAAATCTCATAGATAGTATCCCTAGAAAGTCGTGCGTCTAAATACCACCGAATAGCGATACAGGGTCCGTTATCGTAGAACGAGGATACCGCTGGACAGGCAGTCGGTTCGACCTCGAGTGGGCAGTCTGATACGCCTCGGGCGTCCGGTTGATGTCGTTATCAGTGTGGGCGCAGCCACTGATTTAATGGTCGTGTCCACCCGCTGCCGGCGCGTCGATACCGTCATAGAACGGGAGTTCCGGGTGCGGTACGTGGATTCCGACGCTCATTAACCCGTGTGCCAGCAGGACGTACCCTAGGATGACGAATGCGAACCCGAGCAGGCGGTGCACCCGCCGGCGGTGGACGACGTCGACGGCCTCGATAACTGTCCCGTAGGCGAAGACCGCGGGAATCGTTCCGATACCGAGGGCCGCAAGTGCGACCGCCCCGCCGGTCGGCGATCCGATCGCGAACGCGTAGAGGTACGCCGGGTAGAGCACCGGACACGGTAACAGACCGTGTAGTGCCCCCAGTCCGACGATCCCAGGTCCGCTCGCGAGCCGGTCGACGTGACCCGTCAACCGACCAGTGAGCCGCTCGAGCCCCGGCAAGTGAACGCCGCCGGTTGTCCGACCGAGCAGGTAGTATACGCCGGTCGCGACGACGAAACCGCCGACGACGATTCCGATCCCGCCACGGACTACGTCGACGATCGGCGTCAACTGGTCAGTCGTCAGGACGACAGCGGCTCCAAGCGTCCCGAATGCCGCTCCTAGTACGGTATAACTAGCGGCCCGTCCGAGGTTGAACAACGCGTGCTGAGTCACCTCGTGGACCGTAAGGTGACCGCGCTGCCCGCTCGCCGATCCGGTCGCCGTTTCGGTCCCTCCGTCGGTCGCGGGCTCGGTCATCCGACTCGAGTAAAGTGTCACAAGCGGCCCGCACATCCCGATGCAGTGGGCGCCTGCGAGGAGTCCGATGACGACGAAGAGAGCGACGTCGGTGCCAAAGAGCGTGAGGGGATCCATCGTGTCTCGTATCTCGATCGTTCGAAGACGACCTTGTCTCTATCTATACACCTATGGATGTTGTGCGTTTCGGCTTCACCGCTGGCCATCGCCCATGATCATCGACCGGCAGTGGCTACGACCATTTCCGGAACTGTGTCGTTTCGGCGGCGACTGCGACTGAGCCGACCACCCCGACCGCGACGGCCCCGAACTGAAGTAGTGTAGTAAACACCGAGTCGTCGCTGTCACTACTGTGGTCTGTTTCATCGTGATCGTGAGTGCCAGCGTCGGATTCCACGTGAGCGTCGACTGTCTGGGCGACGAACTCGTCGTTAGGCTCACCGGTGATGCGGAGCTCCCAGTCACCGTCCGATGGCAGCGTCTGAACGTCGCATAGGTGCCGTCTTCGGTCTCGGCGAGCTCGACCTGGAACCTGTCACCGGCCTCACTCTCGGCAAGCAACCGGACGGTCCGTTCTGACTCGAGGTAGTCGTCGCCGTCTGTGAACGCGGCCTCGAAGACGACCGGTTTCCCTTGCTGGAGGCGGAGTCGCTCATCGTTCGCGTCACGGTCGGCGGGCGTCGCCATCAGTTCGATATCAACGTCGCCCTCGCGCTCGATAGTCGCCGTTCCGGGACCGTCGTCACCGCCGACAACGGCTGCCGTCGGGACAGAGGTGAGTAGTCCCGAGAGGAGGACGACCAGGACGAGGATCGCAACCTCGAATCGAACAGCGCGGGTGAAGGCGGTGATCGCGCCGTCGTCGGGCTGACCGCCGTCGTCGCGGATCCGCGTCCCGGCGCCGCCCAGCACTCTGCCGACGAATCCGTCGCAATCCGCGTCGTCGGGCGACTCGAGTCGCCGGAGGAGGACGATCCTGGTGAATCCTCCCAGGCCGAGCCCTAGCAGGACCAGCAGCGTCTTCGGCGAGAGGGTGGCGCCGTAGACGCTCTCGCCGAGCGCCGCGAGGGACGGGACGTGCCAGGAGGCGAGACCGAGCCCCGTCGCGACCGCGAGGGTCACGCCGGCGAGCGCCAGCAGCGAGTAACGTCAGATCGCACTCGCGGCAACGGTCGTTCGGTCGGCGGGTGCCGTCTCACGGAGCAGGAGCGGGACGACCAGGGCGAGGACGACTAGGCCGCCGACCCACAGCCCCGCGCTGGCGACGTGCGCGAAGTCAAGGATCGCCCCCTGCAGGCGATTGATCGCAGTGGCCGAGTGGCTACTCCAGCTGACGGCCGCACCGACCCCGATCGCTCCGACCAGCGAGCCGCCGAGCCAGATGCGTCGAGGAATGCCACCGGCGACGACGGCCCCAAAGAGGGCCAGCACGGCGGCAGCGAGGCCGAGCTGAACCAGCCACGCTCGGCTGAGGGGCATGCCGGCGAACTCGAGGACAGTCGCCGTCGAGAGCGATCCCACCGCCGTTGCTCGAGCGACCCGAGTGCGGAGACGGAGACGAACAGCAACGCACTTGCAACGGTGAGCAGCCGCTTCAGTCGTCGGTCGACCGACCGCATCGACGAGCCGACACGATCGGCAATCGGGTAGACGGCGACTCCGGCCGTAATTGGACCACCGACGAGACCGACGAGCGCGACCAGCAATAGTCCCTTGGCGGCGGTCTCACCGGGCGGTACGCCTTCGTCTGGCTCGTCGTCCGCGTATGCCTCGAGGACGGCATCCCGGTCGAGCGGTTCGTCGCCGACGCTGAAGACGAACGACCCAGTCACCGTATGGCCGTCGTCGGCAAGAATCTCCCACTTTACGCTGTACATCCCCTCGGCCGCTTCGCCGTCGGTGGCACTCTCGAGGGGCGTGCGTACGAGCTGAGGGTCGTCGGAGTCAACCGTGGCGTCGCTGCTGACATCATCGCCGTCAGGACCGCTGACGGTGACATCGGCGGTTTGAACTCCATCGCCGGAGAAGGTGAGCGTTACCTCTTGGGGAAGTGCCTCGACCTGTTCGCCGTTGGCGGGATCTGAATCGCTCAGGTAGGCGTGGGCCGCAACCGGCGTCGCAACGCTCGCCAAGACGACGACTACGACCGCGAGTATTGCGAATAGCCACAGCCGGCATCGACTCGCAAAAGCGTGTTCGAGCGATTCGTCCCAACTCATGCTATTCGGGGACGTACTGGACGGTGTCGACGTCGTCCTCGACAGGAACGTACTCGATCAGCTCACGGTCCGCCATGTCGATCACCGCGACGGTGCCGTCGGCGCTTGCGGGCGTGAAGAAGTAGCCGTCGCCCGAGACGCCGGACCGGTGGAGGCTATGCGTGTTTTCTGGGCGTTCGATCTCGCCTGCGTCGATTCGATCGACTACCTCAAGTTCGTCAACGTCGACGACGGTCGCGTCGGGACTCATCGTGTTTGCGGTGAATCCGTATAGCGTACCGTCAGCTTCGTAGTACTCGAGGGCGTCGGGGCCGCCCTCGACGCCGACGGTGCCAACTTCATCGCTGTCCTCGCTCGTCGCGTCGAGGAAGCGAATCTCCTCCTCTCCGATGTTCCCCAGCAGTTGCTCGTCGGGCGTGAGATACATCCCGCCAGCGAGATCGAGTTCGTCGACGACCTCGTTGGACTCGATGTCGACCACGGCGGTCGTGCCGACACCGCCCGAGCGCTCGAAATAGGCAAGGCTGGCCTGCGGGCTATAGCCCTTGTAGTGGGTGCCGCCCTCGTCGCCGAGTTCGATGGAGTCGATTCGTTCGTAGGCGTCCATGTCGATGACGTGCGCCGCTGGGTCGTTGACGTTCGTCGCATACCCCGTCGAGCCGAAGTCTTCGTGATAGAGAAGCTTGCCGTGACCCTCGGCGCCGAGGCCGGCTTCGACGGTCTCGACGACCTCGTGGTCCGTCGTATCGATGACATAGAACGTTCCCTCGGCGTCTGAGTGAGCCCACATCTCCTCGTCGTTCGGGTGGTACATGTGGGTACCGGCGGGGCCCATCGGGACCTCGGCAGTAATCTCACGGGTCTCGATATGGATCACAAGTACTTGGGAGGCCGATGTCTCGATGACGAAGAGCTGGCTCCCATCGTTCGTCACGACCGCGTCACCGTGTGCGTAGCCCTCGACGCCGTCGGTGATCTCGTCGACAACCTCGCCCTCGCCCGGATCGATCAGGCCGATCGTCTCCGGGTCGAACGCGTAGGAGAGTCCGGCACTCCCCTCAGTGTCGGTTCCATTCTCGCTGTTCTCTCCATTCTCTTCAGTCTCATCCTCGTCGCCGCCGAGACAGCCATCGAGGCCGATCGCGAGGCCGCCGCTCAGTACCTGTACGAACTGTCGTCGGTCGGTGGCTCGGTCCATATCGGGGAGACTGCCTAGGTAATCGCGATTGTGGTATGATTTTCGAACCTAGTTCAGTCAGTCGTCGAGCTCCGATCACGAACGTTAGTTCATCAAATAATTCATCTATTTAATCACTTTCGCACCTATTCGACCGATGGGAGACGGAGTAAATTCACTGCTGGATCCCCCGAATCCGATCGACGGTAACCTCAACAAGTCGGATAAAATTGACTGTATCCGGTACGACATCAATAGTACCCCCATTTTCGAGAATGGCACGCTCTGTCGGGCCTCCAATCGCACCGACCACTGTTTCCTCTAACTCATGTTGTAGTGCAGCGACAGCGTCATGTTCGGACGCAATCTGGAAGAAATGATCGACTGTCTTCGGCGATGTAAACAGGATACCATCCAATTCACCGTCTATAGCGTGTGAAAGCGAGTGACCAGCAGTCTCTGGTCGTCGCAGGCGATACAAGTGCGTTTCGTGAACGACTGCACCCGCTGCGTTTAGCCCCTCAATCAATACGTTGCTGCCGTGCGCACTTCGTGCGAGTTCGATGGTTTTTCCGTCGATATCAGCAGATAACTCGTCGACGAGGCCTGTAGACGAGAACGACGATGGAACGACACCGACCGAATATCCGTGGTTGCGTAACGCAGTCGCAGTCTGATCCCCCACGGCACAAACTATGGTTTCCCGTTGTTCCCATCCGTCTGCAGCAGCCAGGTCAACACCGGTTTTGCTCGTGAAAATACAGTAATCTGCGTGCCATGGGCTCTGACCGGTCGGTTCTATCGTAAGCATCGGATCTGGGACCGGCGATACATTGAGTGACCGGAGATACTTGACCGCTTCGACGATTCGGTTGTCGTCTGGACGGAGGACAGCTACTGTTGGCTGGGTCATACTAGTAGGTTAGCTAATGTCGAACTTGTGTGTATCGAGAATGAACTCCCAGTCTTGACGATTCAACCGCACTCCTGCTAAAAATGAGCCGTCTCCTCTGACAGATAGTAGTAGACTTTAAGACAGATACGATCGGCATCTGAACCGTATGAATTCTTCCGACAATGTCCTAGAGTTCTCTCCAGAGGAGCGGTTCCAAATGATAAACGAGGCAACGAATCGTATCTGGGATCACTTAGAGAATCTACCGGATCAGCCAGCTACTGATACCGAGAAAAGTGATGAATTGGCGAAACAGATCTGCAGTTGCAGACTTGATTTCGAATTCGGTCAATAGATACATCGGCGCTTGGCTAACTGCACCGGCACTATCCCGTATCGAAGCGAACGTAATAGAGTGGTTCTGTGAGATTATCGGCTACCCAGAAGAGGCGTTCGGACTCCTTACGACAGGAGGCTCAATAGCCAATCTCATAGCGACAATCACTGCCCGACACGAAAGCCTGTCAGAGGTGTTTCTTGACGGCACTATTTATACAAGCGATCAGTCCCACCACTCGGTAGCCAAAGCCGCAGTATTAGCCGGACTTCCCGCAGAAAACGTCCGTTCAGTCTCAACCGATGAAGAGTATCGAATTGAAGTAGATACCCTCGAAGAGATGATAGAGGAGGACCGAGCTGCTGGAAAACGCCCGTTTCTCGTCGTCGGTAGCGCAGGGACGACTAATACAGGAGCAGTCGATGATCTCGACGCGCTTGCAGAGGTCTGTAATCGGGAGGACATGTAGATTCACGCTGATGGAGCTACGGCGGCTTCTTTACGCTTACCGAGAAGGGGCGCGAGCAACTGGCAGGAATTGAACGATGCGATTCGGTTACCTTAGACCCTCACAAAGGGCTATTTCTTCCTTACGGCACTGGTGCGTTATTGGTTCGGGACGAGCAGTCGTTGACTCACACTCACGCAATCGATGCGGACTATATTCCAGATTGGGATCCTGACTCCGCGTTCGTTGATTTCAGCTATCTCAGTCCAGAGCTCAGCCGTGATTTCCGTGGGCTGTGTGTCTGGTTACCGTTGAAAATGCACGGTATCGAGCCGTTCCGGATGAATCTCGGGGAGAAACTCGAACTCGCGCGCATAGCTACGGCCAAGATCAAAAACATCGATCACGTTCGCGTAGTAGCAGAGCCACAACTTTCTACACTTGCATTCCGTCTCAATCCGCCAGGCGTGGAGGGAGAAGAACTCGATAAACTCAATCAGGAACTACTTAAAGCGATAATCGTCGACAAGGCTGCCTCCCACGTGAACTTTCTCTATCTACATATCGATCCCGCCGAGATAACACGGGACTCACAGCGACAGTCCATATAGGGATAGTGAAAACCGGATGAGTCGCTGAAGTGTCTCTCCCCGAAACCTGCTCGAGGGAATATTCGCAACACTATTCCGGTATGATGGGTAGAGACCCTGAATCGAACGGTGATAGCGATCGAAGTGAGGTAATCCCATCGGACGCTGACTGTGCAGTTATCGATCCGTGAACGCACTCGCAACTAACAGCGGGAACACGAGCGTTGCTTCGGCCTCGACTTGCGTGTAGTTCGTTTGCTCGTCTTTGATCTTCCCCCACGACACCGCTTCGTTCGGTGGCGCTCCCGAGAGAGACCCGTCTCCTTCCATCCCCGTAGAAATATAGACGACGTAGTCTGCACCGCCGCGAAACAGATTCGTCATGATCGCGTGGTGTTTTGGCACACCGCCACCGACAGCTATCAACCCTGTCGTATCTGCGAGCAAACCGTCCTCGATGAGCGAGTCGTAGTCGTCTAGGATTTCGATCCCAACCTCCGAATCGTATCCTTGTCGGTAATAATAGAGAAAGTTACCGACTTCTGAGTCTGTCAGTGCCGGGCAGTAGACGGGGATATCGTTGTCCGCGGCCTGTTTCAAGACGGAATCTTCGTCGTCAAGCGTCTCTCCCAGCTCTCGTGCGAATGCTGTCGGCGTGCGCACTTTGTCGTCCGTGAAAAAGTCGTCGAAAAAATCGTAGAGGTACTCCTCAAGCCACACGTACCGATCAGACGGAACGAAAATATTTCCGAGTCGGTTGATGCCGCGGTCGCGAAGTCTTGCCTCGTCGGCGTCCCACTCACCAATCTTGAATGGTTTTGCGGTCTTAATTACGTCTTCCGTCAACGACCCAGACGTAGTGATGAGCACGTCGATATACCCTTCGCGGACCAGATACGCGACGACTTCACGTAATCCGGAAGAGATGATATTCGAGGTGAACGTGAGGTAGATGGTTGCGTTCTCCTTTTGCATTCGGTCGGCGATATCGACGGCTTCGGCCAATTGTGTCGCTTGAAATCCCGTTGTTTCATAAGCCGCAATAAGGTCGTGAAAGTCGAACTCCCCATGGAAATCATATCCTCGGACGTCTGCCGTGGTTAGTTCGTCGTCACTACCCGGAACAACATGTTCGTGCGATTCGTCTTCCTCCATACGATTCCGTAGCGCGACGACTGATTTGAATGTCTCGAGATGAATCGCTCGCTATTCATTACTAGCGGGAATGTTGGTTAACCTACCAATGGAGGTAATGGTGGGGATAGGAGTAACGGCTGTGTGGCACAACCATCGGTACACCTGTTCAACTGCGAGAGCGGAACGTTTCACATGAGAGAACAGGTCGTGTCGTAGACCAGCAAATATCCAACCGCAGTACTGGAAGCCGCGCCCTTCAGGGCGCGGTGGATATCACCCAATGGTTCCACTCGTGATCAGTAGAAGTATAATTCCAGCTACTAACACCAGTGTTAGCCATCCAAAAAATATTATCGCGGCTTGCCGGCCTGTGACCTGGTCACCGTTAAGGATTTCGTCAAGCTCCATATGCAGTAGTACTCGTCTGGTCGAGATAAATCGTTTGATCTGGTCTGTTCTCTAACTCTATCACGATTCGTTTGACTTGATTTTCCGGAGTTTCTCGAGGAGTTCGCCGGTCGAACTGCCATCGTCGAACGTTATTTTTCCTCGATACTCGTTCGGCTGGTTGTCCGACTCCGATTCAATCTCAGAGATCGCTCGTTCGTGACGCTCGTACTCACGCTGGTCATAGTCACCTATTCCCATGTAAATCCGAAGTTCGCGAGGATTCGTAATCAAGGTATCGGTCACCTCCGGAATAGCGGTATAGACGCTCTAGCAAGCTTCCACTAACATCATATTTAGTAGTACAGTATAATGGGACACAGTCATTTCGCGTTCGATTCCATCCCTATCTATTACAAACGCACGTCTGTAATAGACTCATCCATATACTTTATTCTGTGAATACATGTGAGTACCCTATGGGGGGGGGTGGACTCAACTATCATTGGAGGAGTCAACCCAAAATTCTCTTAGGACATAATAGTACACACATCATGGACAATTTTGACGTACTCTATAAGTTGCTGAAGAAAGTATCCTTGCGGATCGTGAAATCAGAGATTCTACAGCGAGCCTTCCAAACGAAGTCATTATCGGAGTTGTCGCTCGCTCCGGTGAATTTGTGACACCTCGCGGAACGACCGTAATCAGACCGGGCGATCACGTCATTTTGTTCGTTGATACAGATGTACTCGAGGAAGTCATTGGGATTATTTAGCGCGAAATCAACACAGCTTATAGGCCGCAACTGCCAGTACGTACGTATGGCAGACCTCAATCCGACTGCGAAACGAATACACCAGATCAGTCCCGATCCTGTCGAGTTGACGCTTGACGACGGAACGACGGCCATATTTCATATTTCCGGGGCCGAATTCTTTCAGCAGGAATTTCAGGCGGAAGGTGTTTGCGAGGACGATGACGCGGACTATCGATTCATCACGAGCACGGATAACGAATCGGTTCTGGTCGGACGAAAAGGAGTAAACGAATCGGCGTGGACGATGATCGGGACGATAGTTGAAGTCAACAGAGACAGATTGTAATTACCTGTTCGCTACGAATCATACTGCGCTCCCGCTCGCTACGTATCGCAATGTGAGGTAGAATTCTCGTTCTAGTCGGTTCTTCGCCGACCTAACTGCCGTCAGTACGGTTGACGACGGTTAGCAGTTCTCCTGGAATACAACGTGTTCGTCCGGTAGTATATAATAGTCCGGCTTTTCCAAACAATGCCGGTGACGGATTTAGAGTTTCAAAATTACATTCATATCACTGTAATAGAAATCCATCATCTCGTTCCGAAAACAGGAGTGCATATAATGATACAGCATACTCGGATTATTTGCTGAAGCTAGTGATATATCTGACTACTTAGCGATAATCGTCCAAGTATGAATCGCTGATTTCGGTCTCGAGGTCGTCGACGTATTCCATCAGGATCTCCGGCAACTCGGTGGTGTACCGTTCGTCTGTGAATCGATACTTCGGGCCGATGATGGCGATTGCACCGAGAACACTCCCATCAGGACCTGTCACACGTCGCCCGACTTCTCTGAGACCGTCGACGTACTCTTCATCGGCGAATGCAACACCTCGATCGCGAGTCTGCTCGAGTTCCCGGAAGAGTTCGTTCCGATCTATGATGGTGTGTTCCGTCTGTCGAAGGAGTCCCCAGTCGTCCAGTACTGCCTCAACGCGCTCGTCGGAGAACTCAGCGAGAATTGCCTTGCCGGTGGCGACGCTGTGGAGATAGTAGTAGATCCCGGCGGAGGTCGGGGCATCGGAGATGTGTCGTTCCTTGGATGAGAACTGACTATCTGGATGAAACGATTCGTGGACGAGAATGCCGCGATTATCGTTCTCGACGACGAATTCAACCTCTTCGTCGATCCGATCGGAAAGCTCTGTTACGGTCTGCTTCGCCAGCGTATACGCCGTCTTGCGTGACCGCGCGTATTCACCGTGATTGAGGAACCGTAATCCGATGTGATAGACCGCTCCCTCTTTCGTGAGATACCCCTCTTCGAGAAGGGTCTGAAGGTGGAGGTGAATCGTACTTCTCGCGATCTCTAATTCACCGGTCAATTCATCGAGTGTTGCACCCCCCAATTTCTGGATTGTATTGATTACGACCAGTGATCGTTCTGTTGTTTTCGCCGTCTGTTTGGCCATACCTCTCCGTATCAGTTACATCGGTATAAAGATTCGCTCCAATCGGATTATTAAGTACTACTGTCGCTCCTATCAGAAATTTGTATGCGGCACACAGTTAGCGGAGGTGGTCTCGTAGGATTCGATAGCGATACGATCCGTTGTATCCTCTCGACCACTTCTCCAAGTACGGTCGACTTTCACAGAATAACCCGAACAACTCCAGAGAGAACCGGTTGTCGATCTCGTCTTCGACACCCTCGTACAGTACTCGTGATTTTATGTAGGGTCCTCTCGTCGGGTGATCCAGACACTCCGTTTGTAGATACGCTCGCACTATGTCGTCGGTTTCCGCGATGTCGAACGTCTGTAACTGGGATGGGACTTTGGTCATGGTGATCGAGGTGACTCTAGCGGTTACCGGGGTGCGTATAGATAGCTTAGTCCGGATGAACCATAATGATGTTGCTGTGGCCACATCGGCTCCGGATCGATGCACATCCTGTCCTCGTTTCGGGAACGAGGACGGTTACAATAGGTTGCTTCCGGTGATGTACTCTCTTCGGATTCCGACTCAGTAGGAATCGGCTGACCCCGCATATACTGGGACCTCATACGGTTACATGTACTATGAATGATCGCGCTGAAGGACCTCGACCAGCGATATCGCGCCGTGAGCTCTGCATCGCAGCCGGTGGCACGGGTATCTCAGCTCTCGCAGGCTGTTCGACTGAGAAGACGAATCCACCCCAAGCCAAGAATGTGACGACGATAACGGACCACTCGTCGCCAGACCTCGAGAAGTGGGTCGATGAGGTCCCCCGACCGGGTGTCGCGAAACCGTCCGGAACGAAGGACGGGCACCCCCGCTACGAGATAGCGATGCGCGAGATCGAGCAGAAGCTACACCGCGACCTCCCAGCGACGACCGTCTGGAGCTATGACGGGCAGTTCCCAGGCCCAACGATCGAAGCCGAGCAGGGCGAACCGATCTATGTCCGCTGGACGAACGACCTCCCGGACGAGCATCTCCTGCCCGAAGACACGACGATTCACAGCGACATCATTCCGTACGATACGCCGGGTGTACGGACCGTAACGCATCTCCACGGTGGAAACGTCGAGTCCGAGAGCGACGGTCACGCGCAGGCGTGGTTCACTCGAGACTTTCAGAAGACGGGCCCTGAGTTCGAGAAGAAAGACTACTACTACGTAAACGACCAGCCGCCGGCGACGCTGTGGTATCACGACCACTCACTCGGCATTACGCGATTAAACGTCTACGCGGGCCTCGCGGGGTTCTATCTCTTGCGGAGTGACCACAAACGAAGCCTCGGTCTGCCCGAGGGCGAGTACGAAATCCCGCTCGTCCTTCAGGATCGGAGTTTCGAGGAGGACGGATCGCTGTTCTATCCGACGGCCATTTCGGACGAGCAAGGCGGCAGCGACGAATCGTATCCCGATCCGAGTATCGTTCCGCAGTTCTATGGGGACACGTCCGTCGTCAACGGGAAGGCCTGGCCGCGCCTCTCCGTCGAACCCAGATCGTATCGGTTCCGGCTCCTCAACGGGTCGAATAGCCGATACTATACCCTCAAACTCCGCCAGTATGACGAGTCGTCGGGCGAGACTGGTGGGGATGGACCGTCGTTCGTCCAGATCGGGAACGACGGCGGCCTCCTCTCGACGCCGGTCGAGATCAGCGATCGCCTCGAGCTCGGTGCTGGCCAGCGCGCCGACGTCGTCGTCGACTTCTCCGAATACGCCGGCGAGACGCTGCTGCTCCACAACAACGCGCCCGCTCAGTATCGTGGCAGGACGGGTTTGGAGGACGACGACATCGTTTCGCTCCCCGAGATCATGCTCGTGGACGTGAACGAGGCCGGAGATTCACAGGATGCTACTGAGCTCCCCGACGAACTCACTCGTGTTCCCGACATCCCCGTCGATTCGGTTGACAACGAGCGATATCTCACGCTCAACGGCGGTACGGCCGATGACTACGGCCGGCTGCTCCACTTGCTCGGAACGGCTGAAGAACCGGACGGCCTCAAGATCGACGCCCCCGTGACCGAGGAACCTGTGCTCGGTGACACCGAAATCTGGAGTTTCGCCAACCGAAGTGGGATGTCCCATCCGATGCACCTCCACCTCGTACACTTCCAGATGCTGGGCCGACAGCCGATCGGGGACTACGATCCAGCCGAGGATGAGATCGACCTCGACGTGCTCGAGGCGCCCGAGCCGTACGAACGAGGATGGAACGACGTGATCACCGTCGATCCCGGTGAAATAGTCCACGTGATTGTCCACTTCGGAGAGCATGACGGGCTGTTCAACGATCAGACGGGCACGTACATGTGGCACTGTCATATGCTCGAACATGAGGACCACGACATGATGCGCCCGCTCGAGGTTCGACCCCGCACAGACGATACTAGTACTCGTACTGAGTTGGACGCAAGGCGTCGGCCCGAATAGACGAAAGAGGCGACAGAAACGTCTCTCACCGTCGCCTCCAGAATCGAACCTGCTAACAGTGACTTGAGGCCACGAAGATACCCCGTCACTAGCGGAGGAAACGGCGTAATCGAGAACACTCTCGTCCTGCTTACTCCCGATTCCAGATCGTCGTAAGCTCACCGGCGACTTCCGGATTTCTGAGAGTGTCACTATCTGTGAGCGGTCGGTCGTTGACAATGTGCTCGAGGATTTTATACATCGTCTTTCCAGAGTAGGTTTCGGGTAGTTCGGGTGTAAACACAATGCTTGCTGGCCGGGCAAACTCACCGAGGTATTCAGCGACTGCATCCGCAACCGCGTCCCGAATGGCGGTCCGATCCTGCTGTCCTTGCTCAAGCGTCGCAAAGACGCAGAGCTCGGTCTCGCCGATAGTACGCTCAGCGACGGCAGCGGCTTCGGTAACGCCGTCAACGGTCGTTATTGCGGCCTCGAGTTCGGCCGTTCCGATGCGACGGTTGCCGATCGTAATAACGTTGTCGTCGCGGCCGATGATCGTCACGTATCCGTTGTCGTCGACGACGGCACGGTCGCCGGTGAAGTACCGCCAGGAATCCGCCCGTGGGTCCGAAAACGCCTGCCAGTATTCTGCGAGAGCCCAGTACCGGTCTCCCTCGAGCGGAACAAGCATCGACGGCCAGGGACGGTCAATCGTCAGATAGCCGGATTCGCCCGGCGGGAGCTCGCGGCCGTCTTCGTTGACGATCTGGATTTCGATTCCAGGTAACGGAGGTCCGACTGAACCGGGCTTTAACTCGTCGATCCCAGGACGGACCGAGATGAGGACACATCCAGTTTCGGTCTGCCACCACGTATCGACGATTGCGCACCGTTCCTCGCCGACGTTGGTGTAGTACCACTCCCAGGTGTCTGGACCGATCGGCTCACCGACGCTACCGAGCAGGCGCAACGACGAAAGGTCGTGGGACGAGGGAAACGACTCACCCCACTTCATGAACGTCCGGATTACTCCCGGCGTCGTATAGAAGACCTCCACACCGTTCCGTTCGATCATCTCCCACGGACGGTGGCGGTCCGGATAGCGGAGACTTCCCTCTGCGAGGACGACCGTCGCACCCGAGAGCAGTGGCCCGTAGACGACGTAGGAGTGACCGGTAATCCACCCAGCATCGGCCGTACACCAGATCGTGGTCCCCGGCGTGAGGTCGAATACGGTCTGGGCCGTCCACGCGACACCTGTGAGGTAGCCCCCGGTTGCGTGAGTCATCCGTTGCGGTTCGCCGGTCGTTCCTGATGTGTGGATGTGAAAGAGGGGGTCGGTTGCCTCCCGCAGCACTGGGGGCACGTTCGCACCGGTAAACGCCTCGACGAGATCGTCATAGTCGTATTGGTTCCCACCGAGGTGCATATCGTGACTCGAACCGAGTCGATCGACGACGATTGTCGGGACCGATTCCTCGATCGATGCCAGTGCCGTATCGGCTTTCCGCTTCTGATCGATCACGGTCTCCTCACGGAAGCTACCGTCACATGTGACGAGCGCGCGTGAGTCAACACGTTGCATCCGTTCAGCGAGCGCGTTGGGGGCGAACCCCGAAAAAACGACGTTATGGAGCGCACCGATACGAGCACAAGCGAGCATCGTGATCGGTAACTCGGGGAGTTTCGGCAGGTAGATCGTGACGACATCGTCTTCTTCGACGCCGAGATCACGGAGCGCGGCTGCGACAGCTGACACCTCGCGATAGAGATCATAGTACGTATAGGTCCGACGCTCGCCACGTTTCCCTTCCCACCGCAATGCGACCTGATTCTTCCGCTCCTCGAGATGGCGGTCGATGCAGTTTTCTGCGGCGTTCAAGCGCCCACCAACGAACCATCGGTAGAACGGCGCATTTTCCTTGTCCACGATGCGCTCGTAGGGCTCGCTCCACTCGAGCAACGATGCGGCGGTGTCCCAGCACGCCGGCCACGCGCGATCGGGGCAGTCACCATCGGTTGGCTCCGTCGCAGTCCCGTCGCGACCGAATGCTTGTGGAGTCCGAACCGTTCGGTTCTTGGAGGATAGATATACCGGTCTCTCTTCGGTCATAGATTTGTCTCTTAGACGTCCATCCCCCTGTAGATTCTGTTTGTTTGCCCACGGTACTGTGATTTATACATGTGGATAGGGAATACTAGCATAGTGGATCCAAATTGATCTCCGAGAACCAGTTATGGACAGCGACTAAAAGTTGTCAGTACGTGTTTGCCTCAAAGGCTCAACCTCGATACAGTGCGTGACAGAAGTTACTTCGTGGTCTCAGATCACCTGCTAGAGTTCTTCGTAGAGTTTCACTGCTGATGCCACTGACGCGTTTGAGTGTGCTATCAAGGAAAACGCCAATCTAATTCTAAAGGAAACAGCGAGAGTTCCACGGGTCACCTGACCCGTGGGTGAATCGCGTACGCTCGATTAATGTTCCGTCTCCTCGATGTACCGACGAACCACGTCCTCGGAAACAGCACCAGTCGTCCCAATGTAGTATCCATCCTTCCACATTCCACTTCCCCAGAAATACCGCTGTTTGATTTCTGGATGGCGTTTCAGAATCGTTCGGCCCGAGTAGCCCTTGAACTGCTTAGCAATCTCGGCAGGACTCCATTTCGGGTCAGCCTCCACGAACAAGTGAACGTGGTCAGTAGCAATCTCCATCGACACAATCTCGTGACCGAACCGTTCAGCAGTTCCTTGGAACAACTCCGCAAGTTCGTCTCGAACTAGCTCCAACATCCCGTGTCGATACTTCGGGCACCACACGAAATGATACTTACACAAACTAATCGAATGTGCATGACTCCTGTAATCTCCCATCCTGATCCCTACTTTTATCATCATTTGATTCGATAGTCAATGTATGGGTATCGAAGAAGTCACGAAGACCGCACGCACCCGGCTCTGCATAGAGTCTGGTGAGCGGTCGTGGCTCAAAGATGCCCGCTTCACCGCACGAGACATCTCCAACGGCACTCTCGAACTCAAGCAACAAGGCTACTCTCGCACTGAGATTCAGAAGAAAGTTGACCGCGATGACTTCCTGCGGAACAACAAGTGTGCAGTCGTCGGGAAAGCCCTGCAAGCGTGGGACTCCTATAAAGAACTCCTCAATTGGTGGCACGACCAAGACGACACCAACGCCGGGAAACCGTCGCCACCCGCCACGGACAAGAAGGGAGCATACCCACTCGTTATGGCGCACACCGAAGGTTATCGACTCACCTACAACGACGAGGACGACCGCGTTCAGTTCCGTGTGAGTCCGAAGCCGTACAAGAAGGTGAAAGGGCACCTTCGAGGGCGACCGGAAGACCTCAACCTCATCGAGTCGGCCTTCACGGATGACGAGTGGTCGTTGGGGCAGGCCGAACTTTTGTACCGAGATGGCGTGTACTACCTACATGTCACGGTCAAAACAGAGGTTGAAGTGCCTGAACCAGAAGACGCTGACACACTCGTCGGCGTAGATATTAATGAGCGCAACATCGCCCTCACCGCTCTTAATCGTGAGACGATGGACACTCTCGGAACACTCGTGCTTGACTACGGCTCGGTGAAAGCCGAACGCCAACGCTACCACACCATCACCAAACGCTGTCAAGAACACGGCCAACACTCCATCCACCACCAACTCGGGGAGAAAGAAGAACGCTACACCGAGTGGATTCTCCACCGAATGTCCCGAATCGTGGTGGAGTTCGCCCAACAGTTCTCGAACCCAGTCATCGTGTTCGAGGATATGGAAGGTATCCGCGACGAGATCAAATACGGTACATACATGAACCGTAGACTGCACAAACTACCGTTCCACAAGTTCGAGAAATTCGTCTCGTACAAGGCGACGTGGAACGAGATCCCCACGGACACGGTAGACAGTTACTACAACTCGAAGTCGTGTTCGTGCTGTGGACACCGTGGCTACCGCCAAGGTCGGCGGTTCCACTGTACGAATGATTCGTGCGAGGTTCAGCAAGACCACGCTGACCGAAACGCGAGCGTGAATGTGGCGTGGCGAGCGTGGGCGAAACACGCTGGCATAGACGTTGAATCGATTAATTACCGGACTCGCAAAACCCAACCATTTGTTCGGAAGGTGAGCCTGTCTGGGTCGGGGCGCTCTGTAAATCGCCCATCCTCATCCCGCGAAATCGCTTCGCGTGGAGTGCTTACGACGTAGGCTGAGGGAATTAGAAAAGCCACGGGTCACCCGACCCGTGGTCGTTTACGCTGTGAATCTAGGAATGAATTGTATCTCCATCTCGAGATTCAAACTTTATACTCCTGTATCTCCACTATTAAATAACAATGGTCTGGTCTGTTCGGCTCAGGGACGACGAGCATGAAACGAGGCAAACCGAATCCGATGCAACTATCTCTACATGTTCAGAGTGTGGGTCGAGTAGCGTAGTCCGACATTCTGATCAAGGTGAGCGAGTTTGTGAGGAGTGCGGTCTAGTGATTGAGGAAGCAATGGTTGATTCGGGGCCAGAATGGCGAGCATTTAATCACAAAGAGCGACAGGAGAAGTCGCGTGTCGGTGCCCCAACTACTCAGACAATGCACGACAAGGGGCTCACCACCAAAATCGACTGGAAAGATAAGGATGCATACGGCCGCTCGATTTCCTCGAAGAAGCGTTCGCAGATGAACCGGCTACGGAAATGGCAGAGCCGTATCCGGACGAAAGACGCCGGTGAGCGGAATCTCCAGTTCGCGCTCAGCGAGATCGACCGGATGGCCTCGGCACTGGGTGTCCCACGATCGGTTCGTGAGGTAACAAGTATGATTTACCGGCGAGCGCTTCAGGAAGATCTCATTCGCGGACGATCAATTGAGGGCGTTGCCACAGCTGCACTGTATGCTGGCTGTCGGCAAGAAGGTATTCCGCGCTCATTAGAAGAGATCACAGAGGTTTCGCGTATCGAACGAATAGAGGTAAGCCGTACCTACCGATACATCTCGAACGAGCTCGGTCTTGAACTGCTTCCTATCGATCCGAAGCAATACGTACCTCGCTTTAGCTCAAAACTGGACCTCCCACAGGAAGTCGAAGCTAAGGCCAATGAAATCATCGAAGAGACCGCTGATCCATTACTCTCTGGGAGAGGTCCATCGGGATTCGCTGCTGCCGCTATTTACGCTGCCGCCTTGCTTTGCAACGAAAAACGGACTCAGAAAGAAGTAGCAGATGTCGCCCAAGTCACCGAAGTGACAATTCGTAACCGGTATCAGGAGCAAATCGAGATGCTTGGCATACATTAATTGTACTTCCGAAGGTACTCACCCGCCGGGCTTAAGGCATACAATTACGAACAATTTACCATGTCGTCCATTGAGCTCACTCCGAGCCAGAAAAAGATTCTCCGCGCACTAACGAACCTTCACAAGGAGTCCGAGGGCGCCATCAAGGGCGAAGACATCGCCGAGCAAGTTGACCGGAACCCGGGAACAATACGCAACCAGATGCAGAGTCTCAAAGCGCTCCAACTGGTAGAGGGCGTTCCCGGGCCGAAGGGCGGCTACAAACCGACCGCTACAGCCTACCAGGCGCTCGATATCCAGCAATTGGACGACCCAGTCACTGTCGCCCTCGAGCACAAGGGGAACCTGGTCGAGGACGTCGTTGTCGAGGAAATTAACCTCTCGAGCGTCCACCATCCCGAACTCTGTCGCGCGGAGATTCATCTGCAGGGAACCATCAGTGACGTCGATGAGGGTGACCCAATCACCGTCGGCCCAACTCCTCTTTCGAAACTCGTTATTGATGGCCGCGTCGACGGTAAGGACGATACGAACAACATTCTCATCCTCAGAATTGAAGACATGATTGCTCCAGCCGAAAAACCCGAACACTGACCACACACCTTGCCGGTGTCTCGTTCATTTCCTACTCATTCAAATCCACATTGTGAACTCCAGGAGATCGTCGTCGGTTGGTCCACCGTAGACAGTCAAAGCTGGATCGGCTGCCTACGGAGTGAGTGTGAGGCCGTCTTCAGCGACGACCACGTCACCGTCGAAAACCGACTCGGCATCGCGTTGCATTGCGTCGAGGTCACGGTACGGCATGATGTGTGTGAGAACGAGCGTCTGTACGCCGGCGTCCTCTGCGATCTCACCGGCGTCTGTCGCATCGCAGTGATTGGCAGTCAACGTGGACCTGTCGAGTCCTTCTTCCCCTGCTGCGTGCTGTGGCCACACGAACTGTTCGTCCGCGTTCGGGACGCGGTCTTCGTCGACTGGCGCGGTGTTGCAGTCCTGAACGAGGATGTCTGCGTCGGCGGCGAACTCGGCGAGCGACGGGATCTTCCGCGTGTCGCCGGAGAAGACGATTGACGACCCTGTTTCGTGCTCCTCGAAGCGGTAGGCGTACGTCTCGATCGAGTGTTCGACTGGCAATGCGTCGATTTCCCAGCCGTCCATCTGGCGACTGAATCCGTCCGTCACGAGTTCGGTTTCGATATCGGAGATGCCGTCCGTCGGGTAGATATCCTTGCGGTACTCGATGTCTTCCGCGTAAACGTCGTACAGCGCGTCGACGAGCCGGTCGGTGCCGTCTGGACCGTACACCGTGAGCGATCCACGACCGGCCTCAGTCCAGCTTGTGAAGGCGAAGTGGAAGAACGACGCGTTGTGATCCATGTGATGATGGGTAAAAAACAGCGTCTCGATCTCACCCATATCGACGTCGGCGTCCATCAGGCCGTAGACCGTCTTGGGCCCACAGTCGATCATCACCGTGTCGTCTGCGACGTCAATCACGAGACTCGTGCCGCCACGTGCCGAGATTGGGACAGGGCTTCCAGTCCCGACGAGGGTAATTTCCATGGAAGGACGTAGCACGGCTGCGGCTTTGTATGTTCGTGCAGCAAACGAACGATATGAGGAGACGACGTTCGAATTCCAGTTCGAGAACCATGGGGCTACCAACCTGTCTGTACGGCTGGCGGGGCAGAGCAACGCTGAGTATAACGTCGTCGAAACGCTAGAAGCGATCATCGGTCGATACCGATACAGCACACTCAAATATCGACTTTGAACGCTCCTCGGCACATTACAAAACTCACAGGACGCTGATTAAATACAGAATATGCCTACAGAACCTCAAAACGCCGTCCTCGAACACCTAACATCGATCCAACAGTCCTTCACTCTGGACGAGAACATTCAGCAGTACGCGGAACTCCTCATTTCAGAACTCACGACGCAAGAACTGCAGATTCGATCCCCTGCTCGTACGGCTGCAGCATGCTTCCTCATTGCCTGTCGCTTGCGAGAGACTCCGGTTCGCGTGACCAGGATTGCCGACGCTTCCGATGCTACCAAATCAGAGATTCTCAACGAAAAGAAACGCATCTCGGACACGCTGGAGCTCGGAATACCGAATGATGATCCAACTGTGATCCTCGAAGAAGCGTGCGAGGACCTTTCGCTTTCTGATGACATCCAAACTCGTGCACAACAAATAGCAGACTTGGGTGCCGAAGCCGGAGTCACCAGTGGTGTCTCTCCATATACATACGCGGCAGCTGTACTCTACATCACAAGTTCAGCTGCCGACACCGACCTCTCCCAGACCGATATCGCCGACAAATTCGACGTATCGACAGCCACACTCCGAGACAGACGTGACGACCTACTCGACACAACCGGAAGCCACCTGTTCAAACTTCAATACCCGACAGCACCGCCCGAAGCCATCTCGCTCGTCGACGACCTGCTTCACCACGCACAAACCGCTAAATGGGCACAGGGCAAACGTCACATGGGCATCCTCGCTGGAGCATGGTTGTATACCGCGAACAAATATCAAATCGAAACTAGCGTATCAGAACTCGCGGCTCTCACTGGCGTGAGTGAATCAACGATCCGTGCTCGCTCTAAAGACTTTGACCAGCCGTTTTCATGATGACTACTAAATATTATGTACTATCTCTGTTGAATCCCCATTAATTCGACACCTTATCAACTGAATCAGCCGATAGGTGGGTGTGCGAGTCTACCGCTGGTATCCTCTACTGGTCTTCATCAATAGCATCGAAGACATTTTTAGATGAGGGGAATACTTCACTTTGAACATCGTCTACATAAGATTCAACTGCACCTTGGATAACTGAATTTAGGTCAGCATATTGTTTTGAGAGTGTATATGATTCGTCGCTCAGTCCCAGTACGTCGGTGATGACAAGCACTTGTCCGTTTACGCATCGACCTGCACCAATTCCAATAGTTGGAACATCTACTGCTTCAGTAACCTGTTTTCCGGTTTCTTCTGTGACTGCCTCAAGGATAATCGAGAAGGCTCCAGCGTCTTCCAATTCTTCTGCTGTCTCCACCAACGCTTCAACTGTGGCTGAACTTCCATCACCCCGTCCCTGTACGTAGCCACCGCCTATTTGATTCATACGTTGAGGGGTCAATCCGATATGACCCACAACAGGCATTCCCAGTTCTGTGAGACGGGAAACAATTTCGATGGTTGTTTTTCCGTAGGGTGCCGTCTCCAATTTTACAGCGTCAGCTCCTGCTTCCTTCATAAATCGGCCTGCATTCTTGACCGATTCTTCAAGGGAGGTCCCATACGATAAAAACGGCATATCACCAATCACCATTGCATCCTCTACAGCCCTGTCAACAGCCGCAGTATTCGATAATGCTTCGTCAAGCGTAACCGGTACCGTGTCGTCATATCCCAAGTGATTGTCGCCAGCACTATCTCCGACCAAAATCATATCGACACCGCCTTCATCTACTTGCCGGGCTATTGGAGCATCATATGCAGTCAGCATTGTAACCGGTTCACTGTTTTTGTACTTTTCGTGGATGTCCGGGATCGATACGCGTCCCATACAGAGATATTCCCTCACACGGTTGTATAACATTCGTTATCTCCTTCGCCTGTAGCTACCGATTAGGGTGATCGGTCGAGATTGCGAGCAAGGCAGGCGATGGTGAGCTCTCGAAACTGGTTCCACCAGTACCGTGACCGGACGACGCACCGCACTTGCATTTGAGCCGGGAGTTCACCGTCTCGTTCTAACTACGCTGACCATCGAGATCAACATTCAGTCGAGCATTCCACGCCTTGTGGAGCGACGAAAACTCTCTGTGTTTGATGACCGGACGAGCATCCGAATCACGGGCTAATGCACGAACCTTCTGGTCGCCATAACCCTCGTCACCGAGGAGAACTGCGACATCACCAGTGTTCCGCTCAAGGAGCGCCGGCGCGATCTAGGACTTGTGTTTTCGTGTCGTCATTACCTGGTTTCTGATGATAACTTCGCGGGCGCAACCGACGGTGGGCCCACCGAAGCGCCGCGTCCGGATAACCCGCTCAAGATCGGACGCGACCACCGAACGGAAGCCGGCGAAGAGCCGTTCACTTCTCCTCTGACAGTAGCGGCCTGGTCGAATTCGTGACGACCAACAAGCTGCTCGCGCCCATCGCGAGCGCAGCGAAGAGCGGGTTCAGGAGGCCCAGCACGGCCAACGGAATCGCGATCGCGTTGTAGCAGAACGCCCAGCCGATGTTGCCCTTCACCCGGCGGTTCGTCGCTCGAGCGAGTTCGAAAACCGTTTCGACGGACGAGAGGTCATCGTCGACGAGGGCGACGTCCGCGGCGTCAGCGGCCATCGCGGTGCCGCCGCCGAGAGCGACACCGAGGTCGGCGGCGGCCAACGCCGGCGCGTCGTTGGTGCCATCGCCGATCATCACCGTACGGCCCGTTCCGTTGAACCGTTTGACGGTCTCGGCTTTCCCTTCGGGGGGAACGCCCGCGAACACCTCGTCGACGGCGTCGTGCTCGCGAAAGCGTCGCGCGGCCCGAGCGTCATCTCCGGTGAGCACGACGACCGCCGCTCCGTTAGCTGAAATCGCGGTCAGCGTCTCCTCCCAGTTCGGTCGTAGGTCGTCGGCGACGACGATGACCCCTTCGGCGGTCCCGTCGCGACCGACGGCGACCGGAACCCGCCCCGTCTCGCGGTTGTCGGCGATCCGTTCCGCGACGGCCACGGGAACGCCCCAGCCACGATCGCGGAACAGGCCCGGGTGACCGACGATTATCTCGTCCCCATCGACGGCGCCTGTAACGCCGTTCCGGTAGCTATCGAAGGACTCGACGATATCGTCCACCGATCCAGCGTTCGATGAGGACTCGACCGTCCCGCCGTCGAAAACTGCCCGTTCGGCGGCAATAGCTCGGCCGACCGGATGCGACGAGCGCTCCTCCAGCAGCGCCGCCTTCTCGAGCAGATCGGCCTCAAGGTCGGTGTCGACGACGGTCATTTCGCCCGTCGTCAACGTACCCGTCTTGTCGAAGATAACAGTGTCCGCGTCTCGGATCCGCTCGAAGACGCTCTCGTCGAAGACGACGATCGAGCGTTCCAACGCGTCGCGGATTCCCGCAGCGACCGCGAGCGGCGTCGCCAGTCCGAGAGCGCAGGGACAGGAGACAATCAACACCGTGAGCCCGACGAGGAGGGCTGCGGGCCCGCGACCGAGTAGGAGGTAAATGCCCGTGACGATTACTGCGAGGGCGAGAACGACCGGTACGAAGATCGTCGCTAGTTTATCCGCGAGTTTCTGAATACCGTGGGAGCCGCTCTGGAGGTCCCAGACGAGTTCGGCGATCCGGTCGAGACTGCTCGTCGCGTTTTCCCCGACGTGGACGGTCACCGCGCCATCAGTCACCATCGAACCGCCGACGACGGTGTCGCTCACGGTTTTACGTACGGGAAGGGATTCTCCGGTGACGACTGCTTCGTCGACGGCCGCATCGCCGTCAACGATCTCCCCGTCGACGGGAATCCGTTCGCCGGACCGGACCAGTACGCGATCGCCCGCCTCGAGATCCTCGACAGTGACGTCTTCGTGCGCACCGTCGTCGCGAACGCGACGCGTCTCGTCGACTTGGACGGAGGTCAGGTTGGAGAGGCGCTCGGTCGCCTGTTGTTTGATCGTCGATTCGTAGTAATTTCCGACCGTGACGATGACGATGATTGCGACGGTCACGTCGTAGTAGATGTGCTCGCCGCCGATCACGATCGACAGCGTACTATAAAGGTACGCGCTCACGGCCGCGATCGCGACGAGCAAGTCCATGTTCGGGGACCGCGTCCGAATGCTGACGTACGCGCTCTGAAGGATCGGTTTCCCTGTGATAGCCAGGATGATCGTCGTGAGCGCCCCGATGACGACGTAAAATGGCGTCGCGACGGAACTCGCGAGTGCGGTTTCGAAGAACTCCGTCACTCGGTCGCCGTAGAACAGTCCGCCGAAATACGTAGGATAGATGATGACGAGGTATTGCAGCATCACCGACATCCCCATGAGGACGCCGACCGCGACTCGCCCCATCTCCCAGTCATTGGCTCGGCGGCGGCTGAACGAATCGTCTCGAGAGTAGGCGCTGTAACCGAGTCCACTGATTTCGTCCTTCAGGTCGGCCGTCGAGACGCGATCCGGATCGTGATCGATCCGAACCGTATCGGTTACGTAACTCGAGCTGGCATTGCTGACGCCGTCGATCGTCGTCGCGGCCGACTCGATGAACGCCTCGCAGGTCGCGCAGTGCATCCCGTCGACCTCCAGGAACGTCGCTTCGTGATCCGGCGGGACCTCCCGGTCCGCCTGTCGGTCATCACGGGCACTGCGAACGTCTTCGGCCGCAACCTCGTCGACGTCGCCGAGCGCCTCGTAGACGTCGCGACAGCCGACGCAGCAAAACGGCTTCCCATCGACGACGATGTCACTCCCCTCAACAGGGAGATCACAAAGCGTGCAGCCAGTTTCTGTTGTATTCACATCTGACATAAACTATCCGTTAGCGAGGAGTGACGTGAGTCCGTGCGCCATCGATCCCGCCGTAGAACGGCGGTTCGCACCGATTTCGCAGGGACGTGTAGTTCGTTTTCGTCCGGCGGTGGACGGGACACGTTGTCGGACTTCGTAGGTCGTGAAGTGGCTGTCGCGCCCTCCGTTCAATGTGCTCTCACCCATTTGACTCGTGTAGATAGTAACGAGCGGGCCACACGTTCCGATACGATGTGCGCCGACCAAGATACCGATCACGAGAAACAACAGTACGTCGGTGCCGAGCAACGCAACTGGTTCTATAGTTGTGAATGTCGAAAGCGCCACTGATCGATGTAGCCGTTCGAGGAGGTAAGGTATTTCGTATCGATTGGCGACATGTTAAGGTATTAATATTATTGGCGTGCCCTCACAGGCCCTCATACGGATGAGTAAGTCAGTAACCCACGACTGAACAGTAGTTGCTGAAGTGGCCAGACAACGATTGTCGTTGCGGTCGTTGTCTCGATATGGTCGAGACAACTGAGGCAACGCAGGTGACTCGAGCAGTTTCATCACTGCTGTTTCCGGAACTTGACTTCGGGATCGCCGCGAACGGTACCTATCCGAGCGAGGACTTCCAGCGAGCCCTCGCTCGGATCGCATTCGACAACGAGTTCGTCAATACTGGTGCGAAAGCCTATCAGCTTGCCCGTGGCGACGATATTGCTATTGATGCAACCGCTCGAAATCCGCTCGCACGGGCGCTCCTCTACCATTTGCGTGGACTCGACGCGGACGCGGTCGACGACCAGTTCGACCGCGTCCGCGAGGCAATCCTCGAGGAAGCAACTCGCAACCGGATGTTCACCCGGCCGGTCGACGTCGCAATCGACGTTCACGACTGGCTCTATTACGGGGACGAAGAGACTCCTCACGTCTGTACAACGAATCCTGCGCAGGGTACCGATCGTGCGTACAAGGTCGCTACGTATCGTTGATCCGAGCATCCGCTTCACGCTCGGATCGGTAGCTCTGAAAGGCAGCGATACCGACGAGTTGGCGGATGCACTCCGCCAACTCGTCTCAAAAGCCCGCGAGTACGTCGACATCAATCAGCTCTACCTCGACGTGGTTTCTACCGCGTTCACCTCGCATTAGCGCTCGAAGAACTCGACGTTGAGTTCCTGATGCGTGCGCCGCAAACACGAAAGGTACAGCAATTCATTGACGACCATGACAGCGACACGTTCATCACGGAGTACGAGATGGCTCGGTCGAATCCGCCGACGGGCCGGACGACAGTCCGACTCGTCGTCGTTCTGCACCGAACACGAGATGATGACCACTTCTGTCTGGTCACCAACCGCAATCTCGACGTCAGTTCCGACGTCGAGATCGCTTGGCCACTGGCCGAAGCGTATCGCCGTCGCTGGGGCATCAAGACCTCCTATCGGAAGATTACGGAGTTTCTCCCGAGAACATCGTCACCAATGTTCTCGGTACGGCTGTTCTACTTTCTGTTCGCTGTCGCGTTGTACAATCTGTGGGTGTTGACGAACCTGCTCGTGACGCCCCGCCGGGCGGTCAGGACGACTGGATCCGTCCCGACCGCCCTGTTTCACGCGGTTCTCGGGCAAATACTGTACAGATAGCGGTTGTCTCGGCGACTGACTCGGACTGATCAGCCCGAGTCAGTACGCCCCTCCGTACTGGCAAGACTTGGAGAACAACGGCTGACGGAAAGCTTCGGCAGCTGTTACACTCTCTGAGCAGCACTGAGCACGGTTTCACGAAGCTGCAGGTGAAACAAGACTTCAATCTCCGCGGCTTTCCGAATCAAATCAGCAACTACTGTTTAGCCGTGGGAGGATGTCAGCTATCGGATCGCATTTTCCATCACGAGAAATTCAAAGTCATAGTTCTCCTGCGAGACTGTCTCAACGTCTTCATACCCACGTTGGCGGTACATCTCCGGGAGATACGGATGCTCTTCCGGAGTGATCAGCCGGATCGTAGCGTACCCATATGCCGAGCCTGTTCCTCTGCGTAATCAAGTAACTGTCTTCCGACGCCCTCTCTTTTCCAGTTTTCGTGGACGGCGAGTCGACTGAGTTTCACATGGTCTGAATCTGTTTCTTCGAGACAGACACCGCCAATTACATCGCCGCCTTTCTTGGCAACGTAGACCGTGTTCTGCCGAACCAAGCCAGCTATCTTCTTCTCTGATGCAGACTCTGCTTCGTTGGGGAGTCCTAGCCGACGATTTTCCTGATACGCGCTCTGGTATACCTCCGTAAGTTGCTTGACGGCAGCCACTGTTGCTTGTCGAATGTGCGGTTCACTCATTTGTGACGATTATCTATCTGATGAAACATGATAACATAACATCCTGTACTCATCGGCAACTACAGATACAGACTGTGCGAACTTCGTTGTACTTTTCGTTTCCGGTCGCCAAAAGAGCGTAATGGGAATCCAAAGCTACTTTGAATCCGATCTCCGGTTCTACTATGCGGTTGGTGGGTTCGTAATACTGGTTTTCATAAGCGGGATCGCTGTATCGGCGATATTGGAGCTCGCCGTCATTGATCAGCGGCTCATTCCGCTCATTGTCGGATTCTTCTTGTTCATGTTCGTCTACTTTATCTCGGTAAGTGTTCAGGCTCTCGAACCGGATTCGTGACGCGGTCATTTTTGAATATACTGTTCACTCCTTCACCTGTACTGTGATTCAGCCTATCTCCCATACAACGCAAAATGAGGATACGCCAGCTACTCCACACCATTCTCGTCCGGAGAACGGCGAGTAGTCCCCAAGTTCGAAGCACCGGCAGGCGTCGCGTAGTGGCTGGGTTAGTGACGGCTATCGATCCCTCTCAGTCGATTCGGCGGTGTTCTCCTCGGAGGATGGGAGTATCTGGGGTCCGCCCGCCTGCCGACTGTATAGCCACTCTGCCCAAGAGAGTTTGAGTTGACTCGGATCTCGGTTCGGGAACTGCCGTTCGGCCGTCTGACTATAATTGAGCAGCGCGACCAGCAGAACACCTCCAATTATATTGCCGAGTGTGACTGGCACAAAGAACGCTGCAAACGCGGCCCAAAGGCTGGTATTCCCCTGAAAAACAAAGTAGAGAACTTCGCATGCACCCGTAATGCAATGGAACAGGTCGGCCGATGGAATCAGAAACATGAGGAAAATGACAAGCAGTAATCGCGTCGTCGTGTCCCGACTTGCATGCACCAGCCAGACCATCGCTGCGACGATATTCCCGGCGAAAATACCCTTGAAGAAGAGATCCCACCAGCCGGTTTCGAACGCATGTTCGCCGAAACCCAAAGCAACCTCGGCAGCCTGAGGGGTAAAGACGCCCGTCGTTGCGAGGACGAACGCACCGAGAGCTGCGCCGAGAACGTTCGCGACGATAACGATTCCCCAGAGTCGAAGCAGGTTTCGAATACTCGCGATACGCGTCAATACGAGCGTGACGGGTGTGAGCGTGTTCTCGGTGAACAGCTGATACCGTCCAAGTACGATGAGGATAAATCCGACCGGATAGAACAGGTTCCCGATCAGTGGCGCCGACTCGAGTGGAACGGTCGCGGTGACCGCAGATCGTGCGAGAAACGTCAACGTGATTGCAAGCCCAGCAGCTAACCCACTCATGAACAACTGGCGCTTGCTTCTGCTAAACTCCTCGTCCGCGGTGGCGACGAGTCGCTGGAAAATTTCGTCCGCCGAAAAATAATCTCGGATTGCCGCGCCCGCAGCCGGCGCTCCGCTTCGCGACCGTTCGATCGTCTCGCGCATCGACCTGTTACGGTGTCGAATAGAGGCCTGAATCGCACTGAGATCGCCCGCCTGGACGATTGCTTCGAACAGTGGATCGTGCTTGAGGGGACCGTTGTACCGGCGGCCGTTGATGAAGACCGTTGGCGTGCCATTAACGCCGCTGTGTGCTCCGCTCGCGACGTCTTCTTCGATGCGTTCCTCGTGAACCCCAACATCCAACTCTCGAGTGAGCTGTTCGGTATCAAGCCCGAGTTCGTCGGCGTATCTAGTCAGGTCCTCGTCGGTGAGTGCGTCCTGATGCTCGTAGAGGATGTCATGCATCTCCCAGAACATTCCCTGCGCGGCGGCGGCTTCGGCAGCTTCCGCGGCACGCAGGGCGTGTGGGTGAGCCTCCGTGAGCGGAAAGTGCCGGAAGACGAACCGAAGTTTGTCGCCGAGTCGGTCCTGAATACGTTTGATTACCGGGTATAGATCGCCACAGGACGGGCACTCGAAGTCTCCGTACACTACCAGCGTGAGCGGCGCATCGTCGGGGCCGCGCACGTGATCGCGCTCCGTGACTGGGACCGCAAGCGTCGAGACCGTAGATCGACTCATGAACAACTGCAGAAGGCCACGGCTCTCAGGCCCTTATTTCTCAGGATATCTGGCTCCACGACGAATATTGGTTTCCGGTGTGTGACCGCCAGGCGTTCGTTCGGGTAGTCGGACGATATCTTTGCGAGGGCGGCTGAAGCTACGGTCACGTTCCGAAGGTCGCTCGAGGGAGCCGAAACACTCGTACTCTCCGCTGGATCTTGCGTAGTGGGCCGTCGTTTACTACATATCACGGCCATCAGTGAACCGCACAATCGATATAGAGTTAACTGTCTGGCTCTGTCGAGACGCTCAAACGTTGACATGACCAGCCTGCTGAATACAGGATGCAAGTCGGTCATGTTGGATAAGGTCAGAAGAAGGATGGCGTCGCAAGACCGACTGCGAACAAAAGTGAGAACGCGAGGAAAAGCTTCCCGGTCCGTTCTAATGCTGGATTGAGAGCTGCTCCTGTCGTCTCATCACGGACTGTGGTCCACAGTCGCCAGCCCAGCGGCGCAGTCAACAGCGGAGCAAGTGGCAATACACTCTCCCACACACCTGCAAAAACCAGGGGGACGAGATAGGCGAGTACGAGCAGCACAGCATACTCGATTCGGCTCCACCGGTATCCGATCTTCACAGCTAGAGTGTCCTTCCCAGTTTCTCGGTCTGTTTCCAAATCCCGAATGTTATTCACGACGAGGATATTCGTCGAGAGCGCGGCTGCCGGTACACTTGCCACGACTGCGGCGACCGTGACTGTGCCCGCAGGTATCGTGAGCGGAATCAGACGCGCGGAAGCGACTGTCGAAACTGCCTGCACGTAGTAGGTGCCGGTCATCGCAATGAGCCCGAAGAAGATGAACACGAATAGGTCTCCGAGACCGTGATATCCGAACGGATAGGGACCGCCGGTGTACGCGAAACCAGCAAGGATCGAGAGGAGACCGACGACAAGAATCGGAACGCCACCGACATAGACCAGGTAGACGCCGACGAGCGCCGCAAGCGAGAACGCAACGTACATCGCTCGGCGGACACGCGCGGGAGAGATGAGGCCCGACTGCGTAACCCGCTGGAACCCTTCTCAATCCTCTGTGTCAGCACCGCGAATGGCGTCGTAGTAATCGTTCGTGAAGTTAGACCCGATCTGAAGGAGAAGCGCGCCGAGCAACGCAGCAACCGCGGGTCCAGCTGCAAACACACCATCGTGTATCGCTAACCCAACGCCGACGATGACTGGAGAAGCACCTGCCGGTAGCGACTGTGGACGCATCGCCATCAACCACGCCCGCAGATAGGATACGTCAGATTGATTGTCTATCAGTAGATGACTTTCTGGTGATACTATTTCTCTCTGTTGAGATCGACTCTTGGCTACCGATTCTCTCGAGTTTCATTCCGTTCAAGTGAAACCATCTGTCGAACTTACTTTGTGTTGTAATTACCTGCACTCTGATTGTCTCTCAGCTGTGAGCCCGAAAGTGTGAGTTTTGCCTGAGTCTGAAGATATAGGATTCTCCGTGTTGGTCTCGAAGAGTTAGGTTGTTGATTCTACTTGAAGTCGAATCTTGATGCCATCGGGATCAGTAATTTCGATACCGTCGCTGGTCTCGGTGACTGGAATGGCCTGGTCTGCAACCCGCTCCTGAACTGCATCAAGTGCACTCGACTTCGGGACAACCACTTCGAACCACGACAGTCCTCGTCCGTCGCTTGGTGTCGTCCGATGGTGCCACGTGTTGGCTCCGAGATGGTGGTGATACCCACCCGCAGACACGAAGGACGCGGCAGGAACGGTCGTCTGCACCTCGAATCCGAGTGTGTCCACGTAGAAGTCCCTGAACGCGTCCAGCGAAGAGACTTCGATGTGGACGTGACCGATGTCTGTTCCCGACGGTACCCGACTCCCTCCTGTGGCCGCAGCTTCGATGCTGGCGAGGTCGAGTGGCTCGGTGCTGATCCGAACACGACCGTCGTCGGCGATGGGCCACTCCTCGCGGGGGTAGTCGCGGTAGATCTCGATCCCGTTCCCTTCCAGGTCGGTGAGATACAGTGCCTCGCTGACCCAGTGGTCGGATGCGCCGCCGAGTTGCCAGCGGTCCCGTATCCGAGCCAGCGCGTCACCGAGTGCCGCCCGCGAAGGTACTCTGAAGGCGGTGTGATAGAGCCCCACACTTGATTGATGCCGTGAGGGTGCGTCTGTATCGCCCTCCAAGACGAGCAGCGCGGTGTCTGCAACACCGAGTACCGAACGGGTATCGGTTTCGTCGAGCACACTCAGGCCGACGACGTCCCGATAGAACCCGGTCAGCTCATCGAGGTCGTTGACGCGGAGTGCAGTTCGACCGATGTGTGTCCCCTGCGGGAGCGTATCTGGATTCGATGGCGTGGTCATGTTAGACATCTAGAGACCGATGTTGAGTGCGTATGGCCAGGCAGTGCCACTAATCGCAACGAGTACGAGCGCAGCGCCGAAGAGTGTGGCGTTCTTCAGGAAGTCCGTCATCTCAGACTGGTGCTGTTCGGAGTCCCCGACCGTCCAGAAGTCGTGCATGACCGGCGTCACGCCGAGGAAGAACAGCGCGATCGCTGCTGCACCGACGAGCGGGTAAACACCGAGCGCGATGGCAAGCCCGCCTAGGATGAGCATGAGGCCGGATCCGATAACCGCAAGCCGAGGGGCTGGAATACCCTTAGCTGCGGCGTAGCCGCTCATGCCGTCGAGGCCCGTGAAGTGATTGAGTCCCATGAATCCGAGTAGGACGCCAAAGACAAGTCGACCTACCAAGAAGGCGAGGCCACCAACCGTGGTCTCCAGGGCCATCAGACCACGCCCTCCGGCTTGCCCCCAGTCATCTGGACGATCTGTCCCCCCACACCCTTGTTCGAGAGTAAGTGGAGCACTTCATCGACGATAGCTTCGGGGGCCGTCCATTCCGAGAAGTCGGCGTCGGGCATCGCCTCGCGGTTGCCCGGAACGTCGATGAGGAACGGGGCGACCGCGTTGACGCGGGCATCGAGTTCGACATCGAGTGACTCGGTCAGCGTCCGGACCGCGCCCTTACCGACGTCGTACGCGAGCGTGCCACCAACAGGGTCGATCGCGCGGTCGGAGCTGAACAGGACGACGCCGTTTTGCTCGCTGAGGTGGTCTGCGAAGGCCTTGACGGTCAGAAACGCCGTCGTTGCGTGCCGACTGAGCGCGGCCTCGAACGCATCACTATCGGTGTCGTCGATACCACCCATCGAGAACCCGCCAGCGAGGCCGACGATGTGATCAACCGACCCGTGTTCGTCGGTAACAGTCTCAGCGAAGGCTTCGACCGCTGTCTGGTCGGTGAGATCGACCTGATGGTACGATACTGCGTCGGCGTACTCAGCACGGGACTCAACGTCATCTCTCGCCGTTTCAGTGATGTAAGTGCCAACGACATCAGCACCACGGTCAACCAGCGCATCTGTTATGTACGGACCCATGTTACCGGTGGCACTGGTCACGAGTACCGTCGGATTCTGTAGTTCCATTTCATTACCTAGTTTGTATCCAAACCTATTTATAATTCAGGCAACAATAGTGTGACCAGGTAATGGCGACCCAACCACCAGAGGCGGAGGAAGACACCGAGGTTGAACAACTAAATACGGCTGTCTGCAACGTAGTAGGATCAATTGAAGAGATCGGGTCGAAGTGGAAGCTCATCGTTCTCAACGATCTGCGAGACGGCGAAAAGCGGTTCAACGAACTCAAGCGATCAACTGGTGCGAGTTCCTACACGCTCTCGCGTGTGCTCGACAACTTGGAAGAGGATGGTTTCATCGAGAACCGTAAGGAGTTCGAATCGCCTGTCGCAAGCTATTATACGTTGACCGAGAAGGGAGGTGCACTCTGTCCTGTGTTCGAGGCACTCGACGAGTGGGGCGAAGATTGGCTCTCGTAAGTAATTCCAAATTTTAGTCAGAAGCACTACTTGCGGGATTCGTGCCCCAATGGAAGAGGGCAGCCCCGAGAGCGGTGATAATTCCCAATAGGATGAGAGGAAGGATGGACCCACCAGTCATGCGATGGAATGCGCTTATAATGAGCGGGGAGAGGAATGCGGAACCAGCCACGGCAATATTAATCAAACCGACCGTCGCAGTTGCATTCTCGGATCCGAAGCGGGAAAGGACAATTGGTGACCAGAGCGAGGCGAGTGGTCCAAGAGCAATGCCAAACCCGAAGAGAACGACGTATATTAGAAGGTTCGAACGGGCAAATGGGAATCCGAACGCACAAAGACTGGCGAGGACGGCACTTGTCAGGAAGGTCTCGCGCTGACCTACGCGGTCTCCAACGATCCCTCCCCCAACGCGGGTGAAGACGCTGACGCCACCGATGACACTGAGTCCAGCAGCGGCGACGTTGACACCGATACCGTTCGCTGTGAGAATCTCAACAAGGTGGGCGGAGAGTACGTAATACCAGCTAAACGCAAGAGCAAACCCGATCGCGGTACTGAGAAACCGCGAGTTGCTGATTCTCGCGCGGAGCCATACAGCATCAACTGTAGTTGTGTTCTGCGAGTCCCTCGGTGGCCGATGGTAGACGAGGCTCGAGACGAATACGAAAACGGCGGTCACACCAATGACGACAGCGAAGGCGGATCGGAAACCGGTCTGTTCGAACAGCCAGAGCCATGCGAACGGCAGCACGAGTGGGCCAAGACCAATCCCTGTCATCGTGAGACTTGTCGCAAGCCCTTGATAGGCATCAAACCATTGCGGTGCAAGCGAAACGACGATCGTAAACGCGGTACCTCCTGCCGTGCCGAGGAGGACAAAGACGACAATAACACCGAGATACGACTCGACGATTTGCAGGAGTGCAATGGTAATAACGAGGCCGATGCCGGTCATCGCAAGGACAGGCCGGAGAGAGAACCGGGCGGCAAACACGCCGAACAGGCCACCGACCATAAGGAAGACCGCAGTCGTGATCGAAAAGACCGACGAGACCTGTAATGCAGACAGACCGAAGGTCGCGGCGAGACGGTCGGCATAGACGGTGAACGTAAAGACTGCCCCCCAAATCGCCGTGAGGATGCAAATGCCGAGTCCGACGATCAGCCACCCTTGTGCGGAATCAAGTGCCTCTTCATGCGCGTTGGATACCTCGGTCGCCGTCATACTCTGTCCCTCCTAGTGACGTAGTAGCGCGTCGTATATCTGCAAACGGAGGTCATTCTTCGGGATGTTTTGCCATCTAAGTCGGTGGGTTTTGCCAAGTTGCTGTCTGAGATACTCATTACCTACGTTTGTCGCGTTATAAGTTTGGTTATGCCCGAAAGGATCATTTCGTGGGTACGCACGTCTTCCTGCGTCAGGGAGATGTCAGCCTGTCGTTGGCACCACTTCACGGAGCCTCATGTGGCTGATCCCTTACCGATCAAGAATCGCGATCTCTCTATCGCTCTGCACGCGGATCTCGTAGCCACGATACGTGAATTGCACGTAGCCCGATGGTTGGGGCGTATCACCGGTTTCGGAGTGAAAGAGTGTATCCAACGCTTGGGGCTCGATCACCGAATACAGAGGCGGGGACAATTCCACTGGCTCAACGCCTTCCAAGTCGGAGATCAGATCGATGATCATCATACTCGGGTCCTCGGCTGACCCTGCTGTGGGTGACGTTTTCGTTTGAGTCTCTGCTTCCATTACCAACTCGGTTCGCCGTGTGACCCCTCAACGGCATCGTCGAATAGTTCGGCTACTTTTACAAGGAACGGAGCAGTGCCCCAACTGTGCATCGTATCGCGGCCGGTATCAATCCAATTCGGCGGCGAACAGGGAGTCAAATACCGTCGCGTTGATTCTGCGGAGATGGGTCGATAGCGTCGACGGAGCGATGTCAAGTTCGGCGGCGACATCTTTCGCACTGGCACCGCCTTTCTCGTAATAACCCATCCGAGTCGCGACCTGAGCAATCTGCTGCTGACGGTCAGTCAGTGCTGCTTTGATTCTGACTTGTTCATTCATCGGCTGTGCCCCGGAATTCCGGAGAACCTCTAACTCGAATTGGATGTCCTTCTCGCGACAATAGTCCCACAACGCACTGAGGTGGTTCCGGTCGCCTGTCTCTAGCCAAAAGCGCCAGCCCAGATCGGCACTTTCACTGTTGACGACGTGGATACCGAGTTCGTAGAGTGTCGGCGAGACGAATATCGTCGCCGGACCGAGCTGGACACGGTACATCCGTGTATCGCCGAAGTCCATTGTCTGTGTCCACTCCGCAACTGTATGGTCTCGAGCAAGTTCCGTCTCAAAAGCGTGGAACGCAACGTCCGTTACCCGATAGAAGACAGCCGGTTCGTCTGCGGTCGGTGCTGGACGGATAGATTCCTCAGTGATCGTTGCGTGGGGGACTGCTTCGAGCGTTGCCGCTAACGGGGCGTTCGGATGAGTCAGCACAACTTCGGCGATAAAGCTCTGGGGCACTAGGGACAACAGAAGTATCCGTCCATAGGGTAAAGTTTCTTCTGTTCAATTCAGTGGTGTTGCGATACGGACGAAGGATGGAGCAGTAAGATTTACCCTGTTGCCGACCACGGCTACGACCATCCCTTCGCGCTGGATGGGTTCGATCTTTCTGAGCGTTTGAGCCACGGCGAACGCCACATCCGGCGTGGAAAGATGATCGACTGTGTATTCGATGGTTTCTTCGACGCGTTCCACCTCGAGCAGCTTCGTCGCGTACTGCTCGACTTGCCCTGCTGCCTTCGCTAGCCGCAGGAATTTGTCTGTTCGGTCGTTTCGCTCGAGGACGTCAAGGCATGCCACCGCAACGTCGTCGGCGTACCACGGTCACTCGCCCTCCCATAGGTCGGGCGTGTCTCTCGTATCGTCGAGGATACGCTGAAGCTGGCCATCTTCCCACCCGCGGTCCGCTGCAGCGGCCGCGGCACGAAATGGGGATTCGCTGTCGGGCCGAGTGCATGGTATCGTCAGTTCCGTGAACTCGTCTTGACCGCCACTGTCTACAACCTCGAACAAGCCATCAAAGAATGATCGCTACACTGTCCGTGGATTCAACAAGGCAGATTCGTCCGAAAACTAGATTCCCGACTACCACCTCGCGTTCGATCTCGACGAGCTACTATCCCATTTTCTGTGCCGTTCGAACGACAAGCGTTCCAGTGACGGCACCGATAACTGCAACGATGAACAGTGAGCTCGAGTAAAACAGCGCTACTGCTCCGGCGATGAGTAATGGTCGCGGCAATTCACCAGCCGGCACGCCAGCCATCATTGCAGTCAATCCGACCACAGAACCGATTCCAGGGACTATTTGCGCAAGTGCTGCCCCGATGGCTGCACCTCCAGCCAGAAGCGGAAATATTGGACCGCCTTTCCAGCCTGTCTCCAGCATCACGCTCACCAGCATAATTTTGGCGAGCCCAGCCACGAGCAACGCCTCGGCTGTGAGCGGAAGCCCAGCAAAGAGTGCACCGATAGCTTCCTGGCCTGAGAACAGTAATCTCGGCGCAACGGCTCCAGCGAACCCCAGAGCGAAACCTCCAACCGTTGATCGAATGAGGTGATTTTCCTCTCTTCGATGGGCTTGCAATCGATGTCGAAAGCGGAGGTACATCACGGAAACGAACCCTCCGAGTGCCCCAAAGAAAGCTGCCCCGATGAGACGCCATGTCGGATTTGTCGATCGGAACTCGGGGACAGTGTACCCGAAATGTAACCCGTTTCCAGCGGCTACTTTGAGAGTTGTGAGTCCGAGAGCAATCGCAGCAAGCCCCGGTATCCACCGCCACCATAGTGGAACCGGGAGGACGTCGCTCTTTCCGACGGGGTGATTGAGTCTGTCAGTCGCAGGAAAACAGAGATCTCGGAACGACGTACTCGTACCCGCGAGCGTCCCAGCCCACGCAGTACGCATCGCATGTTTCAGCCTCGCGAGAGCGTGTGAGCTCATCCCACCGCCGATCGCCATTAACGCAAGTTCGGGACCGAGACTCGCTCCGAAGGCAAGCGAGACCAGCGAATTTATCGCCCCTTTCGAGATTTCATCATGATCGACGGTCCCGCCACCGCGGATTTCGGCCAGTAATTCCTCGACGTCACCCGGATAGTCGCCGAGATGGATACGCCCGATCCCGAGCGTGATACCTCCGACAGTACAGACGAGAATTGTATACAGCGGGTGATTTGGCAACACTGTGATCACCTCTGGAATTGTTTTCCAGAGGAGAGACGTAACCCAGTAGAGAATGCGAAGGAATGCGCCCGTCATGAGCCCGATGACGGTAGCGAGACAGACTGCGAGAAGGACGACGCGGGAAAGGTTGCAAACCGCGAGCGAGATGGTGCGTCCTTGGTAGCCGTACCTCGATATATCAACCATCGCCGTGTAAGCTACTCTAACGGGATGGAGCAGGAATCAATTTCGTTTTGACTACGACCCGTCTTTAGAGCGATGCTATCCCTTTGCCTTCTGCGGATTCAACAGAGCCGTCTGCTGGATCGTAGGCATTGATGAGTGATTGAGCGTATTCCCAATCTGGGTTGTCTCCGAGCATTGGTTGCTTGAGAGTGGTATTCACCTCGTCAACGGTGTCCCAGTAAATATCGCGGAATCGATTATTGCTGCTTTGTTCACGTACATCTGTGAGGGCTGGGTCCACTGAGCAAGCTGGGTGAAGAGGTCTGAATCCCGACGTGGAATGAGTTGGTCTTCCGGTGTGATCGTTCAGAAGATAGCTCGGATGGAGCAACCATCACTTCCCGAACCGAACGCTAGCAAGGTGACCCTGTTGAAACTTCAGACACTAACAGAATCGGATAGTCTATCCGGCATTGGATAAAATTCTGTGTTTTCTTGTAATTGAATAGATATCGGATGAAATACAATAGAAGCTACACAATCATATACGATTTGATATTATGGCAAAATATTTTGTCAAGGGTATTCTGTAGAAGAGAACCCGTGAATGTTTCGTGTCGTTCGCAACTTAACAATCCACTTCCGCTCACAGTTTCGGAAGATGAGCTATTTTGGGAAATGTTCGAGTTGATTCTGCATCGTATCTATTCTATAGTCATTCAGTCATATGTGTGGAATTCGACTTCTTGCTCGAGAAGTTCGTCGGGAATCCCTGGAACTTCATCGGACCGGACTGGACCCTGTTCCTCGATGACGTCGAGATCGCGGGGAAATTCACGTAACTCGAAATGCAATGAAATACCAGCCTTTGCTCCTTCGCCCAATGCAATCGGGAGTTGATTATGCCCAGGTGTCAGGTCTCCCACTGCATAGACGCGATCGACTGTTGTCTGCCCGTGATCATCAACGACGACCGTCCCATCATCATTGATATCACAGTCGAGGTTGCGGGCTATACCGTTGTTGTACTCGGCACCGTACATGGCAAAACCACCCTTGTACTCGCGAACCATGCCGTCTTCGAACTCGAGGGCTGCTAACCAGCTATCTTTGTCGTTTTGAACGCCAGTGATGTCCTCGTGAATGATATCGATCGGATGGTTCGAGAGCATCGTTGCCGTCTTGTCGCTCCATTCAGGGCTATCATTGCGAGTGAGTAGATCGACATCGTCGGTGAAGTTCAGCATGATCGCAGCTACGTGTGCAGCGCTCTCCCCGTATCCCATGACGTAGACGGGTTCATCGACGAACATGTAGGCATCACAGTGCAAGCAGTAGTGGAGTCCACGGCCGGTCCGCGGTAGTGGCGGTTCTGGGCGGACATCGTTGAATCCCGTCGCGAGAACAACGTACTCTGTGCGATAGTCAGCATTGTTTCCGCAGAGACGGATCGAACCATCCTCATTGCTATCACAGGAGACGAGTAGATCAGTGTGAACATCGCACCCGTACTCCCGAAGTTGGTCTCTACCAACCGAGAGAAATTCGTTCCCGGATGTCTCCTCCGTGACACCCAGTAAATTGTGAACCTCTTGCATCATCGCTGCGCGTCCACCGCCTCGATCGACGACGGCCGTTCGATGACCGAGTCGCGTCGTATACAGCGCTGCGGTCATTCCAGCCGGACCGCCTCCGACGACGAGAACTTCGTAATCGTGAACAGTTGAATCAGTAGCCATCGTCTCTTCGTCCGATATCGACACATAAAATGGTGGTTCGAAATTGGCGTGATATTGTGGATACAGTGACAAAGACAGCGAGTGAGTTCTAGTTCTTGAATTCTATAGACTTACTGAGCAGCCGTTCCTAATCTAATAATTCATAGAATGCATGTTTCCAGCTACAGAGGAATCTCAAATGCGGCCTCTTCTGTTCGCTCGAGCGTCTCGAGGTGCGCTTCGGCATCGAGTGCTGCCATGCTGCCGGTTCCGGCAGCGGTGACCGCCTGTTGATAGTGCGGATCAGCGACGTCGCCGGCGGCGAAGACGCCCTCGACCGCCGTCTCAGTCGTCGCGCGGCCGGCGTCGTCGGTTCGAGTGTAGAGGTAGCCACTTTCGTCGCGATTGACGGTGGTTCCGCCGAGGAACTCGGTGTTCGGTGTGTGGCCGATGGCGTAGAACACGCCGCCGACATCGACGGACTCTCGGTCGACGTCGACGCCGGTCGCGGCCTTCTTCGCGGGATAGCCGTCGGGATGCGAGACGAGCGTCGCGCTGGTGACGCCCTCCTCCTGCGAGCCGTGTATCGCCTCGAGTTCCGTGTTCCAGCGGAACTCGATAGTTTCGTTGTCGCGGGCGCGGTCGGCCATGATCTCGGAGGCGCGCAGTTCCTCGCGACGGTGAACGATTGTCACATTATTGGCGAACTTCGCGAGGAAGAGCGCCTCTTCCATCGCCGAATCGCCGCCGCCGATCACGAGGACGTCGTCACCGCGGTGGAATGCGCCGTCGCAGGTCGCACACGTGGAGAGTCCGTAGCCCATCAGTTCGTCTTCGTTCTCGGCGCCGACCCAGCGAGCGCTCGCGCCGCTCGCGACGATCAGCGCACGCGTTTGCAACGTGTCGCCGTTCGAGAGTTCGAGTTCGAACGGCCGCTCTGCGAGCATCGCGTTTTCGACAGTGCCGTGGGTGAACTCAGCGCCGAAGCGCTCGGCCTGATCCTTCCCGTTTTGAATCAGCTCCATCCCGCCGACGCCCTCAGGGAAGCCGAGGTAGTTCTCGACGTCGGTCGTCAGCGTCAGTTGGCCGCCCGGTTCGGGTCCTTCGAGCACCAACGGCTCGAGGTCGGCCCGCGCGGCGTAGACGGCCGCGGAGAGGCCGGCGACGCCGGAACCGACGATCACTACGTTGCGAACATCCGCGATCGTGTCTGTTTCCTCGTTCATTCGGTGTATCTCTCGATCAGGCTACGGAGTCGGTCTTCCGGCAGCGCGCCGGACTGCTGTTCGACCTGCTCGCCGTCAGCGAAGAGGGCTAGCGTTGGCACACCCCGAACGCCGAACGAGCCCGCGAGTTGCTGGTGTTCGTCGACGTCGACCTTGGCGATCACGGCCTCGGTCGTGTCCGCGAGCTGCTCGAGGACGGGATTGAGCATCTGACAGGGGCCACACCAGTCGGCGTAGAAGTCCACGAGAACGACATCGTGCGCCGTTGTGACGTCCTCGAGGTGGCTTCTCCCCTCGATGTAGATCGGTTCGTCGAGCGATTCTCCGGAGGCACCGCGTGCATCAGTTGCCATCACCACTACGTATGGACTGATAGTGTTTAAAGGTTTTGTGAGAATTGTACAATATATGGGCCATAGTAGAGGCTGTCTTCATTCTTCACACTACGACGAATGAACCGATCCGTGGACCGCGCTAAGTAGAGGTTCGGTGAGGATGATTGAAGAGACGTGACAACGCTTTCGTCGGTCGAACCGTCCCGATCGGTTTTGCACAGTAACCTAACAACCGCTCATTCGACAGAGTCGGCCGACCGATCTGAAATAGCCGCGTCAAAGCGGGTGAAATACCCAACTCGCGTTCCGACGCGCGCGCCGAACGTCAGTCCCCGCTGTTCGACACGGCGTCGCAGCCCTTCGAACCCGACGAAGTGCGGGTCGGGGAGAGACTCACCGATGACGAGTCGACCGTCGGGTTTCAAAACCCGCTCGAGTTCGTCGAGGGCTCGCTCTTGGTCAGGAATTTCCCCGAGGACTAAGATCAGATACGCAGCGTCGAACGTGTCGTCCGGATACGGAAGCGATCGTGCGTCGCTGCGGATCGGTTCGACGTTCGGGTTCCCTTCCTGTCGCATTCGCGTTCGGACGTGTTCGACCATCTCCGATTGGACGTCCACGGCGTGCAGTGTCCCCGACGGTTCGATTGCCCGTGCGACCATCCCGGTATAGTAGCCGGTTCCCGGTCCGACCTCGAGAAGACGTTCACTGGGCTGGGGCTTGAGTACGTCGCGCAGCCGGGAGCGAGTAATGACCGGACGCGGGAAGTTGATCGCGTGGCGCTGGGCGTACGGGCACGGTGATGGGTTCGATCGCCACCGAAGGGCGTATCCGAGTCCGGCGAGCAGCGTGAGTCCGAGCAGGGCGGCGATCGCTCGTACGGTACGACGAGAAACCATAGTACTCCCTTCATCGTGGACGGACTACAGTCTTCCTCAACTGACGCACGTGCTGCAGGCTTGCTGGTGCTACCCCAACTACGACCGTTCTCGAAATCAGTCGTACAGTATGTCCTATACGCTTCGTACACAAGTCGAAGGCGAGTTTGACGACATCGTCGAGAAAACGATCGACACCCTTGAGGACGAGGGGTTCGGCGTGCTCTGCGATATCGACGTCCGGGAAACGCTGAAAAAGAAACTCGACGAGGACTTCCGGCAGTATAGAATCCTGGGTGCGTGCAATCCGCAGTTGGCCCATCAGGGACTCGAGCACGATCTCGAACTCGGGACGTTGCTCCCGTGTAACGTCGTCGTGTACGACGATGACGACGGCGTCGTCGTTAGCGCGGTCGACCCGCAGCGTCTGATTGGTGTCGCTGACGACGACGAACTCGACCCGATCGGTGACGATGCTTACGAACGCTTCGAACGCGTTCTCGAGTCGTTATAGTTCGGGTCCGGTGCAGCCATTCATGATCGCTCCTGTCGTCCCAAGCGAAGGGCGAATTTCACAAAGAAAACAGGGCAGGAGGTGACTGGAAGGATTCCAATGGAGAAGACGTGCCACGGAACCGATGATCGACCGTACAGAACCGATTCGAGTCTGACTGCGCGAACTAGGCCGCGCAGTTATTTGGCCCTAACTCGAGTTCCGTCGCCTCGGACTCGTCCTCAGGTGGCTCCGAACCCGTGTTGATCTCGATCACGCGCTCGTAGTTCGGTGGCTTGTCGGGCGCATTGTCGACCAATCGGTCCACGAACTCGTCCTCGTCCAGTCCCAGCAGGTCGAGGTCGTCGCGGAGGTCACCTAGTCGAGCGCTGATCAGTTCGCCAGGCGAGCCGACCTCGTATTGGTTGTCCTCCGTGACCGACACGTGGCCCGGAAGGATCCGCGTCTCCTCCGGTAACTCGAGGATGGTGTCGTGAATCGATTCGTATAGCAGTTCGGCGCCGCTTGCCGCATCTTCATCGCCGAACTGAAGCTCCGTCCGTCCGACGGACTCGACGAACAGCGTGTCGCCGGTCAGCAGCGCCTCGCCATCGACGAGATAGTTGACCATCTCGGTCGTGTGCCCTGGCGTATGTAGCGTTTCGATCTCGATCCCGCCGAGTTCGATCGTCTCGCCGTCGGTGAGGGGTTCGTAGTCGTACTCGACGCCCCGCTCGCTCGCGTGTTCTCCAAGATGGTAGGGGACGTCCAGCTCCGCCGCCAGTTTCGGTCCGCCCGAGATGTGGTCGGCGTGGACGTGAGTGTCGAGGACGCGCTCGATCGTGAGTCCGGCCTCCTCGGCGACGATCTTGAACTGATCTGTTTGTCTGGTCGGATCGATGACGACCGCCGATTCGCTACGTTTCGATCCGACGATGTAACCGAGACAACCCTTTGCCCGTCGCTGCAGTTGAAGGATAACGAGGTCGTCGTTTTCGGTCTCGACAGGAACGACCTCGTAGACTTTGCTCCAATCCTCCATACCGCCCTTCACGACGGACACGTCGTCGTAGCCGTGTTGCTCGAGTTCGAAGCTGAACGGCGTCGATGTAAGCCCCTTTCCACAGATCGCGACTACTGTATCTCCGTCTTTGGCCTCCTCAACGCGCTCGAGTTCCTCGTCCCCGAACTCGTTGCCCGGACCGAACGGGATGTTCTCGGCGCCGTGAATACGCCAGCCTTCGTAACTATCTTCAGGGCGCGTATCGACGAGCGTGAACGACTCGTTTGAGTCAATCATATCCGCGAGCCGTTCAGGGGAAATTTGGTTCACCATTGGAATCACCTTACAATACTATCTGGTGCGAGGCCGCCGATAGTTCTCATCCCTGCATAGGCATCCTCGGCTACCGGTATGGATTTCGTCCGCTCTCGGGGAAGCGGGTCCTGGTTGGGATTAACCGCGTCTCGCAGTACTCATCTCCGCCGGCGTAATCAACACCCGGTTGGACGTACGGGTATGGTCCGTCAGCGGGCGTATTCTGGACCCATCCGCCGTTGTCGGGCGTCTGGACGAGCGTCGTCTCCTCGTAATCGATCGGCGAGTAGTCCTCGAGGTAGTCGACGACAACGTCAACCGGAACGATGCCGTCTTCAATGTCGATATCTTGGAACGGGAAGCCGCAGTTTCCGAGATCACGTTCGGGATCACCGGGACGGGTAAACGTCGCGATCGAGTAGCGCGCTTCGGGATCGATCGGTTCCCCGTCGACGACGAGATCGACGAGTCTGCGTTCGCGTTTCGCGGTCGGATCGATGATCACCTCCACGTTCGAAGAGTAGTTCCGGACACGACCGTCCTCTTGCTCGTAAACGTACGGTGTGAAGTTGTCAGTGAGGAACGCCTCCATGTGGTTCAGCAGCTGCTGACCGTACGCTTCGCCGCGGGCCACTGGTGCGGTCATCGGAAACGCTTGATATAGGTGCTCGAGCGTTATCTCGCCGGCGGGAACTGCTGGACCGTAACGGAAGCCGTGGGTGACCGCTAATTCGGTGCCGAAGTACGTTCGTAGTGCGTCGGCGAACAGCGCGTTCCAGTCGCTCTCGAGGAACGATTGTCGATCGAGCGACGCCTCCGTCCTCCCGACGACTGTGTCCAGCGGCCGCTCGAGGGTTCCGTCCCCTCGCTCGTAGGAAGTTTCGTCGTCGAAGAACGGCGATCGAATATCCGCAACCGTCCGTTCGGCCATCGGTGCCGGGTCGGATGTGTAGTCGTGGTCTTCGGCGAGACAATAGAGGATGTGGCGAAATGCGACGCCGTCGTCATCGATGTGGAGGTCCACGCGTCCAAGTCCGTCGCCCGTTCCTGATTCGACGACGAGCGTCTCCGTCTTATCGATCAGGATCGGATCGTGAGTGTACTCGTGAGTATGCGCACTGAACAGAACATCGATACTCTCGATGTCCTTCGCCGCTTGGACGGCCCACGGCAGTCCGATCTCGGTGACCGCGAGGACGACATCGGCACCCTCGTTGCGTACGGATTCTGCGGCTTCCTCGAGCAACGCTGGGTGTTTTCCGAACCGGTACTTTCCCTCATGGAACGCCGGCGCCATACGGTCGACGTAGACGTTCGTCATCCCGACGATTCCGACGTCGACGCCGTTCGCACGTTCAATCGTGTAGGGGTCGAACAGCAACCCGTCCGCATCTGGCCCGTAGAGGTTGTTCGCTAACACCTGCGCCTCGAGTTCGTCCATCAGGTTCCGCAGGTTCCTGTCCTCGGCGGCCTCGTTCCCAAAGTCCCAGTTCCCCGGAACGTACACGTCCGGATCGACGTGCTCGGTTATCGGTTCTAGCATCGCCCTGCCCTTCGTGTACGTCGTCACCGCGGTGCCGTGGAACGTGTCGCCGCTCATCAGCGTAAGCGTCTCATCGGTAGCCGAGCGGATCTCTTTGAGTTTGCCGGCTAACAGCGGGATCCCGCCGCCGCGCCGGAGGATCCGGTCGTTGCCACCGAAGTCGAAATCGGGGCTCGATTCGGGATTATCGTAGTAGACGTGATATTCGGGAACGAGCTGGCCGTGCAGGTCGCTGACGTGGAGACAGACTACGTCCGGTACTTGTCCCTGATCGCGGTCAGCCGCGTCCGATCCGTCGAGCCGTTTCCACTCCTTCATGTATTCCGTGTCGAGATCCATGCGATGCTCTTTCACCACCTACGAGAGCATGTACTCAAGCCGTTACCCTGCATTGTGCTCCCGCGATTCCCACTCTTGCTCCAGTCCGTCGAGCAGTCGATCGATGTCGTTTGCAGTATTGACTGCGTGGACGGACGCTCGAACGGCGGTCGGAGATGGCAGTGCTCGAACGACGATCCCGTCGGCAGCCAGCCGTTCGACCGTCGTCGCCGGATCGTCAACATCGATGGTCACGAGCCCCGACTCCGGCACTGAGGGGCTGAGAAGACGGTCAACGGGGACACCGTCTACTAGTCGACCGGCGAGACGGCGGACGCGGTCTTCGATCTGGTCGATCCCGACTTCATCGATCACGTTGATTGCTTCCCGGAGCGCGACGTGGGGTGCCGGGTTCGCTGACCCAACTTCGAACCGACGTGCGCCGGCTGCGTACTTGTAGGGATCGTCGGATGGCGTCTCGACGCTTCGATAGCCGACCGTTCGCGGCTCGAAACCCTCAGCGACGTCACGGTCGACGTAGAGGAAGCCGCCGCCCCACAGCCCGAGCAGCCACTTATGGCCGGCAGCAGCGACCGCATCAGCACCCCACTCCGCGACGTTCATTGGTAGTTGTCCGGGGACCTGTACGGCGTCGACGAGCGCAAGCGCACCAGCGTCGTGGGCGATATCAACCAGTTTCCCTACCGGAAGCTGCGTCCCGTGGGTCCACGTGACCGCGCTGAAGCAGGCGACTCTGGCATCCGTGACGGCCTCGGCGAAACGCTCGAGATCGATGCGGCCGTCCTCGGTCTCGACGATTCGAACCTCGACGCCTTCCCGCTCGAGGCGTTGCCACGGGAGGATTCCGGCGGGATGCTCGAGGTCCGTCCGCACGACGATGTCGCCGGGCTGCCAGTCGATCGCGTTGGCGACGGCGTTGATCCCAGCCGTCGTACTCTCGGTGAGCGCGATCTCGTCCGGGTTGGCGCCGACAAACGACCCGACCCGCTCTCGAGTCCGGTCAAACGCTCGGAACGCCGTCTCGTAGGGGTGGTCGCCAACCGGTGACTCGTACTCGTGCTCGCGGACGAACTCGTCGGCGGCATCGACGACATATTTCGGACTTGGACCGTGAGCGCCGAAGTTGAGATAGGTTCCCTCCTGTAAGGCAGGGATATCCGCCCTGAACTCGGTCGGCGTCATCGTCGGACTCGATTGCATACGGTATCTTACGAACGCAGTAGATAATATTCTTGGGTTTACTATGAAATACTGAGAGCAGTCGCCGTGAACGAGCAATTCACCGACGAGTAACGGGGGTTGCAAGAAACCGGTCCCCAGCCCCATCTCGAACACTTCGTTCATCCGGAGAACCGTTCCTGGCGATTCGGCAACAACTATCGTGACCACTGAACGTTATTGCACACCTGATCGGAGGCGACAGTATTATATTATATTGGGACTATAGTACAATACATGTCTGAACTAGGAGGCGACGACACTGGGGAACAATTGGGAATCGTACTCGAAACCAGCGACCCCGAACGCGCGTGGAACGCCTTTCGTCTTGGAATCACCGCACTAGAGAACGGAAACGACGTGTCAGTGTTCCTGCTCGGCGACGGTGTCGAAGCCGAGGAGATCACGGACGATCAGTTCGACGTACGGAATCGAATGGAGGAGTTTGACGAGGCCGGCGGGGAGTTGCTGGCCTGTGGCACCTGTCTGGACATCCGAAACAGCGATGGGAGCGAGGTCTGCCCAATCTCGACGATGAACGATCTCCTTGAGGTCGTGACGACTGCCGATCGAGTGCTGACGATCGGATAGTGATCGGTTCCGGATACCCTGCACAGCGGAGCGCTCGAGCGTCGGAGTGCTATCCGGATGGATCCATCCTGTCGACTGCAGACGCCCATACTTCGGGCAGGCGCGCGTACACCATCGCGTTCCCGATGAGCGCGTCGACGGTCGTGTACTCGTCGACCGCGTGGACGGTATCCGTCGCGAGCGCGAACTCTACCGTCGGAACGCCGGCGTTTCGAAGTGTCTTCGCGTCGCCGCCGCCGGTCGCGACGAGGAGGTCGTCGTAGGGCTGTTCGTCCGTCTCGTCGCAGGTCTCGACCGTCACCGTCTGCGCGTCGAGATCGATACCGACGACCTCTGCGCTCATTCGCAGGTCGACATCCCGTCCCTCCCGGAACTCCTCGGGCGTCACGGTAACGAGGTCGTCCAGGTCGTCCACCGCGCCCTTCACGTAGTAGGGCATCCCGCAGGCGGCGTAGGAGACCCACTCCCCTTTCTCGAAGACGATCACCTCCCGCTCGGGATCCTCGCGTTTCGCCTTGCTCGCGGCGCTCATTCCCGCGGCGTCACCGCCGATAACGACGAATGTCTCAGTCATACGTGAGGAATAGGACGGTAGCGCCTAAGGTATTTCTGTATATACCCAATACTATACAAACTAATACAGATATTGCTTCGATAGCATCTCTCGTCACGAGTCTCTGTTCGACGAGTTCGGTACGGTCTCCAATGTCACGATCAGTGTGGAAGCGTCCACCGCTTGCGTCGATGGATTACTCGAGGTCAGCGTTTCGCTCCACACTCGGGGACCGCTGCGCTTCCCGGTCCGCGTCACGGGCCGAACACGAACAGTTCGAGCGCACTCGGATCAGTAGCGCGATGACGCCGAGCACTGCGAAGATCACCGCTCCCTGTACGACTCCAGCGATCATTCCGACTGACGTCCCGCCGGCGATGGCGGCGGTCCCCGGTCCGATACAACAGAGGCTCGCGAGCCCTGCCAGCCCGAGCAGCGATTGACTGGAAACGTCCGAACTCATACGTGAATTTGAGGACAGAAGGGAATATGTGTTCGGTCGATTTTCCGAGTCAGCGATTGCGGTCTCAAACTGACCGCCCGCCCGATATCCCTCTGCTACGTGCCCACTCGCTTGTCGAACGATGCAGGAGGCTCCTACACGCGATTCGTCCGCCCGGTTTTCGCTGGAGCAGCGCACGGTAGTGTACTCCCACGAATCGACGGTTGTCCCGTAACGGTCGACGGTGGAACCCAGAACTGATTTTTGTGGTGAGCCCAATACTATACACGAATGACGCTACCAATCGATCCCAGTCAAATCGATCCGGACGACATCGGTGCGAAACAGACGACCCTCGAGATGGACCACGAGGAGGCGATCGAGCGCGTCCGCGAGGTATTCACCGACGCGGGGTTCGGCGTTCCCGTCGAGTTCTCGCCGTCGGAACTGCTCAACGAGAAGGTCGATGCCGACCGCGACCCCTACTACGTCCTCGGTGCGTGTAATCCGTCGGTCGCCGACCGGGCACTCGAGGCGACCGACGGGAAACTCGGTGCGCTGTTCCCGTGTAACGTCGTCGTCTGGGAGGAAGAACCCGGTCAACAGCGCGTCTACCACGTCTCGATCATGCGGATCGCGCGGCTCGTCGGAATAGCATCGAACGACGACGAGATGGAAGACATCGTGGCGGAGACCGGCGAACTGGTCGATACTGCGTTCGAGGACCTGTAACCATGGGATATCACACGTTCGACGCCGAGCGAGCGGACAAGTTAGAGGTGGCCGGACGGCGCTATCGGTTCGTCTCGGCCGAGGAGCTGCTGTGGGCGCTCTCGCTCTCGCCGGACGACACCGTCGCTGACCTCGGCAGTGGGACCGGCTTTTTCACCGACGACGTCGCACCACACGCCGGCGAGGTCTACGCGGTCGACGTTCAGGAGGAGATGCACGAGTACTACCGGGAGAAGGGCGTCCCGGAGAACGTCGATCTCGTGACCAGCGACGTGAGCGACCTGCCGTTCGACGACGGCGGCGTCGATGCCGCGTTCTCGACGATGACCTACCACGAGTTCTCGAGTGACGCGGCGCTGGCCGAAATTCGCCGGGTCCTCGCTGCCGACGGCCGACTCGTCGTCGTCGATTGGGCAGCCACCGGAACCGGCGAGAACGGGCCGCCGGTCGACGAGCGCTACAGCGCCGACGAGGCGGCGGACGCCCTCCGCGAGGTCGGGTTCGCCATCGAACACGAGGCCGTCCGACCGGAGACCTTCCTGCTGATCGCGACGCTCGAGTAAGGGTGGAATCGGTGTCCTGACCGGAACAGGGACGAGTATTCTTCCCTTGAAAGAGAATTACGCGTCTCTGATCCGTTCGATCGCCTCGTCGAAGCGCTCGATGGGCTGTGCGCCGACGAGCGTCCCGACGGATTCGGAGTCCGGATCGAAGACGGAGAATGTCGGCGTCCCCCCAACGCCAAACGAGCGTGCTTGCTCGCTATCCGCGTTGATCTCGTCTTCGAGCGCCGATCGTCGATCGTCGAGACACGACTCGAGCGAGTCGGCGTCGACGCCGTCGACCGAGCGCGTGTACTCGAGGAGATTCTCGGCTGTGGCCCAGCCGGAGTTCTTCTCTCCCTGTTCCTCGAAGATCGCCGCATGCCAGTCCCAGTACGTCGATGGGTCGGCGTCGCGAACCTGGTCCCATACGCACTTGCCGCCGATCGCGGCCGTCATCGAGTCAGCACCGAAGTACGGCAGCGAGATGAATATGATTCGGACCGTACCCTGTTCGACGTACTTTCGAATGAGGTCGGGGAGCGTCTCCCGTTCGAACTGTTCGCAGAACGGACACTGGAAGTCCGTCCAGTAGTAGATATCGAGCGGTGCATCGGACGCACCCATAATCGGCTTCCCCTGCAATTCGACGCCGAGGTTCGATGTCTCGTCGCTCGAGTGAAACGACGGGGAGAGGTCGTGAGCTGCGTCGTCGGATCGTGTGAGATAGTAAGCACCGCCGACGCTGAGAGTTCCAACGAGACCCGTAACGAGAGCGCGACGAGACGGCTGATCGAGCGACATCGATTGTTCGCGCTCACATTTATGCTACCGGCCCTAAACGGATCCGCCGATTTGCTAGGCCAGCAAATCGGATCGGGATCTCGTCCGTTCCGCTCCGATTTGCCCATTCACTCGCTCGCGACGGTCCGACGATGAGCAGTGATCGAACAGCGGAAACGGTGTCGAGCGCAACGAGTGTTTCGAGCGATCGAATCCGGTACTACGAGTCCACGATCTCGAGCGTCCAGTCGCCGTCGGCCTCGATGTTGAGCCAGACGGGGCCGCCCGCCTTGTACGACCGCGAGTTATCGAACTCGCCGGTCCGATGGACGAGTATCTCCCGACTGCCGTCCGCGTCGTAGCCGTCGACGATGAACGTGCCGTCACCGTCATGTGTTGCGACGACCCTGATGCCGCCCTGGGTCCACAGCGGTCCGACAAACGCCGATCCCGTCCCGGTCGCCTCGAGCGGGAGGTCCTCTAGTTTGTCGGCGTCGACCGCCGGCTGTGAGAGGTCGATCGACCACGCGCCGTCGGTGTCGACCTCGAGTCTGTAGGCGTCGTCGTCGACGGCCATGATCGACTCGCCGGTGGTATTCCCGGACGTGGTCAGCAGATTCTCGTTGCGCCCGATACCGTCGGGTTTCGTCACGTCGACGGCGATCTCCCCGCCGTCGTGGGAGACGTTCGCAACGAGCATCCCCTCGTTGAGGTCGAACGTGGCGGTGTCGCCAGATCCGGATCCTTCGAACGTGTGGGACTGGCCCGCCTCGAAAATCGTTCCGCTCGGTCGCTCTCTGTTCTCGGTTTCGTCGGTGCCGTCAGCGCGCTCGAACGTCTCGTCGACGAGATCCGAGGGTGTAATGACGTCGAGGCCGCGGTGCTCGATGTGATCGAGGAGCAGTCCGAAATCGTCCAGTGACATTCTATTTTCGTTGACACCGATGTCTTCTTCGTCGACGATCCGCGGGACGCGTACCACGGTGAGATGGTTGTACTGATCGGAGAGGTTGGTATGGCGGCGAACACCGGTGTGAAGCGCGGGACCCCAGATGAACGGGATCATATGCATCTCGGTCGGTGGCACGCTCGTCGTTCCGGCGTTGGACAGGAACGTCGTCTCGTGGATCTCTCTCGTGAGCCCGTAGGTCGTCGCATCCATCCGGTCGTCAGGAACGAACAGGTGACGCGATCCGTCCTCGAAGCCCTCGTCTGCGAGCGCGTCTCGAGCGGTTTCGAGGATCCGTCGCTGCTGGTCCTCGGACTGCTCCGGCAGGGGCGTCGACACCTGCGGGAGCGAACAGACGTCCCAGCCGCGGTCTCGGAGGTCGCGTAATTCGGTGCGCCCCATCCGACCGGCGGCTCCGATTTGCTCGGGGCTGACCGGAACCGCCGCGGTCCAGTCGCGCTCCTTGAGCATCTCGGCCGCAATGTCGTAGTGCGAACCGTGGCCGCCGTAGAACGCGAGGATTGCGGCACCGTTGGCAGCCGATTCGGTTCGGCGGAGGTCGTCGACCAGCAATTTGGTCGGTCCGCCATCCGGCCCGTCCGCGATGATATTGAGACCGGTGACGTTCGACAGGTCCGGGTCTTCCCCCGGCTTCTGCTGATAGCCACAGTCCATTCGGAACCAGCCGTCGTATCCGTCCGGAACGATTCGAATACTGGTGAGGCGTTGGCTCTGCGTCGGTGCAATGAATTCGACGATGATTCGATCAGCGGATTCCGGTTTGACCGCCAGCGAGGTGTCCCAATCCTTGAAGTCGATTCCGTCGTCGAACCGAATCTCCATGCCGGCCGTCGCCTCGTTGCTCTCGATGACCGCCGCCTGCGATCCGAGTCGCGCCTCGTCGGAAGCGGCCGAGAGTTCGCCAGTTCGGGCGGACCACTCGCCGAGGTCCTCGAAGTCAGAGATCACCTGTCCACTCTCGATAGCGGGCCAGTTCGTGGGGCCGGACGCCATTTCGCCCCTGCCGATTCCGTTGCCGTCGTCGTCCGATAGGATGTCCATACAGCCGGCGAGCGTCGTCGATGCGGCACCGAGTGCGGCGAGCATTCGCCGTCGGGACGACCCCCCGTTTGCGTCGCGTTCGTGAGCCATTGTAGATAGGTTACTCGTCGTTACGTTCTCTCTCCGATGGCGTAAACGGAACTGCTGATTTGCTGACCCAGCAAATCGGAGTCGGTGACTTCAGTTGTCCCTGCATTGGTGCAACTAGATGTTTACGCGCGATTCGATCAGCGGGTACCTGACGAACCTCGCTGCAGCAGTCTCGTACCCGTTCGAGACGTGGCGAGGGACGATCGGACTGGTACTCGTGACGGTCGCCACCTACATCCTCCTGATCCTGAGTACGATGCCGGAGTTCTCGCTCCAGATGCTCGGCGATGGACTCCACTGGTTCGAATACGTCCTCGTCTCGCTCACGGAGACGGTCTACCGGACCGACGGCTGGTCGGGGCTCGCGGTCATCGTCCTCTACGCTCTGCTCTCGGGCGTCGCGGTCGTCAATGTCGTTGCGCAACTACAGATCGTCGGTCTCTCGAGTCTCACCGACCTCTCCGGCGTCGTCCCGGGGCTTCTCGCATCGGGCTGTGCGAGCTGCGGTGCCGGCCTCCTCGGCTTTCTCGGGTTCGCCGGGGGACTGGCAGTACTCCCGTATGACGGCGCGTTGCTTCGCGTCGGCGGGCTCGCCCTCTTGGTGTTCTTCCTCGGACGAGCGGGCCATCCGGAACACTGTGCGATCACGACGGAGGCAACGAAGTGACATCCTCGCCCGCCCTAAAGGGCGGGGCTTCCTACAAGGGAAGCCCTACGTCGGAGGTTTCAGGACTCGAAGGCCGCAAGCGTCGTCTGTCGGGATTGCCGACTCAGCGTGCGGTATCCTGTGGCCGTGTCACAACGGCTCCCATTCCGTGGCGAGTCATCGCGTTCCGGTTTCCAAGGAACGCTCTCTCCCCATGGATCGAAGCGATCGGCGATATTCGCAGCCGCGTTGATATCCGCCTGAAACGTCGAAATGTGACACTCCGCGTTCGTACACTTGAACTCAGCTTGCGATCCCCGGCGGCCGATGTGACCGCACGCGTGGCAGGTCTGGGACGTGTAGCTCGGGTTCACGAACTCGACCGGAATGCCGGCTTCGAGGGCCTTGTCCTCAATCCGGTCTGTGAGTCGGGCAAACGCCCACGAGTGCAAGCGTCGGTTCATGTACTTCCCGTAATCCAGATTCTCGCGGATGTACGTCAGGTCCTCGAGTACGATTACCGGGTCGTCGAAGGAGTCAGCGTACTCGACGGCTTCGTGGGATGCCTTCTCGACGATATCCGTGAGGGCGTTCTGGAAGTAGTCGAAGCGTCCATCCACACGCCACTCGGCGGTGTCACGCTCTTGCAGTCGCTTCAACGTCGTGTACATCTCCTTACGGAGTGCTCGCGCACGACCGCCATCGTAGATGTACGGTTGGATCGGAGTGTCGCTCTGACAGGCACAGCCCGTCAGCAGTTTGGACTCGCCAACATCGAAGCCAATTCGAGTCGGGTCGTCCGGGGTCTCTGGTTCGGCTACGTCGTACTCGACTGTGACGTGCAGCATCCAACTGGTTCGGTACTGTTGCAGTCGGAACTCGCCAACTGTCGCACTCTCGTCGAGAAGATCGTGCCACAGCGATTCCTGTTCGGGGTTGATCCGAAGCGGAATCCAGAATGCGTTCCCACGTCCTGCCTGCGGAACGCGCCAACAGAACTCGTACGCACGTTCGTCGGAATGGTCGATTCGAAACCCCCGGTTCGTGAACCGAACCGGATGGTCGTCAGCCAACTCCGACGCGTTATACGTATCCCGAAGCTTCGGGACGTAGTTCTTGAGCGCGTCCTTAGCGTAGGACGTGAGTGTGTAGGGCGTAACGACGTCGTTGACCGCCGTCTGCGTATCTGCACCACTCTCGAAGGCGTCCGAGAGAGCGCGTCGATAGGTCGCCACGGTACGCTCGAGCCGTTGCTCTTTACCCGTTGTAGGCGGAGCGAGCGTGGCTTCGAGCGTTTTCGTGGCGGTCGCCGTCACGACTACGAGTACGGGAGAGTAATAGTTAAAGCTAACTAAAAACTAACCATGTGTGTAGATGCCCAACCTGAACATCGAAGTAGACCAAGACGAGTACGACCGCCTGAGAGAAATCAAAGACGCGCACGGCCTCACCTGGAAAGGGGTGCTTCTCCAAGGTGCGAAATCGTTGGACACCGAGGGGCCGTTGTAGGGCGAGTCGAGACACGAACGAACGCGATTCCTCCCCGTCCCAAGGGACGGGGTTTCCTCGCTACCGCCAGATGACGGCATACGACTTCGTCCGATCGATCCGGTCGGATCGGCGAGCGATGCTGTGGGGAACGGCCGCCGGAATCGGCGTGTTCCTGCTGTTCGGCCTCGTCACCGGCCTCGTCCCAAATCCGCTGTACGTTCGGATGGTCCCGCGGACGCCCGTCGATTACATGTTTCTGACGCTGACCGCACTGCTTGCGGGCGTCTACGCCGCACAGCGACTGGCGACCGAGGCGGCCGATCCCGACCTCGAGGGTAACGACGAGAGCGAGGCCGACGGCGCGAGTAGCGAGGACCGCTGGATGCTCGGCGGTCTCGTCGGCGGATTCCTGGCGGTCGGTTGTCCGATCTGTAACGTTGCCCTGCTCGCCCTGTTCAGTTCGTCCGCGCTCATGACGTACTTCGATCCGTTACGACCGGCCCTCGGCGCGCTCTCCGTGACGATTCTGGCGGGACTGATCTACGCTCGCCATAGGCGGGCGTGTCCGGCCTGCACACCGTGATGCGTTCGTCAACGTGGTCCGTGCGCTCGAGGCGTTCTGGTTCGACGTCGTCTGGTTACCGCCGGGAGACGAAGCGGACGACGACCGTCAGTAGTCACGACTGCTACCGGAGTGTGGGTACAAGACAGTGACGACGATTTGCTGAGTCGGGGAATCGTGGCCTATTTGGTACTGAACGACGGGGTCTATCGTGTGCAACACGGAGGCTCCTCGGACTCGGCGGAAATCTTCCAGATCCTCGCGGACGAGTACGCACGGAAGATACTCCTCGCCGCGGACCACGGGCCGAAGACCGCGAAAACGCTCAGCGAGGAGTGCGACGCCTCGCTCACGACGATCTATCGGCGAGTGTCGACGCTGCAGGACCAAGACCTCATCAAGGAACGGAACACCGTCGATTCGGACGGCTCCCATCGAAGCAAGTTCCAAACGTCGCTCGAGGAACTCCACGTCGATATCACCGACGGTCAGCTCTCGCTGACGCTGGAGACCCGCGACGAACTCGCTGACAACTTCACGTCCCTCTGGAGCGATCTCCGGGGTGACGACTGATGGAAGCGTCGTTCGTGATCGCCAAACTGTTCACGTTCGTGCTGAGTCTCGGCGTCGCGTATCTGGCGTATCACGGCTATCGGCGCAGCGGTCAGACGCCGATGCTGTACGTCTCCGGTGGATTCGTCTTCATCGGTGCCGGCGCGATCTGCGAGGGACTCATCTACCACGTGTTCGGAACGACGATCGCGTCCGCCGCCCTCGTGCAGGCGGCCATCGTCTCGAGCGGGATGGTGCTCGTTCTCATTTCGTTGACGAAGTGATCTCGCGAACTCCCGAGCGGCATTCGCGCTCCTCGTTCATCCTCGCCGCTGTCCCTTTTTCCGACTCGGGGAATCGTCGTACTGGATTTACGATTCCCACCGAAACGTGGACGTATGAATCGGCGTCTCTGGCTCCGATCGATCGCCGCCTCGAGTGTCGCTACCACCGCGGGCTGTCTGGATACCCTCTCGAGTGACGAGGGACAGGCAGACGACAGCGACGGTAGTGAACGGGAGCGTGCCGACGGAGCGGTTCTCGGCCCACCGGAGCAAGATCTGAGCGAGTCGTCGCATCCGAGCTACGGCGACGACGTTCCGTCGGTCGAACTCCCCAACCCACTGACCAGTGAAACCGTCTCGACGGACCAGTTCGAGAGCGACCGGGCCGTTTTGATGACCTTCTTTTATACGTCGTGTCCCGATGGGATGTGTCCGGCATTGATACTACGACTCCGCCGTGCACAGGAAGCCGCTGCTGCCAACGGGTACGGTGACGATGTCCAACTGCCCGCAATGACGTTCGACCCGGAACGAGACACGGAAGACGCGCTTCGAACGTTCGCCGGTCAGCAGGGAGTCGATCTCGAGGCCGGGAACTGGGACTTCCTCAGACCGGAGCGGTACGAAACAGCGAAGGAGATCTTAACAGACCAAATCGGATTGCCGCTCAAAAAGATCGATGCCGAGAAGTACGATTCGCTCGAGTATCAGTTCCCCCACTATAATTTGATCTTGCTCGCGAACGAGCGGGGGATCGTCGAGCGAGCGTATCCCCGGGGGGCAACGGTCGAGATCTCACGGGTAGTCGACGATCTCGAAACGGTGGTGTCAGCGTAAGATGCGCAGGCGAGATATCCTCGCCGGAGTCGGCAGTCTGGGTACGATCGGTGGCGCAGGAGCGCTGGCGATACGCGGTCCACCGTCGTTCGGAGATGGAACAGACGAAACCCAGAGCGAGAATTCGGATGGAACAGGATCTCCGGACACCGAACCGCTCACGATCGAGACGATCGATGCCCCGGGAAGCGAAGCCGGCGAGGTCCGTGTTCCGGCGTCCGACCGACCCACGTTCATCGATTTCTTCGGCACGTGGTGTCCGCCGTGTATCGAGCAGATGCCTGCACTTGCGGCGGCGAACGATCGCATCGGTGACGACGTGCTGTTCATCTCGATCACGAGCGAAGCGATCGGGCGATCAGTGACGAAAGCAGAACTAGTCGACTGGTGGGAGAAACACGACGGGAACTGGTCTCTCGGCCTCGATCCGACTGCGGAACTGACTGCACGGTATCTCGCGGGCGGCTATCCCTCTGCGGTTGCGATCGATACGTCCGGTCGCGTCCAGTGGTCGGACACCAGAGTCAAAACGGCGGACGAACTCGTGGCGGGGATCGAACAGGCGCTCAAGATGAGGACGGACGCGTGATCGACGCACCGCTCCTGTCGACGGTCGTCTTCGCACTCACTGCCGGCGTCGCGACCTTCTTTAGCCCCTGTGCGTATCCGCTGTTGCCCGGGTACGTCGGGTTCTACGTCAGCCGGACGGACGGCGACGCATCACTCGGTGGGGCGACGACCCGCGGTATCGCCGCAGGCGTTGGCGTTCTGGGAACGCTCGCAGCCCTCATCGGGGTGACGTTCGTAATCGGTCAGCAGACGCTATCGAACCTCACGATCTTCGAGTCGCTCGTCGGCGGACTACTGGTGATCTTCGGCGCGCTCGTTCTCGCCGGTCGCGCCCCCTCGCTGTCGATTCCGCTTCCGAAGCGGCGGTCGAGTATCTTCGGATTCGGACTCTTCGGTTCGGGGTACGCGCTCGCTGGGGCCGGTTGCGTCGCGCCCGTCTTCCTCGCGGTCGTCGCCCGCTCGCTATCGCTGCCGACCGAGGCGGCGGCGCTCGTCCTGATGACCTACGTCGGTAGCGTCGTCGCCCTGATGATCGCGGTGACGGTCGCGACCGGAATGGGGCTGGTTGCGAGTGCAGGTCGGTTCGCGGCCTACTCGGGACCCCTCAAGTGGCTCGCCGGAGGCCTGATGATCGTGGCTGGAGCCGGACAGCTTTATCTGGCGCTCGTTGTCTATTAGCACGATTTCATCATTTAGAACAACTCGTGTAACTCACGGTCAGTACAGTCTGCTAAGATGGCGATCCCGTTGAATGGAGACTGCGTATTTTTACAGTTCTCTGTAGGACACCATCTTATGGTAGCGACCAATCAAATCCTGTCCGTTTTCATCATCTTTGCCCTCGCACTACTGGTGGTTCGGATCGGAGCGATTGCGCTTCGAATGACTGGTCTCTCACCGGACGTGGCCACATTTCAGTCAGCATCGGCATTTTCGGGAGCGGGGTACACGACCGAAGAAGCAGAGTTTACGGTCTCAGAGCCGAGCAGACGAACTATTGTCATCTGGCTCATCCGAATCGGAAGTATCGGGGTTGTGAGTGCGCTTGCGTCGGTCCTTCTATCGTTCATCAACGCTGAGGGCGAGGACTTTCTTACCCTCATCTACGTTATCAGTGGGATTGTCGGGATTATTCTTCTCGCTCATAGCCAGCTATTAAATCGAGCAGTAACGCCAGTTATCGAATGGACACTTGACCAGACGACGGATCTTGCCATCCAAGATTACACGAAGGTACTTGGTCTTCAGAGTGAATATCGCATTGCTGAAGTTGAGGTCAACGATGATGAATGGTTGGCAAATGATACGGCCAGAGGATTGAATCTCTCTGACGAAGGCGTGATCCTGCTTGGGGTTGAGCGAAATGGTGACTATATCGGTGCCCCCGGTCCTGATACAGAGATCCAACCGGGAGATACCGTTGTCCTCTATGGGAAAGAAGATCGATTACAGGAACTTGCAGACCGAGATGGAGGGGATGTTAAAGCACACAAGGAGGCACGTGACGAACATGAGAACATCCTTGCTGAACAAGAACAAATCATCGATCAGTAAGCACACGTAGTTACCGTTCTGTACAGATGGTTACGAAAATGATCTCAAAGTACGAGGTTAAATTCACGTTCGCAATAACTCAGAACTTTCTGTGTTGGTAGTAAGCGCAAATACGATGAGCAATCATCCAGACACCACGCGTGATCAGACCCAGAATACGGTGACTCAACGCGCGCTAATCGCGGCAGGAGTATTCGGATTTGGATTCAGCGGGTTAATTGACGTACTCGTTTTGCACCATATCCTCCAGTGGCATCACTTGGTTTCTGGAATCTATCCAATGTACACGCTGGACGGCCTTGAGACAAACATCCTTGCAGATGGGCTGTTCTCACTTGCGATGTTAATTATTATGGGAGTCGGGGCCGGCCTTGTGTGGCAGTCTGAGCGACGAACTGTTGTTCCGTTGGCCGTCCAACCGCTGGCTGGTGCTGCTCTCATCGGTCTCGGCGTGTTCGATGTCTATGACGCCTTCATTGACCACGCTCTGTTAGGCCTTCATCAGCCAGTCGGTCCTGGCGGGAAATCCTTGTCTTGGGGTGGTCAGTATAACCCTCATTGGATAGTGGTCAGCCTCCTCTTCATCACTGCGGGGTACTACGTCTATAGAACGGGGATACAGAATCGTAGTGGCGAGCGGGAAGAAGCCACATAATTTGTCTGCAATTTCATACTCATGTTTGTTCTACGTATCCTCTCAATGCTTGGGCTTCTGTTATACGGAAGTCCGTTACATGGTCCTCCGCAAGCGCCACCGCCACCAGTCCCCCATTGGGTCGTACTGCTCGTTGTTGTTCCTATCCTTTGGCTTGTCATCGGTGGTACAGTACTAATGATCGATTGGCTGTTACGACAGTTCTGAAAAGTAGGGACGTGAACAGGACTCATTGAAATGTTACTGTTCCGGTCACGTCGAAGCACAGCAATATGTTCGTATACGTAATTGCTGTTCGTAGAGGGCAAGGACATACCGGTGTGAGTAGCTATTTCTCAAATTAGGGATTTAAGTTATGTTCACTACTTAACCGCTTCTCCTCCTACTTGTAATTCGCAACTGGCGCAATATTGTTGTTCATTATTTTGGACACCTACGTGTATGGGAATTGAGCCTATTAATAGGAAACTACTACCAGTAGCCGCGATGAACGCTTGTTGCCCCGAATGCGACAGTGGACTGGGTGAACTGGTCGAAAAATACGCTGTGGAAGAGGTTGCAAAAGCGAGTTTCCAGTGCCGAAGCTGCGAACACGAATGGTCGGTTATATTGTAGCTCCTTCTCAAACCCATTTTGTTTTTATTCCTCGTGCATGATTTCGGCGACCGCATCAATATCGAGGTTTTGGAGAGGCATGTCTCTGCCAATTGTGTATTCTGATATTTGCCCACAGTCGTAGCACTCAAGGACGAAATCTGTCTTATGAGCCATCATCCGTGCGTTTTCCTGTCTTTCACAGCTAGGGCATGAAAGCCAATCCCGAAACGTGTATCCCATATCTCTCTCAAACGTGTCTATCTATCATGGTTTTAGGGGGTGCATTCGATATACACACGTACTTACCGGATCAAGTGCTCCAGTTTCAGGTGCCGTATTGCACACTAAACCCGTATTCCAACGACTGTTAGAAGAACAGCGCCGGCACGGAGTTCCGGAAGATGTTGAGCGAGATAACGAACAGGAGTCCGACGACGAACCAGTTGAACGCGCGCTCGTCGAACTCGAGGCGTCGGAGATACGTCCCCACCAGCAGGCCGACGATCGTGACGACGGCGATCACCGACCCGAGCCAGAGCCGGTAGGTCGTCAGGAGATCGGTGAACAGCGCCATCTGTATGATACGAACCGTAAATATCGTTCCGAGAACCATTGCCAACCCGCCGATGTATCGCTCGGCATCCCGCTCGAAGGTATGGAAGTACGCCGGGAGCAGCGGCCCGAGATTCGCGAGAGCGAGCAGGAAGCCTTGGGAAAACCCAGCCATACCGAGGGCGACTGGGTGGTGTGCTTCCTCGACCGTGACGAAGTTCTGTACGACCTGAAAGACAACGTAACTGAGGAGGACGAGTCCGATAACGAAGGGGACGAGCGGTCCGGCGCTGTACGTTGCCAACGCTGCGACGCCGATAATAGTCCCAATAACGGCGAGCAATAGGAGCGACCACTCCTCGCGAACGAACGACCGCCCCGTTCCGGTTTCCGCGATCTGGAACATATTGAGCATCCACGGGGGAATCGCCAAGACGACGACGGCGACGGTCGGATCGATCACCGTCGCGAATATCGGTGTCATGATGAGCGAGTAGCCAAAGCCGGTCATTCCCTTGACGATGCCAGCGACAATCGCGACCATGCTCAGTACGGCGAGCAATCCGACTGAAAGTTCGGACTGAACGCCCCGTCCGGCGTTCTCGAAACCCGGGAAGAAGACGATCGAGGCGACGAGAACGGTCAGCGTCGCGCCGACCATCGTCACCTCGCGGTACTGAAACTCGAAGAGATTGGTGAAGAACTGTTCGACATCGACTGTATTTTCGGGAGCACTCATACTAGTTCGAAGGCGCATCTCGACCCTCGAGATCACCGTTTCGATGACATCGGTCGGCCATCCGTATTCCACTGTGCTATTCGGCGAGATTTATCGAAGCTCGAGTTACCGGTAATCTGGCAAATCGTCAGATTAGTCCTTCTCGAACTTGTCTCCAGGGATAACTCAAGAAATAGCTCTGTCGTCTATAGGGGCAATATTAGCCATCAATTTTCCGATCGTCGGTACGCAGTCATCACCATCTTCATCTGTGGATCGATCGACCGATTGCACAATAGTATTGTGCCCATTATGCAAAACACTGATACCCATTCGGACCCTAGCAGTCGTGATGAGCAAACCCACACCCTCAGAGCTGACCGGTGACGGCCGCGCGACCCACAAACCCGTCCAGTTACACGATATGGCGGACTACGACGACTTACTCACGGCACACGACCTCGTCTTGCTCGAGTTCGTCACGTCCGGCTGTGGAATCTGCGCGTCGATGGAGCCGGTGCTCACTGGAGTCGCGCGCAGCGCACCTGGCGTCGTGGCGACGGTGAACGCCGGTCTCGTTCCGGATCTCGCCACCGAGTTCGGCGTCCAGAGCGTCCCGACGCTCGTCGTCCTGCGCGACGGCGACGAAGTCGCCCGCCTCGACGACGGGTTCCAGAGCACTGAAACGCTCGTGGACGTCCTGGAGACACACGCGGCGCGCTAACGTCGCCGACGACTGTCCCAAGGACGGTCTCGCTGCTACTGCTGTATCGGGTCCAGCGCGTCTTCCGAACGGAGTGATAGGGCCGACCGCCGATCAGTTTTCGTCACGTCCTTTTCGACCACGAGGTCCTCGAGGACGAGCACGTCAAGTCCCATTCCGTAGAAGTCCTTGATCGCCTGTGTCGGCGTCTGGACGATCGGTTCGGCGTGATCGTTGAACGAGGTGTTGAGGACGACCGGCACGCCGGTGATGTCGGCGAACTCGGAGATGAGCCGGTGATAGCTCGGGTGATGGTCCTCGCGAACGGTCTGAGGGCGCGTCGAGTCGTCGGCCGGATGCAAAACGGCCTCAAGTTCGTCGGTTCTCTCAGGACGGATGTCGTAGGCATCGATCATGAACGGCGCCGAACCGCCGTCGATGAGGTACTCCTCGACGGCCGACTCGAGCAGCGAGGGAGCGAACGGGCGCCACTCCTCGCAATGTTTGACAAACCGATTCACTCGATCACGGGACTCGGCGGTGCGCGGATCGGCGAGGATGCTCCTGGCACCGAGTGCCCGCGGCCCCATCTCCATCCGGCCTTGGAACCAGCCAACGAGGTCGCCGTCGGCAAGCCGTTCGGCGACGTACCGCTCGAGGTCGTCCGGTTCCCCGTACTCAGTTTGTTCGTCTTGAGGGTCGAACGAATCTCCTCGGTTTCGTATTGGGGACCGAGGTAGACATCGGTCTGGCGGTCGACGGCCGACGGTGGCTGTCCCGTCCATCCCGCACCGAGCGCGAGCCCCGCATCGTTGGCGACCGGCTGGACGAAGACGTCGTCGACGTATGGTGACTCACGAACGCGCTTGTTCAGCTTGCAGTTCAGCGCGACACCACCGGCGAGTGCGACGTTCGCCGTGCCCAACTGATCGACGGCTGTCTCCGCGATGTCGACGACTGTCTCCTCGAGCAGATTCTGAGCAGTGTACGCGAGGTCTTTCTCCCACTGGTCGAACTCGCCGGGCGTTTCGTTTCGAGGACGGCCAAACGCGTCCTCGAGGGTTTCGATGCCGTGGCCGGTTCCCCAGCGCTTCGTCAGTTCGGTGACGTCGTAATCGGCGCCTGTGTCGATCAGCCCGCGTAGGACGCCTTCGATCTCTGGATTGTCCTCGCCATAGGGTGCCAGCCCCATCACTTTCCCCTCGCCGTTGAACATCCGGTAGCCGAGGAACTCCGTGACGACCGCGAAGAAGAGCCCGAGACTGTTCGGGTGTTCGTAAGTGTACGCGCGTGTCAGGCCCTCGTCGCCGCGCCAGACGACCGTCGAGTCGTACTCACCTTTCGCGTCGACCGTGAGGACAATCCCCTCGTCGAACCCGACGGATGGAACGCGCTCGCAGCGTGGCAGCGGTGATGCGGAATCGTCTCGATCGGCGGCACCGGCGAACCGATCGACTCGAGGCGGTTCTCGATCTGTCGGGTCGGAACGAACCGGCTCCGAACCTGCGTGACGAGCGTCTGTTCGAGTGCGGAGAATTTTCGTCCGATTCCGGGCGCTCGGATCGCGTCGGAAACGTAGTGTGAAGCGATCTCGCCCCGGAGCTGCGGCTCGTACGGGAGGAGGATCCGATTCAGGTCCGGAAGGGACAGGTTTCGATGGTCGAGACACGCCCGGATCGCGTGTTTGGGAAACGTATCCGTCGCGTGTTTGTCCCGCGTGTATCGCTCTTCCTCGACGCCGAAGACGGGCGTCCCATCATCGAAGAGAACGGCGCTCGGGTCGTGCTGGCCGTAAAGCCCGGTCGCCGGTTTGAACGCGAGTTGGTAGTCAGTCATGGCTCGTGAAAGTTGCGTACTGTAATCCAACCCTGGAGACGGCAAAACGACGCTGACGATTTGCTAACCTAGCAAATCGTCGACGACGTAGTCGTATTCGTCGTCACTCTGGTACTGGTCCACTCTCTCACGGATCTCGACGCGGTCGGGCACTCTGCTCGAGACCCCGCCCAGCACGATGCCCGCGAGGCTCTCGACGATGTCTCTTCTTCCGATTCCTACTGCATCGGAATCGACCGGTCCTGCATATACGGACCATTCATAGGCAGAGCTATGGGAAATCACACTGGACCGTCCAGACCGAGTGTCTCGCGCCGCGAGCTCTGCATCGCAGCCGGGGCCGCGGGTATCTCGGCTCTCGCAGGCTGTTCGACGGGGAATACGAATTCATCCCGAGCGGGGAACGCGACGACGATAACGGACCACTCGTCGCCGGACCTCGAGAAGTGGGTCGACGAGGTCCCCCGGCCGAGCGTCGCGGAACCGTCCGGAACGAAGGATGGACGCCCTCGCTACGAGATAGCAATGGGCGAGGTCGAACAGAAGCTACACCGCGATCTCCCGGCGACGACCGTCTGGGGCTACGACGGGCAGTTCCCAGGCCCAACGATCGAAGCCGAGCAGGGCGAACCGATCTACGTCCGCTGGACGAACGACCTTCCGGACGAGCATCTCCTGCCCGAAGACACGACGATTCATAGCGACCTCATTCCGTACGATACGCCGGGCGTACGGACCGTAACGCATCTTCACGGCGGAAACGTCGAGTCCGAGAGCGACGGTCATGCACAGGCGTGGTTCACTCGAGACTTTCAGGAGACGGGCCCCGAGTTCGAGAAGAAAGACTACTACTATGTAAACGACCAGCCGCCGGCGACGCTGTGGTATCACGACCACTCGCTCGGCATTACGCGATTAAACGTCTACGCCGGGCTCGCGGGGTTCTATCTCTTGCGGAGTGACCACGAACGGAGCCTCGGTCTGCCCGAGGGCGAGTACGAGATCCCGCTCGTCCTGCAGGATCGGAGTTTCGAGAGGGATGGATCGTTGTTCTATCCAACGGCCATCTCGGACGAGAAAGGCGGCAGCGACGAGTCACACCCCGATCCGAGTATCGTTCCGCAGTTCTATGGCGACACGTCGGTCGTCAACGGGAAGGCCTGGCCTCGGCTCTCCGTCGAACCCAGATCGTATCGGTTCCGGCTCCTCAATGGGTCGAATAGCCGATATTATTCCCTCCAATTCCGCCGGTACGACGAATCGCCGGGCGAGACTGATGGAGACGGACCGTCGTTCGTCCAGGTCGGGAACGACGGCGGCCTCCTCTCGACGCCGGTCGAGATCGGCGATCGCCTCGAGCTCGGCGCTGGCCAGCGCGCCGACGTCGTCGTCGACTTCTCCGAATCCGCCGGCGAGACGCTGCTGCTCCACAACGACGCGCCCGCTCAGTATCGCGGCAAGACGGGTTTGGGGGACGACGACATCGTTCCGCTCCCCGAGATCATGCTCGTGGACGTGAACGAGGCCGGAGATTCACAGGATGCTACTGAGCTCCCCGACGAACTCACTCGTGTTCCGGACATTTCCATCGATTCGGTCGACAACGAGCGATACCTCACGCTCAACGGCGGCGCGACCGACGACTACAGCCGACAGCTCTACTTGCTCGGAACTGCTGAAGAGCCGGACGGTCTCAAAATCGACGCCCCCGTGACCGAGGAACCTGCGCTCGGTGACACCGAGATTTGGAGTTTCGCTAACCGAAGTGGGATGTCCCATCCGATGCATCTCCACCTCGTGCACTTCCAGATGGTAGGACGACAGTCGATCGGAGACTACGATCCAGACGAGGACGAGCTCGACCTCGAGGCGCTCGAAGCACCCAAGCCGTACGAACGAGGGTGGAATGACGTGATCACCGTCGATCCCGGTGAAATAGTCCACGTAATCGTCCACTTCGGGGGGCACGACGGACTATTCAACGATCAGACGGGCACGTACATGTGGCACTGTCACATGCTCGAACACGAGGACCATGACATGATGCGGCCGTTCACCGTCTTACCGAACGATGGTAGGGGCGCCGATAGCGACGACGTCGACGATTCTACTACCCAGCGCTGAAGCGGTGGGCTCGTCGGGGGACTCCCGTCAGCGAAACGACCTAAAAGCGGTTCGAGGAGAATGAAAGTACGGACGAGAGCGAAGAGAGTAGCGGCCGGAAGACGATTAGCTCTGTGCGGGCATCTCGATGTCGGCCTCTGCGTGTTCGTACTTGTCCTCGAACTCTTGGATGAGCTGCCCCATCTTCGCGTACCAGTCATTGAGCTTTCGCTGCATGTCGTTCGCGATCTGGGTCGGATCCGTCGGGTAGTAGACGTGGTAGTAGCCGCCCTGCTCGTAGTTGATCTGCTCCTTCTGGATGAATCCGCTCTGGAGCAGGCGCTGGATCGATCGGTACGCGGTCGAGCGCTCGCGGTCGACCCGCTCGGCGACCTCGTCGATCGTCAGCGCTTCCTCGCTCTCGACCATCACGCGGAAACAGTCCTTATCGAGTTGCTTGAGTCCGTGAATGCACTCCAAGAGCCCTTCGCACTCCATGTCCTGCTGCAGTTGTTCCGCCATCGAATTAGCCATTGTACTACTAGCCGATAGGGACCGCGTCGGTATAAGGGTTGTGTGAATATTGTGCAATCTCGATGAGCCGATACCAAACGGGATGAGTGGCGTCTACAGCGTCAGTCTGCGGACGTCGCGGACGCGTTCGACTGGGCACGCATCGTCGTGATCGTGCTGTAGATCACGGCCCCGCTGACCATGAACGCCGAGAGCAGGATCAGCACGAAGCTGGCCGTATTCAGCACGTCCATCCCGAGGTAGTCGCCCGCCTGACGGAACGCGACGGCGATCGAACCACCGACCAGCATCAGCCCGAAGTAGATCTTGATGTCATCTTCGTCGACGATGCCGGTCGCGGCCGAGCCGATCCGGGCGCCGAGCGCGCTCCCCGCAAGTAGCGGTGCGACGATCGAAAGGTCGACGCCACCGTTGAGTCCGTAGGTGAACGCGCCGAAGCCGCCCGAGAAGACGATCTCGAAGAGGTCGGTCCCGACCGCGACGGGAACCGGGACGCCGATCAGGTAGACCATCGCGGGCATCTTGATGAAACCGCCACCGACACCCAGGAAACCCGACAGCAGACCCGTGGCGAACGCGACGACCAGAATCAACCAGAGCGAGACCTGGATCCCGCCGGCAACTGTCATCATCGGCGGGATACGGTAAGACTGAATCCGCTTCGCGAGGGGTGGAATCGCGTCCGGATCGATCTCCCCGTCGGACTCGTGGTGGCTCCCACTCGAATCGTCTCCGCCGTCGTTTACGAGCGCATTTCGGGTGACGAACAGCCCGACCGCACCCAACAGGACGACGTACGTGATGCCGATGGCACCGCTGGCGAGTCCCAATTCCTCGAGATAGTACACTATCCGACTCCCCACCTCGATACCGCTCGTCGTCCCGACGATCATCAGTCCGCCAAGTTTGTAGTCGACCTGGCCGAGGTCGCGGTGTTTCAGCGTCGCGATCATGGCCGTCCCGAAGACGAAGGCCATGCCGCTCCCGACGGCGACTCTGGCGGGATACCCCATCACGAGTAACGCGGGCGTGACGAGGAACGAGCCGCCCATTCCGAAGAAGCCGAATAGGACGCCGACCATGAAGCCGAAGCTTACGAACAGTGCGAGCGTCATCAGGGCGATTCCGAATAGCTCCATCTATGCGCGTGTGATTTTCTCGACGATCGGCGCTGCGACTCGCTCGAGCGCGCCGTACCCGACGTAGAGAACGAACGCCTCGAGGAGGACGACGCCAACGAGGACGCCTGACTGTACTGCTGACGAATACGCTGCGAGGTCGATCATCGATACCGACCTCCGTCGCCCGATTGTGTGCGGAGCATAGGTTTCTACTCGGTATCGTCTATCCGGAGGACGGATATAACACTTTTGGGAATTCCGCACAATATTACTGCAGTCTATCTCACGGCTATCCAACGAGAATATTCCAGTAAGTTATACGGAGCCGAGGAACGAACCGACGAAGACTCCTTCCGCTGGCGCGCGGTCGGAACGCGGTGTCAGCGGATTCGTGACGAGACGGAGTCGGCGTCGCGATACCTACGGATCGGTTACGACTGATAATTCGGAGTAGGTATTGGTTTGCACAAACAATATTATGCGTCCGAAGCCTACGACCGGTATGATAGCGATCTGTGCGACCGATCTCTCGGCCGCCAGCGAGGCGACGATCGAGAGCGAGACCTGTCTCGAGTGTCTCGGCCGAATCGGTGTCGAGGAGATCCACCTCGTGACCGTGATCCCGTCGAACGTCCACGCGGGGATGCCCGGTATCGACTTCGCAGCGCGACGCGAGCAAGCGCTCGATCGCTATCGCAGCGTTATCGAAGACGCGGACTTCGACGTCGAGGCACACGTCGTTCGCGGGACGCCTCATCGACGCATCAACGGGATCGCAGAGGCGGTCGGCGCTAGCCTTACAGTCATCGGCTCGCGCGGAAAGAGTCCGCTTGAGAACCGCGTTATCGGATCGACTGCACGCAATCTCGCGCGGACGACGATCGTCCCACTGCTGGTCAACCGGATCGAACGCGGGGCGGACGAGCCAGCCGTCGTTCGCGAACACCTGTTTCGGCGGATGCTGTTCGCGACGGACTTCTCGGAGAACGCCGAGCGGGCGTTCGAGGCGTTCTCGTACCTCCGTCACGCGACGCAGGAGGCGACGCTAGTCCACGTTGAAACGCCGAAGGATCCGGCGCTTCCAGAGGGCGCCGACCCCGAAGCGCGACTGGCGGAGTTGGCGACCAAACTCGAGGACTGGGAGATCGAGACGCGAACGGCGGTCCATCAAGGTGATCCGGCGGACGAGATTCTCGCTGCGGAAGTCGAATACGAACCGACGACGATTCTCGTCGGCTCGCGCGGTCACAGCAGGCTCCGCAGACTCTTGCTCGGGAGCGTCTCCGAAGATATCGTCGCACGGGCGGACGGCAACGTTATGCTCGTACCGCCGGATCGAACGGCGTAACACGAGGGCGAACCGTCGGCTCACTCGAGCGTGAACCGGTTCACCGATCGTGAGAGATGGAGTCGACGCGTTCGTCGGCAAACCAGTGTGCGATCGCGCTCTCCGCGCGATGCAGGACATCGCTACAGGTCGACTTGGTCACACCGAGCGCCGACGCGATGTCCGTCAGCGTCGCCTCGCGGGGAACGTCGTAGTACCCCGCCTCGAGAGCGGTGCGGAAGACCTCGAGCTGCCGATCCGTCAACAGATTCTCTGCGTCGCTCGCGGCGACGGCGTGTACGTACTCGATGTGGTATTCAATACCACGCTCATCGAACGCGTCGCCGAGCATCGATAACCGGTCCGCACTCGTCGTCAGTTCCCAAGTCACCACGCCGTCTTCGACCGCAAACGGCGTCTCCATTGGAACGCCGGCCTGCTGCATGGGAACGAGCAGTGACGGATTCGATGTCTCGACCTGCAGGAGTGCGGTCTCGTCGTGCTTCCAGAGCAACTCGAGGTCCCGGATATCGCTCCGCTCGTCGATCGCGGCGAGTATCGGGACTGGATTCGACGCCGCCAGTTCGATGACACCGATTGCGACGTCCGATCCCGGCAGCACTGAACTGACTCGAAACGTAGTGTCGGGATAGGCCGTCGAAATCTCGTGGATCCAGAGCGATTCGGGGAGTTGGACGGTGAGTTTCGCCCGTGGCATCAGTATTGATGGTTGGCAGTCGAACATCGTAGCATACGCTTCGAACATGTTCGAAGCAGCCTGCAATATTCGCGACAACGGATACACAGCGGCCGATCAAACGAACGTGTATGGCTGATACGGATCCGTGCGACCCACGTCCAAGCGACTCCGAACACCGATCCACCCGGCGGACGGCTGATGGACCGACGCTCACTCTGACGCCGTTTCACGTTGCTGGCATCGCCTTCCTGTTTGTCGGTTTCGCGCTCGCTCTCTATCAGGGCCTTCAAGCGTTCGAACTCGTTCCGCAGGTGTCGTGGATCACGTGGACGCACATCCACTTCGTTACGATCGGCGCGTTCACGCAGTTGCTCTTCGGCACGCTGCCACAACTGACGGCGCGGAAACTCGAGCAACCGGGACCGTCAGCAACGGCTATCAAAGCCGGTTTTCTCGGATTGAACGGCGCCGTACTACTCGCCTGGTACGGTCGTGCCTTTGGCGAGCCGCTGTGGTTCGACATCGGTCTTGGGACGATCTGGCTGCTCACGGGCTGGCTGTTCGCCGTCGTTCTCCTGATGGTACGCAGAAGCGACGGCGGGCGAGCGCGCGACCCGACCATTGGCTTTTACCTCCTCTCACCGTTCGTCTACCTGATCGGGCTCACGTTCGCGTTCGGACTGTACAGCCACGGCTGGGACGTCCCCGGCGGCTGGTACGGACTCCGGGAGGCACACGTCCACGCCAACGCGTGGGGGTTTCTGGGCCTCGCGGCGATCGGCACGCTGTACGATCTCTTTCCGCGGCTCGTGGACGCGGAGCTATACAGCGACCGCCTGAAACGATACTCGTTCCCGCTGTTTGCACTCGGTATCGTCCCGCTCGTCGTCGGACCGGTGCTCGGCATGGGGAAGACGGTGACCGCGATCGGACTAGTACTGTACGCCGCCGGCTATGTTCTCTATATTTACACGCTCGCTCAAACCTACCGGGCCGGCACGCCGAGCGGGACAGCGCTCTCGGTGCTCGTCGCCCAGCTGTGGATCCTCAGCCCAGCGAGTTTCGCCCCGTTCATCTTGTTCAGCATGCCACTCGGTATCCCCGACCCGTGGATCGAGACCGGCGCATTGCACTTCCTTTTCATCGGCTGGGCGCTTCCAATCGCGCTCGCGGGCTCGCTGCTCGTCGCCCGCACTCTCGAGTGGCCCCACGGAACCGCTCGAGGTGACGGCGGAGACAGCCGCGTCGACGGACTCGTCCCCGCGAAGCGTCTCCCGTCGGCCGTCGGACCGAAGTCCGTCCTCGCCTGGAACCTCGCGGTCCTCGCCGTCGGGATCGGCTTCTTCTATCAGGACCAGTCGTGGTCGGCGCTACTGTACGGCTCGGGATTCACTGTCCTCCTCTCACTCTGGGGGTACTATCTGCTGAAGATCGTCGAACAGCGGTGGTCAGCCCGCGCGCAGACGTCGTCAACTCGAGTGTGATTTCCGGACTCGACGAGAAAAGCGTTGTATACACCGTCGTCGGGATATCGCGTTCAAAGCCGCTCACAGTCAGCGGCCTGCGCTATTCTGAGTTCTCGCCGAGTGACCGTGTTTCATCAACATCGCTCGGCTGTAGTTGGCGAACGAGATTCAGGTGCATGAGATGTAGGTGCATCCCGATACCGTACAATATTAGTCCCAATCCGACGAAAATGAGCGGAAGGAGTATCGATTCAATTGCCTGAGAGACACTCTCAAGATTCGCCGGCAGAACGCCTATAATCGTCAAGAGAAATGCGCTCACGATCACAAGGTAGCCGACACGGACTGCGCGGGGAGTAGTTTCCTATCTGCTGAATCCGATTCTCGATCTCGTCATTAGTGGGAGTCGATTTCTCGGAAGTCATAGCCACGTGTGAGCGACTAGTGGGTTCGGTGGAATAATTGTTCAACTTGCAGCCATCGGTCGACCGTTTCACACGATCAGCAATCAGAGGGGCAGGTTGCGTACAGAAACGCTGGATTGCGATCACCTCAGCAATCACCGTCTGCCCAGCTCTGTCGCAGCATCCGCCAAACCTCCGTCTTCAAAAGTGGCGATTGTCACACAGCGATGGTCTCGTCTCAAACACCGGACCTCAGATCACTGCAAGAGACTTCTGATCGTTCCGGTTTTCTCGTGACGGACAGCATGTAATGCTAGTCCGCCGTGAATGTTTGCGTTCTCGTCTCTTCACTAGCCGGGTACACTTTCTATATCTCGGCCCGACTACGCTATGGCGATCGCCTCTCGAGTCGGAAACGGTCGCGGAGATGCACCGTCGGCAGTTCACCAACGACAAACGGAATGGGAGGTGGTGCGAGACGCGACGAAGCGGTCTTGGGTCACCGCAGCAGCCACGAGAGCGGTCGATACGGTACTTCACTACCCGATCAAACGGGCGGTGTCAACGCCGTGGTATGGTTCATTACTGGACTCGAGGACGATCTGTTCCCGGTCTGCTCAGCCCGAACGATGTGAGAGTCGGCCGGCGATCCGCGACGAGACCAGTGCGAGTCCAAACCGGCCATATTATATTGTAGTTGGTTCACAAAACCGTTATTGCTGTGGAAACCGTACCGTCGATCGATGAGCGACTCCGCAAACGACGAACGCCAACGGATCCGTGAACAGAAGAAGCGAGAGCTGCAGGAACGTCTCGAGAACGGCGGGGGCCTCGGTGCGGCCGACAGGGAGAGCACCGCACCCGACGAGCCAATCGCGATCACAGGCCAGGGTCACCTCGACGAGGTCGTCGGAGAGCACGACGTTGTCCTCGTGGACTGTTACGCCGACTGGTGTGGCCCCTGTCAGATGATGGAGCCGACGATCGAGGCTCTCGCCGCGGAGACCGACGCCGCCGTCGCGAAGGTCGACGTCGACGCTCACCAGCAGATCGCCCAGCAACTGGGCACTCGCGGCGTCCCGACGCTCGTCCTCTACGCCGACGGCCAGCCGGTCGAGCGGATGGTTGGCGTCCAGGACCGCGGAACGCTGGAGGGGCTAATCGAGCAACACGCGTAGTGACGCACCTGCCGAGGCCACGGCAGTCGATAGTGATTATCTGAACAGCGTCCTGGTCCGACCTAAATACGGGGACCGGCGACACGACCACGACACACTGACCTTCAGCCATGACCACCGATTGGCGGCGAGCGATCGAGACGCAACGGGAAAGGAAAGACCGGTACTTTGGCGGCGACCCGCACTCGCCGATTCAGTCGGACAAGCGCGAGTCGTTCGACGGCCTCGAGTATTACCCGATCGACGAGGCATACCGGTTCGAACTGCTGCTGCACGAGTACAACGACCCTGAACCGGTCACCGTCGGGACGAGCACCGACGGCGAGCGGAAGTATCTTCGGTGGGGCGAGTTCCGATTCACCGTCGACGGCGAAGACATCACACTGCAGGCCTACAAGGCGGATCCGGACGACGATCGGCTCTGGGTCCCGTTCCGAGACGCGACCAGCGGCGACGAGACCTATGGCGCCGGTCGGTACCTCGACCTCGAAGGCGACGCCCACCGAACGGGCGACGAAAACTGGATCCTCGACTTCAACGAGGCGTACAATCCGACGTGCGCGTACTCGGATCGGTACGAATGCCCGCTCCCGCCGACGGAAAACTGGCTCGAGGTCCCGATCGAGGCCGGCGAACAGGCGTACCACTGACGATGATTCCGGACTAATTCGGCGCCCTCGACGGAATTTCGCTGTTTTCGAACGTCGTAGGCGCTATCGAACCACCGTGACCGTCGATCGTGAGAATACCACCAGTTATATTATCTACTGAAACTATTACTCACAAGAGTACCCCATGACGACCACTGAAGACCGAATCCGAACGACGCACATCGGGAGCCTTCCCCGCCCGCCGGCGCTTCTCGACCTCCTCGAGGCGCGTCAGAACGACGAACCGGTCGACGAGGACGAGTGGAACGAAACCGTCGCAGAGGCCACGCGGGCCGTCGTCGAGCGACAGGACGATGTCGGGCTCGACGTCGTCAACAACGGCGAACAGTCACGGGTCTCGTTCAACTGGTACGTTGCGGACCGTCTGAGCGGGATTGACGGGAAGCGCGAGCAGGAGCTCTGGGCGGACCTCCAGGAGTTCCCCGAGTACGCCGAGGAGACGTTCAAGACGGATGTCATCGATCTCTCGATGCAGCCCGTCGTCGACGGTCCCATCGAGTACACCGGCCACGGGGAAGCCGAGGATGAACTCGAGGAGTTCCGAGACGCGCTCGAGACCGTCGACGCCGACTTCGAGGGGACGTTTATGACCTCGGCGTCGCCGAGCATCGTCGCAACCACGCACGTCAACGAGTACTACGACAGCTACGAGGAGTTCCTCTTCGCCGTCGCGGACGCGATGCAAGCGGAGTACGAACTGGTCGCCGAGACCGGAACGACCCTTCAGATCGACGCGCCCGAACTCCTCACCATCGGCCAGACGGCGGCCTACGCGGACGAACCGCTCGAAGAGATCAGAGCAGCCACGCGCCTCCACGTCGAGGCGCTCAACGAGGCCCTCGAGAACGTCCCCGCCGAGCAGGTCCGCCTCCACACCTGCTGGGGGAGCTACGAGGGCCCCCACCACCTCGACGCGGACCTCGTTGACCTCCTGCCGGAGATCTACGAGGCCGACATCACCGGACTGAGCGTCGAACAGGCCAACCCCCGTCACCAGCACGAGTACCGCGCGTTCGCCGAGCAGCCGCTTCCCGACGGCTGGACGCTGATGCCCGGCGTCGTCGACGTCAAGACGAACATCATCGACCACCCGGAGACGATCGCGGACCGCCTCGAGCGCGTCGCGGACGCGGTCGACGAGTCGACGCCGATCGTCGCCGCGCCCGACTGCGGCTTCGGCACGCAGGCCGGCCTCGGCATGGTCGACCCCGAGATCGCGTGGGCCAAACTCGAGGCGCTCGTCGAGGGCGCCGAGATCGCGACCGAGCGCGTCTACTGACGGCCGCCTCTTGGGCCGCCGGGTGGAAGCCCGTCCGGTGAGCGGTCCGCTCGCGTCTCACGCGAGCGGAAGCGTGAGCGAGAACGTCGATCCCTCACCGGGTTCCGACTCGACCCAGATGCGGCCGCCGTGCCGTTCGACGATCCGCCGAGCGAGGGTCAGTCCCATCCCGGTTCCCTCGTGTTCCTCGTGCGTGTGCAAGCGCCGGAAGATCTCGAAGATCCGGTCCTGATCGTCGGGGTCGATCCCGATTCCCTCGTCCCGAACCGAGAGTAAGCACTGCCGTCCGCGCCGTTCCGTCTCGATATCGATTCGGGGCCGCTCGTCGCCGCTATACGTGATCGCGTTGGTGACGAGATTCTGAAGTACCCGTCGCAACTGACTGGCGTCGCCGCGAACGGTCGGCAACGATTCCGCCGTGATCTCCGCGCCGGTCTCCTCGATCCGGAACTGCAGGTCGTCGAGGACCTCGTCGAGCAGTTCGTCGAGGTCGACCGACTCGAACGACTCCCCTTGCGTATCGACCCGGGAGTATTCGAGCAGCCCATCGATCATCTCCGTCATCCGTTCGGCGCCGTCGACGGCGAACTCGAGGAACTCTGTCGCCTCCCCGTCCAGGTCGTCGCCGTAACGGCTCTCGAGCAGTTGCAAGTAGCTCGAGACCATCCGCAGCGGCTCCTGTAGATCGTGGCTCGCCGCGTAGGCGAACTGCTCTAAGCGCTCGTTCGATTCCTCGAGTTTCCGTTTGTACTCGTCGCGCTCGGTGACGTCGACCGCGACGAGCATCCCCGCGAACACGTCGCCATCGTCGTCCCTGACAGGAACGATGTGGACGTTCCAGATGTGATCGCGAAACGAGACGTCCGTTTCGGTCGATTCACCGCCGAAGACGGACCGGAGCGCCGGCTCGAGTTCGGTGACGAGTTCGTCGGGGTAGACGTCGTGGATCGTCTTTCCCTCGAGTTCCTCGGGGGGAAGATCGATCTCGTCGAGGATTTGCCCGTCCGCGAAGGTATACCGGAGTTCCTCGTCGAACATCGTGATCACGCCGTTCGGGAAGCTCTCGACCAGCGTCCGGTAGCGCCGTTCGCTCTCCTCGAGCCTGCGTTGATACGCGAGCCGCTCGGTGACGTCCCTGACGACGCCGATCCGGCGGTACGTCCCGGATTCGGCGACGTGGGTCGTCACCGCCGTTTCGGTGGGGACCGCCTCGCCGTCGGCCGTCTGGATCGTTGCCTCCAGTTTCGTCGCGCTCGACTCGTCGGCGACGGCTTGAGCGCGTTCGAGTACCTCGTCGTCGACGACAAGCGACTCGCGTGCGCCGAGCAGTTCCTCGCGGTCGTAGCCGGTCAGTTCGGCGAACGCCCGATTGACGACGGTGAATCGGCCCTCGTCGTCGACCGTGTAAACGCCGTCGTCGATCGCCTCGATGATCGTTCGATACTTCTCCAGTTTCCGCTCCCGTTCTTTCTGCGCCGTGACGTCGGCGTCGATTCCGACGATGTGCTGGACCGTCCCGTCGTCGTCGGTGACTGGGACCGCCCGGGCGTGAATCCACCGCTGCTCGCCGTTCGGTCTGACGATCCGAAACTCCTCATCGAACCGCCCGTCCGGCAGTGCGGTGTAGGCCTCGCGGACCCGGTCTCGGTCCGCCGGGTGGACGAGTTCGAGCCACGAGAGCCCGTCGTCGTACAGGTTTTCGCGGTCGTGTCCGAAGACGTCCTCGTAGGCGGGGTTCGCGTAGACGTACTCCGCGGGGTCCGCGTCGGTCAACCAGATGACCTCCTCGAGGTGTTCGCTGAGCGTTCTGAATCGGCGTTCCTGCTCTCGAAGCGCCGCCTCCATCCGGTTGCGCTCGGTTACGTCCCGGACCACACCGATCCGCGTTTCGTCGCCGTCCTCGTCCAGAATAACGAATCGATTCTCGACCGTCCGGGTCTCGTCCGGACCGGCGTCGATCGTCTCCTCGAACATCGGTGGTTTCCCCTCGCTTCCGTCGCTCCACTGTTCGGCCTCGATGGAGGCGAACTCCTCGCCGAACACCGTCGAGGCGTGTCGCCCCTGCAGTTCCGCCCGCGAGAACGGGGTCAGGTCGGCGAACGAATCGTTGACCAGTTCGAACCGACGCTCCTCGTCGAGAACGTAGATGCCCTCGTGGGCCGTTTCGACGACCGTTTCGTACCGCTCGAGCTCTCGACTACGCTCGAACCGATCGGTGATGTCCTCAATCGCGAAGACGACGCCGTCGATTTCGTCGTTGTCACCGTCGGAGAGCGGCGCGCCGCTGATCGAGAGCCACACCCGCTGACCGTCCGGCCGCAAGACCCCGCTGACCTGATCGAACACCGGTTCGCCGGACTCGAGGATCCGGGAGAACGGCAACTCCGCCGACGAAAGGGAATGGCCGTCGGGACCGATCTCGTCCCACTCGGGATCGTCGAACCGCAACTCGTCGATCCGCTCTTTGCTACGACCGAAGATTTCTTCGGCGCGATCGTTTGCGAAGCGCATCTCGCCATCGGTATCGACGATCGTGATGCCGATCGGACTCGTTTCGACGATCTTGTCCTTGAGGGACGCCTCCGCGTCTCTGCGCCGGTTCGCTCGCTCCCGATCGACGACCGAACCGAGGACGTTCGCGACGCTCTGGACAAACGCCGCGTCCGAGTCGTCGAACGCGTCCGTCGTCGTGTAGATAGCGAGGACGCCCCACGGCCCCTCTGTCGAGCCGATACTGGCGCAGATGACGCTGCTGATCGTCCGGTCGGGGAGAAACGGCGGCCGGTCGAACTGATCGCTGGTTTCGAGGTCGACGACGACGGGGTCGTCCGCCGTCAGCGCCGTTCCGTGTGCGGTATTGCGACCGGATGCAGTCGTCTTCGTTCCGATGCGATCGTCGTCGATCCCGTTTCCGCCGCGGATCAGGAACCGATTGTCGCCCGGAGCCGATTCGAGAACGGTCGCGAACTCGGCCTCGAGTACGTCACTGACCGCCGTGACGGCGCTGTCGATCAACTCGTTCGGATCGTCCGTGTCGAACGCCCGGCGACCGAGGTCTGCAACGAGCCTCTGCTGTCGGATAGCAGCGTCCGCCGTCGAGTTCCCATCCGAACGAGGAGAGGGTGTCATTGTCCGTGCTAGAAAGGCGAAGCAGTATAAGGCCACCTTCTCGAACGGGACGGTGCCGTCACCGAACGACGAGCATCGATACGTAGCCGAGCCCGAACGCGAGGACGAACGATCCGATCCAAGCGGCGACGGTGAATCCCAGCTTTCGGGGGCTGACGCCGTCTCCACCGGCGACCGCGAGTCCGCTGCCGATGATCGCGCTCACGATGATCTCGTTGAACGAGACCGGTACCCCGAGCAGGACCGCGGTCTGTGCGATGAGAAACGAGGGGACGAGCGTCGAAATGGATCGTCGCGGTCCCAGCGACGCGTACTCCTGCGAGATTGACTTGATCATTCGGGGCGCACTCGTCCACGAACCGACGAGGATCCCGACGCCGCCGCCGAGCAACACCACGATCGGTGACACCGTCGGCAGCTCCTCGAGCAGCGGGAACAGTGGTCCAACGGCCAGTCCGACCTGACTCGCACCTGCCGAGAACGCTACGAGCGCACCGAGCGAGAGCAGGAACCGGCGCAGCCCGCCGGCCTCGTCGCGACCGACGTCCCAGCGAACGACAGTCGCGGCGATGGTCCCGAAGCCGAGGGAGATTACGATCGTGGCGGCGACGCCGTCGACGGGAACCAGCGTGGTCCCGGCGGCAGCGAGTGTTCCCCCGACCGACGCGAGGAACGAGAACTCGAGGTTCGCAACCACGACGCCGACGATCCCGGCGAGAATCGGAACGGTGACGTCCTCAGGAGCATCAGCTCGCGGGAGGATACTGGCGAGACCGTAGGCGATTCCCCCGCCCACGAACGGCGTGAGTATCCAGACCGCGCCGATTTCGGCGTACTTCCCCCAGGCCGGATCGCCGCCGAGCGCGAGGCCGACGCCGACGACCGACCCAGTCACGGTGAACGCAGTCGCGATCGGATATCCCGTGTAGATCCCGATCGCCATCAGCCCGGCGCCGATCAGCAAGACGACGATGACGCCGCTGACAGGAAGGCTGATTCCGTCGACGAGGCCGCTGCCGACGGCTTCGGAGACACTTCCGCCCTGTGTCACCGCGCCAGCGAAGCCGAGAATGCCGACGAAAAACGCCGCACGCATTGTGGAAATAGCGTTCGCACCGACAGCCGGGGCGAACGGGGTCGCGCCGCTCGAGCCGGCGCCGATGACCCACGCCATGAAGAGGCTCGCGACCGCGGCCGCTGCGAACAAGAGTATCGTTGTGGGTTCCATCAGTGCGCGAAAATCCTCCGTCTCAGTTCTCGAAACACGAAATTCGAACGGTGTTAGTCGGCACTCGCCGGGCTGGAGTCGGCCGCGGCACGCTTGCTGCGCCAGACCCCCTGCAGGTAGGCGCCGGCGAACATGCCGACGAGCGCCCACAGGATGGCGACGTTTCCGATCCCGAGGCTGGCGTAGGCCGCGCCGGGGCAGATCCCCGAGAGCCCCCAACCGACACCGAAGATCCCGCCGCCGATCAGGACGTTTCGATCGAACGATTTCAGCCGTCGACGGTACACGTCACCCGTCAGCGGTGCGCTGTCGCGAATCCGGGGCATGATCGCGAAGGCGATCCCGGAGACGATCGCGGCGCCAAACATGACGAACGGCAGGCCGAGGTCGTCGAACTGGAGGAAGTCCAGCACGACTTCCGGCCGGGCCATGTGGCTGTACGCCAGTCCGAAGCCGAAGATCAGGCCGCCGACGAGGATCAGCGGCATGAACAACGGATGACGATTCCGGGTCACGTTATGGACTCACCCCCACTGCCTGGACGATCTGAGCGGTGACTATCGCGACCGTCAGGAACGTGATCACGCCGACGATTGACGTTTTCGAGGCCGAGCCGACGCCGCAGACCCCGTGGCCCGACGTACAGCCCTTCCCGACGCGTGTCCCGATCCCAACGAGGACGCCACCGAGCAGGAGCCGCCAAGGCTGGACGTCGGTCGTCCACGTCCCGCCCTGCCAGAAGACGGCGTAGACCGCCGCTCCCAGAATGATTCCGAGCGTGAAGACGATGCGCCAGTCTCGAGAGGCGCGGTACTGCTTGAACCGCGACTGATCCGAGACGTACGACAGCGTCGACTCGAGGAACGTACTCGCGCCTGCGGCGATCCCCGTCCCGAGATAGATGACGACCGCGCCGAGGCCGACGAGCAGTCCACCGATAGCGTACCGGGAGATGCCGTTGGGGAACGGCTCGGCGGGCACTATCTGACCCGGGGCGGCAAGTTCGGCGAACAGTGCGATCTCGATCACGGTGATCAGTCACCCGCCAGCGACTCTTGGCTGGCCGCGCAGTTGTTCGGGCCGAGCTCGAGTTCGAACGCTTCCTTGTCGTTGGCCTCCTGCTGTCCGAGGTTCGTGAGGATGATATCCTCGTAGTTGGCCGGACGGGGCGGCATATCCGAGAGGATCAGCTCGACGAACTCGTCTTCGTCCATCGTTAGAGCGTCCATCTCTTCTTCGAGTTGGTTGATCGGTGCCGTATAGGTGCCATCGTCGGCGGGATCGGCGGAGTCACTGAAGTGAGCCCCGCCGACGAGCGTGTCGTTAGGCAGGGTCAGCACGCGCTCCTGCAGCGACTCGTAGAGCTGGCGTGCGGCGTCTTCTGCGCCCTCGTCGCCCTCCTCTAAGTCAGGGCGGGCAACACTCTCGACGAACAGGCCGTCGCCAGTCGCGAGGAGCGAGCCGTCGATCAGGTACGAGGTCATCCCGGAGGTATGTCCGGGCGTGTAGACGGTTTCGATCGTGGCAGCACCGACTTCGAACTCGTCGCCGTCTGCTGCGAGAGTCATCTCGTCGGCGTAGGTGATACCGCGGTCGACCGCCGCCTTGGGGATGACGCCCTCGACGCCCTCATCGGCGAGGTCGCGGATCCCCGAGATGTGATCCGCGTGGATGTGCGTGTCGATTGCGTACTTCAGGTCGGCGTCCAGTTCGTTCGCATCTTGGAGATAGCGGTCGGTGAATGCACGCAGTGGGTCAATCAAGGCCGCCTCGTCACCGTCAACGATGAGGTAGCCGAGACAGCCGCTCGAGGGACGCTGGTACTGGTAGAGCGTCCCCGCGCCGTCGTAGCGCTCGACCTCGACGCGCTCGTAGATTCGCGCCCAGCCGTTCATCCCGTTCTCGAGGTGGTCGACGTCGTAGCCGCGCTCTCTCAACTGTGCGGCGACGTACTCGCTCGAGCCGCCCTTCGCACAGAGAACCGTAATTTCGCGCTCATCGGGAATCTGTGCAAGGACATCGTCGTCAATTTCGTCGTCCAGGAACTCGAAGTACGGGATGTTGATCGATTCGACGGTCTCCCCGTCGATCCTCCACTCGTTGTACTCCGATTCCATGCGGGTATCGAGGAGTGTGACGTCCTCGCCCGCGTCGATTTTCCCCTTCAATTCGTCTGGACTGACCGATTCGATCTCGACGTCCGGCATTGGAAGATCCATATCGTCCATGTTGTACAGTTCCCAGTATCGGCTACTGGCACTTAAGAGTTTGTGTAGTAATTCCTATTATCTACAATACAGGCTGGCCAAGTATAGCCTCATGATTTCTATATACGCGTATGCAGGCGGTACTAACTAGTTATTTTATCCTCCTCAGGGCCAGGGGTGTTCGTGTATTGTGCAATAACCGGAGGCCTTATATGGGAGCGCCCAATATTGTATGATAGCTCCAATACGGGGCCAGAACGAAACTATGAGTTCGGAATACCAGACCACGGAGACGCTAGACGTGAAAGGACAGTCGTGCCCGATGCCCATCGTGAAGACCAAGCAATCGATCGACGATCTCGAGGCCGGCGACATCCTCGAGGTCGTCGCGACTGACTCGGGCAGCATGAGCGACATTCAGGGGTGGGCCGACGGCACCAACGGCGTCGAACTCCTCGAGCAGGTCGAGGAGGACGATTTGTACACTCACTACGTGAAGAAAACGGAATAATGAGCACGGATAACCCAACGACGGCAGTCGACGACGCCGATCCGGACGTCGACGCCGCCGAGTTACAGGCGCTGCGCGAGCGCGTCGAGGAATTGGAAGAATCGATGGCAGCGGTGGACACTGGCGACGATCAGAAGAAGATGACCATCGTCGCGACACAGGGGAGCTTCGACATGGCGTATCCACCGTTAATCCTCGCGAGCACTGCGGCCGCCTTCGGCTGGGAGGTTGTCGTCTTCCACACGTTTTGGGGGCTCGATATCCTCCACGAGGAGAAGTCGAAGGACCTCAAGTTGAGCGCCGTCGGCAACCCGAATATGCCGGTCCCGAACGCCGTCGCCGCGCTCCCCGGCATGGATACGATAGCCACGAAGATGATGCAGAAGAAGATCGACGATAACGGGACCGCCACCATCGAGGAACTGATCGACCTCTCGCTCGAGAGCGGCGTCGATCTGCAGGCCTGTCAGATGACGATCGAGCTGATGGACTACGACGAGGACGACTTCCACGACGGCGTCACCACCGGCGTCGGCGCGGCCACCGCGTTGCAGCACATGGCTGAATCCGACATCCAGCTCCTCGTCTGAGCCATGACCGACACCGAGTCCACGCGCTCAAAGCCGAGCCTGCGCGTCCTTGAAGCGATTGCCGACGCGGAAGATGTCTCGCCGATTATCCTCAAGCCACCGCTCAACGACGTTGTGGATCCTGCTGCGCTGGACCGATTATTTGAACCGACCGCTGCTGACGACTCGGTCCGAAGCGGACACGTTTCGTTCCGGTACCGGGGGTATGACGTAACAATCTCTTCGGATGGGGCCGTCAAACTGTCGTAAGAAGAGTTTGGGATTCGATTCTACGACCCTCGGCTATTGTCATTTTCATCCACTACTACACCCGTCGGTTGAATCATGTGACGCAGAGGTCTGGAATCGATTAATTACTGAGCAAGTCGTACTCTACTTGCTATCTGTTTCTCTTCTAGCTAGGGAGAAACAAAGCCACGCATCAAAATTATCCTCCGAGGTTGTGAAAGTTGAGACTACAAGGGGTTAGCGGGCCCGTGATGCGTTGTTTCAGTCGAATTTCGTCACGGAATCAGACTTAGGGAGTCTCTGAGAACACCATTCTTGTTCACTGCTCAACTGTTTCAGCGATTTTTTCGAGAATATACCCAGTGTTACCACTCAAGAACAGGTATTTGGCCGGCCTGAGCGGCTGTCTATCCGATTCCCGTCTCCTTCTTCAAGAGTGTAAGTTTATTATCCGCTGTCACAATCGGCAAATGCTCGTACTCGTCAGTCAACTCGACCTGCACGAGCAAATCGACGGCTCTCCAGATCGAGTACAGCAGGCAGGCGAACGCGAAGTAGAAGAATCGCAGCCCGAAATTCTTCGACGTCGTCGCGGCCATGAATCGCTTGATCGACCTGTAGCCGCTCTCGATTTCCCACCGACACCCGTACTCAGTGAGAAATCCGCTCACGGTATTGGTCATAAACACCGAGTACTGCCGGTGGTCGTCGTGCTCAGCGTTCTCTTTGCGCCGGTAGATCAGCGTCGTTGAGTGCCACTCGTTGTTTCCGAGGTGGAGCTTCCGGTCGGTCTCGTACCGATCTTGGCCGTGTTGGAGCAACCGCTTTGCCTGAGCTTTCTCGCTGGTCTGCATCCGTTTCGGGACGACATACGACAGCCTGCGCTGGCTGATCATCTCCAGGACGTGCTGGCTATCGAACTCCCGGTCCATCAGGACGTTATCGACGTGGACCAGTTCCTCGGTAGAGTCCAGCAAGTCTTCGACGATCTCTTTGCGTGACTCACCCCTCCGAACTGGACGAGCATCCAGCACAATTGGAACCGCATTGCCGACCAACTGGACAGTGGCCCACTGGTAGGCGTACTCGTCGGTGTTCTCCTTCGTGCCGATGATCTCATCCTCGTGGCCCGTTCGATCACCGGTGAAGGGGTCAGCTTCGGTAATGTCGATGGCAACGATCCCAGCTCGGAAGAACTGCTCTGTCTCCGCAACTTCGTTCAGGAGCCAATTGATGGCCTGCCGGTACATCTCTCGGACCTGTGGAATCGAGAGGTCGCGGATGTGCTCGCGATGGGCGTGCCCCAGCGGTGTCCGGTCACGCGTCGATTCATAGACGAAACTGCGAGCCCCTTCGTTCGCAGCCAGTCTCTCGCGAAGTCCGAGATACGTCTGTAAATCCCAGAAGGCGTTCTGGTGGATTTCACAGCCCTCACCACGATCCAACGAGAACGCTGGGAAGACGACGCGGCTGACGTGGTCCGTAATCGGTGCCGCTTCGTCGAGGACAGCTTGATCGTCTGGGTGTGGTTCGTCCTCTTTGTCGTGAGATGGAAGGTGCCGTTCTGGTTCGCGCGGAACAGCGACACCCGCGTTCTGGGCTTTGATGAGGATGGTCCGCGCAGCTGTCTCGACTGTACTGCGAAGCTCGGCAGTGAATCGGTTGTGCCAGCTGCGCCACAGCGTCGATTGGTCCGGTACTACCTCCAGGTCTAATTGTTCACAGAGTTCTGGACGACAATTGAAGTACTCAACGAGTGCCGTCTCGTTATCCCATCCGTAGAGTTCCTTCAGAACGAACACCCGAAAAAGCGCATCCATCTTGTAGCGTCTTGCATTCGCGTAGCGGTCGTGGGCCTCGAACCGGAAGTAGGCTAACGGGAGCGAGCAGACGAACTGCTCAACTGAGTCGTGAGTGTCGTGTTTGAACCAGATTCCCGAGACGATGCGAACGTCCGATTCCAACCCGGCAAGCGAGGTTCGGTCGTACAGTGGTGTTGAATCGTATACTGGCCAGTCAGCGTACGACCGTCGTGCGATTCGTCGGAAGACAGCTCGGCGAGACTCACGAACCGTAGTCACTACGAGATACTGGCCACGACACACTCAAGAATCCGTCCAACCGATCAGTACAGGTGAAGAACACGTCGCTCAGTATTAGTAACAGTCTTCCGTAATCGCAAATACTACGTCGGCGGAGTCAGTCGTCAGGTAGGTTCCGGGAGGATAGTCGGGATTATCATAAGAGGGAAGTGATTCAAACGCATCTCTAACTTCTTCTATTTCATCGTCTGATTTTGGAGAGATATTGAATTGCTCATATTCTCCGCTTTTCCTTGTTGTTGTCGTATATTACTTATTCGAAGTAGTTGCCTTCTCAAAAATACGCTTTATACTACCAATAGCCAGCAGGTGTTCCTCTTCGGCAGAGACTATTTGAGCGTCTTCTGGTGGCTCTTCAAGTATTTCGATATGAAGTGAACAGGAGAGTTGAGGAGTTTCTTCGGTTCCATTTGTTTCAGTTGAATTATTATTTTCTTCTCTGGTTGGCGTCTCTGTTTCATCGTTGGCAGTAAGACACCCTGCAAAAAAGGGCAAGAGGCCGACACCAGTAGACCCAAGAATCTGGCGGCGATTCATAGTAAAGTAATTATAATTTACTGTCATAAGTCTTCTCATAGGTTAAACAGCCGTTTTATTCTCTGGTACTTGTTCAGTGCGCAGACCTACCCAATAGCCGTTGCAGAATAGAGTGTAATCAAGAACCAAACAAAACTATCCTCCGAGACATGGCGAAACTCTATGCATTGAGATGACTGGTCTCAACTACTGGCACCATGCAGAGATATAGCGGTAATAGGTTTGTACAGTGTTCTGTTTGATCCCTCGGTCACCGGCGAGTACCGGTATACTCGCGGAACACGCGTTTGTCGAGGTCCTCAAAGGTGGATTCACGGTCGATATCGTCGGGAACAATCCCGGTCCAGTCGTCGTCGCCACGATCACCGGCGGCCCACTCAGCGAACCGCTCGAGTTCGCGCGCTGCGTTGTGTCGGTAACTCCCGCCGTCGCCCCCACGCCCCTTTCCCTTGTCTTGGAGGTAGCGCTCAAACGAGTCGGTGAGTGGGGTCAATTGTGTTCGTCCGGTGGGTATATTCCGGTCCATAGTGTTCTTTTGAAGTGTCCGACGTAGTCAGTCACACAGACAGACGCCCTTCCCGGATCTGACTCACAGCAAACGGATGGACTGCGATTGCGAGGTCAGTCATTGCTTCCGTCTGTTCTTCAGTTGGACGACCGCCGCCGTAATCGACCACGGTCGGTTCACTCGCGAATTGTATCAGGGTCTTGATGAGCTCAGGTGCTGCACCTGGATCGACGAACGAACAGAAGAACTACCGTTATCGGAGAAAAGTCGATAGCTCAACATCTTCGGCTGCTTAGCGTAGAACGCTCTCACCAAGCAATCTGGTATTTCAATCAACTGTCTTACAGCATCCCAGACCTGTGACAGTGGAACTATCTCGAGTCGCTATTGATGAGATTTCTGTCAAAAATTAACTTCGTCTAATCTTGGTCATATACTACAATATTCCAGATTCAGGTCTTATTATTGATGTCGCAGTGCTCGGACCACGAGATACCGACCAACCGCTGATCTCCTGCATAAATTGTCTAAAACACGATATTTCCAACACTGTGATTTTTGGCAATTGCCTCAACTATCTAAGCTCTTCTTCTGATTAAGGTTGAACAGTAATCTTAACTATATCGATCGGAGACTGATAGAAAAGCGATTTCGCACCTTGACGATGAGAATTGTCGTTTTACGACTCGTGGGTAGGTAGCTAGGCAGCGTTAGAGACTATATTGAATACTTTATGCACAACTATAACGCATTACAGTCGTACAAATAAGTAAATATATGTGTTCTAACAGAGGTACTAAACTATATAGTTCACTAAATTAGCGTCCAGTATAATATGTTTCTATTGGTGACAAGAACTGGTCTGTCTCGTCCCAAATTCGAAACGGGTATGCCTATTGCGGTTTTCACTAGTGAACGAATGAGTCCGGTTCAGGATAGAAACGAGTATACGGACTCACTTCCTGTGATGTCAGTTGTTGATTCAGACAGTGCACGGGATCGTGACTTAACCATCTGGGGCGTTCTCCTCGCAGCCGGCACCAGCAATCGATACGGAACGGAAAATAAGCTACTTGAGTCAATCAGCGGTGAACCGATCGTCCGGCATGCGACACGGACACTCGTTTCGTCCAGCGTGGATGGCGTCACGGTGGTTGCCGGATACCAAGCGGACGACATTCGAACTGCTGTCAGCGGGCTCGATGTGGAAATACGCGTCAATGACGACTACGAAAAGGGACAGAGCACAAGCGTGCAGACGGGAATAGAAACGGTATGCAAGCACGAGGCCGACGCGGCGGTAATCGCACTTGGTGATATGCCATGCGTTGCATCATCGACGGTCAATCAACTCATCGCCGCATACGTTACTGAAAAACGGCCAGCGCTTGCAGCTGCCTACAGGGGACAGCGTGGAAACCCAGTCCTATTCGATGCTCAGTTCTTCGGTGCACTCCTCAGCGTTACGGGAGACAGCGGTGGCCGACAACTTCTTCTCTCCGCTGACGACGGGGCTGCTGTGGAGACGGCCGATCCCGGGGTTCTCCGGGATATTGACCTCCCGTCTGACTTGCGTAATCTCGAATAATTCTACGACCTTCGACGACTACCGAGAATTGTAGTTTATCACATGTTTCGTATGGATGCCACAGCGGGATTAGGTAATTACTCCCCATGTGATTCGATCCCATATACGTTCATACAGATAGTACGTTCCTGTCTTTAATAAGTTGGTTATAATACCTATATTAATTGCATTACTTATATCACCAGTTATAATCCACGCAATGGTTACGGTAATCGTTAGCATAAACAGTCGATAACACAGCGTTTTGACGATAGCACGTTTTTGGGCTTGTAGCGTTGACTGTGAGATCACGTTCCGCACCATACGATGTCTTGGTGGTTGATCATATAAATAACCGATATTGGCAACACAGTTGCCGATTGATAACCATACTTGGTTTCTTTCATCGGAGTCCCCGCAGTGCTCGTAACGATAGATGCAATCTGTGGCGGACTATCGACTTCGATTTCCACATGTCCGTTACAAACGATCGTTTGTAACTGAGAGCTCTGATAACAATATCGAATCGGATGCGTTCCGCCACGGCAATCTGCGGGGATGCGACATCTGACCTCACCTCTCAGTACTGAACCTCGTATACCCTCGTGTTACACGCATACTTGTGTAACAACCTCCGTATTTTTCCCGAAGATTTATACGTATCTTCCCGGTATGGGAGAACGTCGCAACAATGGAGATCAACGGTGAGCAGACTATCGGACAGGAACCGGAACAGTTGTGGGAAACGCTTCTCGATGCCAAAACGCTCGAGGAGACAATCCCCGGTGCAAAGACCTTAGAGCGAAACGGTGACCATTACGAGGGTACCCTGGAGCGGGGACTCGCAGGCATCTCGTTGACGCTCTCCGCGGATGTCGAAATCGTGGACAAGGAGGAACCGAACTGGCTCGAATGCGAGATCGAGGCCATTGACAACACGATTAACAGTCGCGTCAACGGGACGGCACACGTCGACTTCGAGGCGACCAACGACGGTGAGACGAATCTCGTTTACAAGACGGAGTTCGATTTCTCCGGGAAACTCGCTTCGCTCGGATCACGAATCATCAAACGGAAAGTCAACAAGGACCTCAACACCTTCTTTACCAACGTCGAGGAGTACGTCGAGTCGCAGGAAGCCCACGCATAGTCAAACGGGTCCCATAGCACCCATTTCGTAGCTGGTAGTGACATTGGACACTGCTGGAACTACGTACGCAAAACGAATGCAAAGCGTGTTCAGTGATTCGAGCACCACGGTCTACCGGTCCGGCATGTCCAAGGTTTTCGTCGCGGAATCCAGGAACTCCTCAACGTCAATCCCGGCTGACTCGAGTCGATCGGGGTACTCCTCGTCCAGTTCCATCGTCGCGTCGATACCGCCACGGGCAGTGATCTCGTAATTTTCAGCGGAGGGATCAAGAGTTATCGAACTGAAACCGCCTTCAGCAATCAGATCCTTATCCCACTGAGATCGTGTCGCAATGGCCCAGAGAATATCTCTGTCATCGAATAGATTCACGTCCGAGTCAACTATAATTACGTGTTTGACAAGATCGTACGGCGCGAGTGCTGCGAGGATTGCGTTCCGTCCCTGTCCGGGTTTTTTCTTATCAATTTTCACGTAACAGTGTTGGCGGCAGTTACCCGACGGTGGTAGATATACGTTTTCGACGGACGAGACAGTTTCCTTGACGCTATCATAAATACGCCCTTCAATGGGAATGCCACCGAGATTCAAGTGATCTGGGTGACCGGCAAAGATATCGTGAAAAATCGCATCTGACCTGCAGTTCATTCCTGACACCCGGACTTTGTGTCTATCTGCCGCTTGGTCCCCATAATAGCCAGCATATTCACCGAATGGTCCCTCTTCAATCCGATCGCCTGCTTGTACTTCCCCCTCGAGAACGATCTCCGCGTCCGCTGGTATGAGAAGGTCGTCACCTAGGGTCGCCGACTCCACAACAGGTAATGCCGACTTCCGCATCCCGCCGATCACATTGTACTCATCGATGTCGATCGAATGGAGCGTCTGAGCACCGAAATGGAATGTCGGATGATGACCCAAGACGATCGCGATCGGCATGTCTTCGTCGTTCTCCTCGTATGCCTCGAAATAACTCGCGGTGTGACGACCTGGGATCATAAATAATCCAAGCTCGCGAGGCCCGCGGTACTCAAGTCGAATCGTCGCGGCGTTGTACCCCCAATCCTTGTCCGGCGGTGACGGAACGATACAGACACCGGCCGTGATATATGGTCCGGCATCGCCCTCGTGATGGGTGATGATTGGTAGCGTCGAGAGATCACAGTTTTGTCCTGTTACGACGTGATCCTTGACAGGAGCAGTCGCCGATTCCGTTCGTTGGGGTTTGATTTGCCGCTGCTGGCGCTCCCGTTCGTAATATTCGAGTCCAACATCTCTGACGGTCGAATTAAGCGCTTGCGCACAACGTTTTCGATCGGCGAAGAGGTTCGTGACGACTGGATACTCCGCTTCGGTTCCGTCGATCGCGTTAACGGAGTCGAACCAGACGGCCGGTTTCTCGTGAGCCTGTTCGAATGACCAGAGTACTTCCGTCACTGCAAGATCGGGTGAAATCGGGTTCGTAATCTCGGTTAGGCCCTCTGATTGAGCAATCTCCGAGAGGAACGTTCGTAAGTTTGAATTATCTGTCATTATTCGTCGAGTCCTCATCAGAGGTAATCCGATAATGATCCGTAAAGAGACGGGTTGCGGCACAACTTTCCCCCTGAGGAACTACGTACTCACGGTTGTCGGGTATTCGGTATCAATACAGCAACCTAGAAGCCCGATCAAGGATTGCTACTACCGGGCGTTCGAACTCAGCGGTGACCCTGCTCGGTGAGGAAGTCTTCCGCACCTTCATGGAATGGAATCTGAACCCATTCATCACTCGCGCCGCTTTCCGGTTCGAAGACTTCGAAGGCAGTGGTAGCAGCCTCAATCGAATCCTGTTCTTCGATGACGGCCTCGGTTATCGAACTGGCAATCTCGTTGTCCAGGCTCTCGGTAGTCATGAGCATCGATCGATACCCGACCTGGCGGATATCGTCGGAGGCGTTGAATTCGCCTTCTGGGAGATCGGGCATATCTAACCATCCCCGCTCGGTGAGATAGTCAGCAGTTGTCTCATCGTGGGGCAGGAACTTCATATCGACGCTATTGGTTATTTCCGTCCACGTGGGATGTCCTGGTGTGGCCACCTGGCCCATTCCTTCTAGATCACCACCTTCGATGGCTGAGACCATATCGCCGAAATCCATTCGCTCTATTCGACCGCCCCAGTTTTCGATATCCTCAAACGTGATGTCATGGGCATTAAGCGTCTGTTCGACACCAACTGCACCCAAACTCCCCGCAGTCGCGATCGCGAGTTCGAGTGGATACTCCTCCTCACGGAGTTCTGCGAAAGTGTCTATCGGGGTATCTTCGGTGACAGCTATCGGTAGCCAGTACGTGTCGAGATGGCCGACGAGTGCTCGTATCTCTTCGTACGAGCCGTCATCTTCGAAAACGAACTCTCCGTTTTGTGCCCACCTCGCACTTGTCGGTGCAGTAATTCCGAAGTCTGCGACTCCTTCGCGATGGAGATCAACGCTCCCAACTCCGCCTCCTTCGGGAACGACATCAACAGTTGACCCATCAGGGAGATAATCAGGAACGACATCCGCGATTGCCGAACCGAGGACATACCATCCCGTCCCCTCAACGAACGTCGACATACTCAGCGACTCTCCTACGTCTCCACCCATGCAACCGGCGAGTCCTGCGACGCCCGTTACTGATGCTGTACAGACTCCAAGATACTCTCTTCGGCGCATACCACTATGTCATATCATACCATCACATATATAATTATCGTACATACGGGAAGGTAGAAGTGGAATATTATCTTCTATAGATGGCCTCAGTAAGACTGGATCTCTAAACCGAGGAATTAGTGGCCTTCCCAGCGCGTTAATTCATCGGCTTCAACACCGATCCGGTCTAGCATCTTCGCTGCAAACTCGTCTATCAGTTCGTCAATCGATTCAGGATCAGTGTAAAATCCTGGTGCCGCGGGAGCGACAATCGCTCCTGCCTGACTGAGTTTTCCCATGTTTTCCACGTGGGTGTGTGATAGCGGTGATTCACGGAACACGACGAGAAGATCTCGCCCCTCTTTGAGGCAAACATCAGCAGCACGTGGAATAAGTCCCTCACCGATACCGTTGGCCATGTATCCTAACGTTTTCATCGAACAGGGACAAACGATCATTCCGTCGAAATTGAACGAACCGGACGCTATACAGGCTCCAATATCGTTCGGGTTATGAACAACATCAGCGCGTTCCTCGATCGTCGACGGTTGGAGATCAGTTTCAATGCTCATCACGTACCGGGCGTTTTTCGAAATTATCAGGTGGGACTCAACGTCTGTCTGTTCCAGTAATCGAACGAGAGCGGCCCCATACTGAATACCGCTCGCACCGGTGATACCGATTATCAGTTTCATATTAGCGGGAGGTCTTCCACTCCTGGAAGATTTCTGTATTTCAAATCGTATTCACTTCCCTTTAGACGGTATACCAATAGATACTGACTCTGTACTTATAATCGTTTCCCACAATCATCTCGGTCAGCAATAGCTTCGGAAATGATTCTATCTCGACTAACTATATTTTCAAATCAGCAAAGATATAGCATAGTGATGAGCCAAGAATTATATACCATTATAGTAGATGTGTTCCCATGGGGCACAAGCCACCGAACCACACACTAGCAGGTAGTGCTCAATGGTCAACTGATCGCGTTACAGCCAATAGAGAACGACAATACGACCAACACGATCTGAAATAATGATTGGAAAAACACGGGATATCGATCTGAACTTGAGCGACTGGCGAGACTACTACATCTGGCTTATCGGTGTTCCCTGGGCGATTTTCCATCTCTATGCCGGGTTGCGGTACGTGAATATATTGACGCTGACGTACGTCCACGTCATGGCGGCAACATCCGTCGCATTCGCACTTAATCCGACATCGATACCAAGGCTTAGCGAGCGGATCAATTCGATTATCGATATCGTTCTTGTTCTCTCACCAGTAATCATCATGGGATATCTTCTCATGATCCAAGAGCGGGTTATGACCCGTATTCCGCAAGCTCACGAGGTAACTACGTTGGATCTGTTTTTCGGAACGCTCACTGTGATTCTCCTGCTCGAGGCGACAAGACGCATTATCGGCGTTGCTCTCGCCGCGATAGCGGGAACGTTCATCGCGTACGGTTTCCTGGGACCGCTTCTGCCACCGATTTTCGCACACAGTGGACTCGATTATACGGGGATTATCGACATTCTCTTTCTCACTGAACAGTCATTTTTTGGAACACCAGCGAAAATGTCGGCCCGATACGTGTTCCTGTTTGTCCTCTTCGGATCGATCCTCCTTCAAAGCGGGGCTGACGATAATTTCCTTGACCTCGCGAAATCCATCGGCGGGGACCTGAAAGGAGGTGCAGCCAAGATCGCCGTCGCCGCCAGTGCCTTAATGGCGACGATCAACGGCAGCGCCGTGGCTAATACGGTTTCGACCGGGTCGATTACGATTCCGATGATGAATCGATCGGGATACGATGCCGAGAGCGCTGGTGCGACAGAGTCGCTCGCTTCAACAGGTGGGCAACTGATGCCACCCGTAATGGGTGCTGCGGCCTTCATTATGGCAGACATCTCCGGAATACCGTACTTCGAAATAGTTATTTATGCAATCATTCCATCAATCCTGTTTTACGTCGGCGTTTATTCGTCTGTCCACTTCGAGGCCACTCGGCAGAATATCGGAACGGTTGACACCGAGGATATTCCACCGCTAGCAACGTCCATCCGTCGGTCACTTCATCTCTCAATCCCTATTCTCGGGCTATTGTTCGTAATGTATACGACGATGAATGTCGAATACGCGGCATCGGTTACCGTTCTACTGACGTTCGTTACGGTCGCGTTCCACGAAACGACTCGCATGTCGTTCGTCGATTACCTCGGGGCATTCAAACGAGCGGCAGAGATGGTCGTTTCAGCGGCCATTCCGTGTGCAGTAGCGGGTATTATCATCGGCATCGTCTATTATACGGGCATCGCAGCGCGGATCACGTCCATTATTCTCTCTCTCACGGCCGGAATGCTCGTTCCTACGCTCATTCTGGTTGCGGTTATCTGTCTCGTTCTGGGTATGGGAATGCCGACGACTGCTGCGTACGTGACCGTCGCGGTCCTCGCCGTTCCAACGCTTATCGAACTCGGCATGCCGACGATTTCCGCACACCTCTTCGGCTTGTATTTCTCAGTCATCTCAATGGTCACACCGCCGATCGCGATTGCGGCCTTTGCCGCGTCGAGTATTTCCGGCGGGAGTTCATGGAAAACGGGAATACAAGCGTTCAAGATGGGACTAGCAATCTATATCGTCCCTTTCCTGTTTCTCCTTCACCCGTCATTATTAGGAATCGGTACGTCGATCGAGATCGGTCAGTGGTTCGCTATCGCAACGGTCGTCGTTGTCGTGATCTCCGCTGCGGGAGTCGGATATCTGTTCACAAAACTAACGCTTATTGAACGGGTCGTTCTCCTCGTTGGCGCCCTCGTCACGGTCTTCGCATCGTCGTTCTACTGGATCGGGCTCCTTCTGATCTTCCTCGGTCTACTCAGTCAGGTGAAGATCGGCGCCGATATCGTCGCGAGTTGGCGAACCAGCTAACAGACATCGGAATTCAGGCTGCTCAATCGGAATCCAGAAACAGATCGTGAGAAGAACCGGTTTACACTGATTTCGCTATCCGGCTTGTCTTCCACCTCTCGAGACGCATCCTACGGTAGCGGCGGTTCACTCCCCAAAATCGGCATCAACGCCGTAGAAGTCGATCGCATTTCGGTAGAATACGCGGTCGCGTGCTTGAGGGAACGCCGCCGCCGTCGCGTCGATCAGATCACCGTACACTACCGAGTCCGGATAGGTCGGATAGTCGGTACCGAACATGACGCGGTCCGTGTACCGACGAATCCGCTCGATCGGGTATTCCTCGTCACGAGTGCCGATTAATTCGTGTACCTGCTCGCCGACTGCGACTGCAGTATCGAACGCAACCCTGTCGTACCGGTCCGCGAGGTCGAGGAACGCGTCTGTTTCGAACAGCCCGAGGTGAGGAATGCATAGTCGAAGCCCGGGAAAGCGCTCGAGGACACGCTTCGTCGCTTCTGGGCCAACGAGGTCAGAGTCCCGATAGAAGGGATGAGAGGATGCGTGAACGATGACGGGGAGATCATGTTCAACAGCCAGTTCGTACACCGGATCGAGTCGAGAGTCCGAAGGCGGGAACTCCTGAACCGGACAGTGAAGTTTGACGCCTGCGAGGCCGGCATCAAGTCCTTCTTGGACGATATCCACAGGATTGTCGTCCCTTGCGTGGACGGTGGCCAGTCCGACGACATGATCAATTCCGACGACGACATCCGCGACCGTTCGATTCATCGAGCGAGCGACGCCGGGTTTGTGTGCGTACGGAAAACAGACTGCCCCATCGAGGGTGGTCAGGTACTCGAACACGTCGGCTTTCGTAACGGTAGGGAGCGTCCAAGAAACCTCCTGATGGAACCACTTCCGGATCGCCTTAAGAACGCGGTCGGGTAACAGGTGCACGTGTGCGTCGATGATCGGCCGATCAACCTGGTGAATCGCATCGAACGGCTCTGAGTCAGTACCACTCATCCGTTAGATCTCGGTCACACGGTGATACTGCTCGTCAACCGCCTGCGCATCCTCAGGGAGAAGTGCGACGACGAGGAACTCGGCATACTCCTCGAAGTAGTCAACAAGTGCGGCGATACGGTTGGAATCGATGGCTTCCAGCGAATCGAGCAGCATGAACGGCACTTCATCATACACCTCGTGCACAAGATATCCCGCGAGAGCGAAGACGAGACCGGTCACCTCGCGCTCGGATTCGCTGAGATGATCGACGGTGTCCTCGTAGGCAGTGCCGTCCGCTGTCGTCCGGACCACATGGAGGTCGAACTCGGTCTTTGGGATGCTCCGTCGCCCGTCGCGAACAGTCGTTTCCTGGCGTTCGATCCAGATCCGTTCGAGGTTATCATAATCGAGCCGTTGAATGAGGTTTTCCATATGGTCATTGAACGCCTCGACCGCGTCGGCCTCAATGTCGTTGATCCGGTTGCGAAGGTCCGTAAGTCGGTCGGCAACCGACTTACGCTCCTCTTCGATCTCCGGGATTTCAGTGACGTCAGCTTCGATGTCGTCAATTTTCGCGCCTATCGTCTCGAGATCAGATTCAAGTTCCTCGATGGTGAGTGCTAATTCGTTCTCGCGTTTGTTGAGTTCAAGGACGCGGTCGTCATCCCGTTCAGGTTTGGCTTCCTCGAGTTCACGTTCGAGTTCGCCGACCCGTTCGCGCAACGTCTCGCGCCGGTCGCGCAACTCCTCAATTCGCTGGGTCTGTTGCTCAATCCGATCGTCGATCTGCTGGAGTTGTTGGTCGATTTGCTCACGGCGCTGCTGTTTTTTTTCCGTTTCACGCTTTCGCTCACGGAGATCGTTCAGTTCGTCTGAGATATCCTTTCGCTCGGACATCTTCTCTTGGCGAAACTCCTGCAGGTCCTCAAGCGTGTCCTCGATTTCGCTCCGGTCAACGGTCGACCCACACGTCCAACAGACAAGGTCCTGCTCGGTCATCAGCCGATCGGTTAGGTCAGTGTCCTCGTCGGACGGTACCACTACTTCGCGAAGCTCGGAGTCCGCATTGTCGATGATCTCTTCGTTAAACTGGATGATGTTCTGAAGCCGATCGAGCAGGGAACCGAGCGCCCGTCGACGCTCCTGTAGTTCGCCGATGCGCTGTCCGAGTTCGTTGATCTCTTCAACCGATGTCGGGAGTTCCGAGCGTTCCTCTCGAAGATCAGATCGTTCGTTCTGGAGTGCCTCACGCTGGGTCTTCTTGTTGTCGAGTTTCCGGTCGATCTCATCGAGTTCTGCCTGTGTATCGTTTAACTCTGTGAGTGTCTCCTGATATGCTTCGCGCTGGGCCTGCATCTCATCGACTCCTGACTCCGCAGCTTCGAGTTCCTCGCGGAGATTTTCAAGATCCGCCCGTTTGTCCGTCAGTTCGTCGGCAATAGAGACCCGCTCGGACTGCAGCTCCGGGAGTCGCTCCTTGCTGGTGCGAAGTTCGGCGAGCTGATTGTCGAGTTCGTCCTTCCGCCGTTCGGCCTCGGAGATCTCCCGTTCGATCTCATCGGTATCAACGGGGCGCATGATGACATCATGAAGGTCATCACCCCGAGTGACGGTTCGACGCGCTTCGTTCGATTCAAGGAGAAATGCAAAGAGGTCAGCGAGCGTCGAGTCCTCGAGATACGGATCGTCGCTCATGGTCGTCGTGTTGCCGCTGCGTTCGAGGGTTCGGGTATACGTTACCCCTTGAATCGTGAGTTCAACGGAACCCTGGTCGGCGTCGCCTTTGAGCGCGACATCATTGCTACCAAGAGCAGCCATGATAGCGCGCAGTAGCGACGTACGGTTCGTTGCGTTTCGTCCTTGTAGAACGTTCACGCTGGGAACGAACTCAACCGACGTTTCTTCGATACCGCCGATCCGCTCTACGGAGAGAGCGGCCCTGGCGTCAGCCGACGTCTTTGGTTTCATGGTGTCTCCTATCGAGTACACAGCCAAAACTCTAACCCTATTATTAGCTGACCTAGGGAAGAAACTACATCTGACAGTCGCATCCACCAGCCTCGAGGAGATCGGTAACATCGTGAAGCGTTCCGCAGTGTTCACAGGAGATACGGAAGTTGATCAGGACTTCGAACTCATCGATATCGAGTTTGCCGCCGTCGCGGAGGCGGGCCACCGAATCGTCGACTACAGACTCGGCGCGGTGCTGGATCGAGTGAATTCGATCTCGTTCCTTCTCAGTGGTGAGTACGTTGCGTTCCTTTTCGACATCGAGACAGTTCCTGAAGTGCCGGTACATCGTCTGATGGGAAACGAATTGGTTCTGGAGGCGGTCGACATCGATACCATTTCTTTCGAGGGTCGACTGTGCTTCGAGTCGAACGGCCTCTAACCTATCCTCATCAGTGAGCAACTCATAGAGGTTCTCGACACGCCCCTCTACCAATTCGATATTTGCGTCGCGCATCTCGGCGCGGAGGAGACGCTGATTGAACCGGTCGGCCAGCGTCCGGACACTTTCTTCCTCACTGTGCGCGCCAGTCCAGCGTGCAACTAACTCCTCGTAGAGACTATCGAGTTCGTATGCGTCGGCGAGAGTGCCGATTTTGCACGTACACGTCGATTCGGGTTGATTGTGTTGGGTCATTGCCTATGTGTTACAGACTGCTTTTGTAACTTTTGCTTTTTCTTTGCGGCTATTCGGGGACAAGATTTGGATTTAATCACCGGTACGGCTCGGATCAGAGCAGATTATCGCTAATCGAGGCACTATTGTTCTGATAGTTCCATCCTGTAAAGATGTTGGCAAATCATTTAAGATGGGCATTATCCAATTCGAGGGGAACTGACGATGAGCGGTCACGGGAGATCACTGCCAAGACTGAAGTGCATATCAGAGAAAGGTTTATCACAATTGATTCAGAACTACACCACGGATTATGTCGAGACGATCGTTAGCAGACACCATAGAAAGTGGTCCAGGATTCCGAGAGAGCATCGCTGACTTCGGAAAATATCTCGACTTGAGCAAGGCTGGAGCGGGATTAACCGCGGCAATCTTCGGTTGCACCGGTCCAGCGCTAATCATTCTCAACGCTGCAAACGAGGGCGGGCTGTCGAATTCCCAGGCCGTATCGTGGCTCTTCAGCATTTATGTCTTGGGTGGGTTAATGACGCTCGGAATGGCGCTATACTACAAACAGCCGATCATGGGAGCATATACCATTCCCGGCGCGGTGATGGTCGGTGTCGTACTGGCCGATTTCAATCTCGCGGAGGCAGCCGGTGCCTATTTCGTATCCGGGGTACTCGTATTCTTGATCGGGATATCGGGATCGTTCCGAAAAGTCGTCGAGTTCCTTCCCCAACCGATCATCATGGGGATGATCGCTGGTGTCCTCATCGAGTTCACCATCGGCATTATAACCGCCGTCTCGGAGGCACCGATCGTTGCGGGAGCCGGCTTACTTGGATTTTTGCTGTTTTATCGATTCGTTCCACAGATTCCGGGTATCGTCGGCGCAATCGGACTCGGTGCTGGTGCCGCCGTCTGGGAGGGTGCGACTGCGCTCTCACAGGTGTCCATATCCATGGCCCAGCCGGTACTCGTCACGCCCGTCATCACTTTCGATTCAATCATCACTATCGCGATTCCGCTGACGGTGATGGTCATCGGGGCCGAGAACATGCAGGCAATCGGCGTTCTCCAAGCTGAAGATTACGATCCACCGATCAACTCGATGCTGATATTTAGCGGTCTCGGTGGGATAGTCGCGAGTCTTATGGGCGGACACAACGCGAACATCGCGGGACCGATGACCGCGATCACAAGCAGCGACGAGGCAGGCGACCAGAAGGATGGGCGATACGTCGCGTCGGTCATCGGCGGCATCCTCTTCAGCGGCTTCGGCTTCATCGCTGCAGCGGCGACCTCAATTGTCAACGCAATCCCGGGGACATTGATTTCGCTGCTCGCGGGTGTCGCGATGATTGGTGTCCTCATAAGCGCTTTCGAGGAGTCCTGGGCGACATCAGAGAAGTATCGGTACGGGACATTCTTCGCGCTCATTATTGGGATGTCGGGAATCTCACTGCTGGAGATCGGCGCACCATTCTGGTCGCTCATCGGCGGCGTCGGTGTTTCGCTCATCCTTGAGCCGGACGACTGGGAATTCCTCTTTGGTACCGATTCCGAACCAGCTGATCCGAGTCCGACAATCGACGACTGAAGGGGACAACCAGTAAGTATAAGGGCGCCTACGGACCACTCATGTCTATGACGTCGAGTGACCTCGAGTCCATCGACCACCTTGTAGAGGGTGCAGTTGACACACATATGCACACCGCGCCGGGAGCATTCCCCCGGCATGATACCGATTTCTCGGCCGCCCGGAAGGCCCAACAGCACGGGATGCGTGCCATCGTCACGAAGAACCACCACTTTGAGACCGCCTCTCGAGCACAGAACGTTCGGGACGAGCTCGGGTTCGATTTATTGGGCGGGATCACGCTCAACGAGTGGGTCGGTGGATTGAACCCATACGCCGTCGATGGCGTTGCGAACTTCGATGCCGACATCATCTGGATGCCAACGATCACCGCTGCGAACCACTTGGAAAACGCCGCAGTTCAGATGTTCGAGGCTGAAGAGGAAGAAAAAGCCGGGATCACAGTCCTCGACGACGGTGAGTTAACAGACACGACCCTCAACGTTCTCGATCGGATCGCCGAACAGGGGTTCGTCATCGGCCTCTCCCATCTCAGTCCCGAGGAATCGATCGCACTCGTCGACGAAGCGACCGATCGCGGCGTCGACGAGTTCCTAGTGCAGCATCCCCACGCGAACTTCTTGGACTACAGTCTCGATCAGATGCGAATGATAACCGATCTCGGAGCGACATTGGAGTTCCACTACATTTGCACCAGCGAGATGATGGGGAACGCCGCGACGGTAGACGATTATGTCACCGCGGTCGACGCCGTTGGGCCGGAGAACGCCGTAATGGCAACTGACGGCGGCGCAACGGCGAACCCGCCAGCAATGGAGCAGTTCAAACGGTTCATCCGAGCGATGTTGAGAGCAGGGGTTTCCGAATCGGAGATTGAGACGATGATCAAGGAGAACCCGAAACGTATCTTCGACTTGGACTGATCTCTTCAGCTGCCGAAGACAGACGGATCGATATCTATTTGGCACTAGGAAAAGAGATTTTCCTTGCTACATGTCCGAGAAAGTGGACCAAGAGATGGAGGACTACTTCGAAACAATGCCGTTTCTCGAACTGATCGGCATCGAGGAAGCCATCGTTGAGAACGGTACCGCTGAATTCCGTGTCCCCTACGACGAGAGTATCACGAATCACACCGTCGTTCACGGCGGTGTGATGGCGACGCTGGTCGACGCTGCTGTCGCCGGTGCTATCCATAGCGACGCTGAGGCGACCCTCGAAGAGATGGAACCACTCACTATCGATATGGACGTCAATTATCATGCGCCAGTTACGGACGGTGAGCTTGTCGCACGCGCCAACCTGATCCAGCGCGGCGGTACCATCGCTGTCGGCGAAGCCGAGGTATTCAATGACGACGATCTCGTCGTCTCGGGGAAGGCAACATACTTCCAGAAGTGGGAGTAGAACGGTACTGCAGTAACATCAGTCCAAACACTTTTACTACGACTCCACCATTTTACGACTGCCGATGAATATGGGACTGGTTCTCAATCGGGCGGTGGATCGGACGCCGGATACCGTCGGGATCGTCGATCCGATCGCTGACGTTCAGTACACGTATCAAACGCTATACGACCGGAGCATTGCGGTCGCAGCGGTTCTCAAATCCCGCGGAATCGGCGAAGGAGACCGCGTTGCCACGGCCATGCGGAACCGAGTCGAGTTAGTAACACTGTACTGTGCGACGCAGTTGCTCGGTGCCGTTTTTGTTCCGTACAACTTCCGGGTTTCGGCGGAAGAGTTGACACACCTCGTCGAGAATTCGACGCCCGACATTCTCTTTTTCTCGAGCGAAGTGGCCGACGCTGTCGCCGACGGTGAATGGAACACTAATCCGTCGCTTGTGTCGATCGATGCTGATTCAGAAAGTTCGGAGCGGTACGAAGCATTTCTCGAGGCCAGTGGTCCGGACTCATTCGAGCCGACGTTTGTCGACCCCGACAAGACGAGCGTCATCCTCCATACTGGCGGGACGAGCGGCAAACCAAAGGGAGTTCCGCGAACTCACCGAAACACGTATGCAGCGGCCACAGCCCACGCGCTCCAGAACTCGTGGTCGCAGGGCGAGTCGACGCTCGGGCTTATGTCACTGTCGCATACTATGGGCATTCACGCGCTCGCGTCGATCCTTGTTCTGGGCGGAAAGTGGGTTGCCCAGCGGGAGTTCTCGGCCACCGACACGGTCGATCTCATTGAGTCGGAGGAAATTACGAGCCTCTATCTCGTCCCGACGGTATACCACGACCTCCTGCGTTCGGATGCCGCTAACCAGGCCGATCTCTCGTCCGTTCAGCACGTCGCCTATGCTGGGTCGAACATGAATCCGTCCATCGTTCGCGAGATTGAATCACAGTTCAACCCCCAGACGTTCGTTAATCACTACGGCAGCACCGAAGTGTACACACACGCAGTCTGCAGTTGGGTCAGTGAAAAACCCAACTGCGTCGGCCGTGCCGGAATCAACACTGCCGTGCGCGTCGTTGAACCAAGCGACTTTGGCCAACTGGATCCGAATGATACCGTCGATCGGAACGATCTGGGAGAAATAATCGTCGACACGTCGTCGCCCGAGGCATTCGATGGGTATCTTTCCGAGACGACCGACGATCGGTCACTAACCGATGGCTGGTTTTTCACGGGCGATCTCGGCTATCGGGACGAAGACGGCGACCTCTACTTCGTTGGACGCGTCGACGACATGATTATCAGCGGTGGTGAGAACATCTATCCCGTTGAGGTCGAGTCAGTCCTCGAGCGACATGACCTTGTCACCGAAGCGGCGGTCGTAGGGAGACCGAGTGAGCGATGGAACCAGACTGTCGCTGCGTTCGTGACGCTAGCGGCGGATCCGTCTGGCACCGACTTCGAAACCGCTGCAACCACTCTCGACGACCACTGTCGCGAGAGCGAGGAGCTGGCGGACTTCAAGCGGCCACGACGATACTGCTTCATCGACGAATTTACAAAGAGCAACGTCGGAAAGATATTACGGAAGGAGTTACAGAAGCGAGATCTAAACATCGATGTACACGGCGAAATCGACGTGTAGCCCGCAAACGAGAGTTACAGAGATATGTATCCAAGCAAGTTCGAACACGTACCTGTTCAGAGTATCGACGACGCTATCACAGCGCTCAAGGAGTACGACGACGCGGAACTGATCGCTGGGGGACAGAGCCTTGTTCCCCTCCAAAAGACCCGGTTTGCATCTCCGGACCACCTGATCGACATCGGGAATATCGACGAACTTCAGTACGTCGAAGCGGAGGACGACGCAGTTCGTGTTGGAGCACTGGCAACGCACACGGAGATCCAGCAGGCACCGCCGATCAGGGACCACGTGCACTTGTTCAGCGAGTGCATCAGCCAGATTGCCGACTGGCCAGTCCGTAATCAGGGAACGTTCGGCGGAACGATAGCCGAAGCAGACCCCTCCGGGGATTATTTGCCAGTTATGCAGGTTCTCAACCCTGACATCGAGCTCGCTGGTCCAGAGGGGGAACGTATGGTCCCCTTCGACGAGTTTTATATCGGAATGTTCACCGTCGACATGGCTGAGACAGAACTCGTGATCGGTGCACGGATCCCAAAGATCGAAACCGCCGTACCTGATGCTGCTGCAGTCGGAAGCACCTACAAAAAGCACGCAGAACGGTCCGGGGACTACGCACTCGTTGGTATCGCCGCGATTGTCGCCATTGACGCCGACGGGATGGTGGCCGACGCGAAACTCAGCGTCGGAGCGGTCGGCCCGCTGACCCGGGCAACGGAGGCGGAAGCGGCCGTCGAAGGGACCGAACTTGACGAGAACGCGCTCAACGAGGCCGCGGCTGCCGTCCGCGAGGCAGTCCTCCCCGATGAGGAGGGGCCAGAGGGAGAGTACAAGGAAGCTATGGCCGGAGAGTTCGCCGAACGAGCGCTTCAGACAGCCTACGAACGCGCAACAGAGAACCTATGACAGAAACTAACACTAACACCGAATCGACGACGGTCAGCGTGACTGTTAACGGCGAAGAGTACACGAAAGAAACGGAAGACCGGACGCTACTGGTCCACTTCCTTCGCGAAGAATTGGGCCTGACCGGCACGCATCAGGGCTGTGTCGTCGGAAAGTGTGGCGCATGTACGGTCCTCCACGAGGGGACCCCCAAGAAGTCCTGTATGCTCTACGCCGCACAGGTCGACGGTGACGAGATAACGACTGTCGAAGGGCTTGCCGACGTGGCTGAGTCTGAGGGCGTCGACCTCGAGACGCGAGATGGAACGACGCTGCATCCGCTGCAGATGGGATTCAAGCAGAACCACGGTCTCCAGTGTGGCTTCTGCACGCCGGGCTTCCTAATGACTTCGTATGCGCTCCTCCAGGAGAACGAGAACCCGACCAGAGAGGATATCAAGTCGGCCATCTCTGGGAACATCTGTCGCTGTACGGGATATAATTCGATCGTCGACAGCGTCGAATGGGCGTCGAAGGTGCTGCAAGAAGGAGAGCCTACGGCGATGCCGGACGGCGGTCCCGAAACGGGCTGTGGCTGCGGCTGTACATGTGTTGACGACGAGTCCGTGAGAGGTGATCAACCATGAGCGAGATGGTCGATCAAGAAGAAGCGTCTGACACCGACAACGCCGGAATGGTTGGCGACGCCTTCGGCCGCCGGGAAGACGACCGGCTTGTCAGGGGCGAAGGAAAATATATGGATGACTTCGATCCCGTCAGCAACCTTCACCACCTCGCATTCCTTCGATCACCGCTGGCTCACGGAGAGATCGAATCGATCGACACCTCGGCGACCGAACAACGCGACGATGTCGTATGCGTTCTGACGGGTGCGGATCTGGTCGAACGGATGGATCCGTTCGCCGTCGGCGTTCAGAACCCGCCGGAGTACTACCCGCTGGCAGTTAACAAGGTCCGGTACGACGGTGAACCCGTCGCGGCCGTCGTGGCGACGAGCAAGTACGCCGCGAAGGATGCACTCGAAAGTATCGACGTCAAGTACAACCGCCTCGATCCCGTCACGGACGAACTTGAGGCCCTCAAGGATGAAGCGCCTCAGCTACATGAAGGCGGGAACCTTGCCAACGAGCGAACGCTCGAGTACGGCCCGATTGACGAGGCATTCGAGAAGGCGGATCACGTCGTTGAATCGGAGTTCGAGTTCCCACGATACACCAGTGCCCCGATGGAGACCTACGGCGTCATCGCGGATTACGATCACTCCGCTGACGCTGCGACGGTCTGGTCGAACTTCCAAGGTCCATTCACGATGCACCCGGTCGTCGCGGGTGCACTCGGGATGTCCCAGAATGACCTTCAGTTCAAGGTTCCCTCGGACAACGGAGGGAGTTTCGGTGTAAAGGCGCACATCTACCCCTACATTGCGGCGATCGTCGTCGCATCGGAGGAGGCTGGCGTCCCGGTGAAGTGGATCGAGAGCCGGCGTGAACATCTACAGGCGAGCGCCTGTCACACCGATCGCACGCAGCGAATGCGTGGCGCCGTCTCCGACGACGGTCAGATCCTGGGCGTGTGGGTCGAACTGTACGACAACTTCGGAGCGTATGTCCGTGCGCCGGAGCCCGGGAATACGTTCCGACCGCTCGCGAACTACGTTAACACCTACGACTTCAACGCGTTCGGCGGGGAGTTCTACGCTGTCGAGACAAACAAGTGTCCGGCCGGTCTCAACCGCGGGTACGGCTGTCACCAGTACTATTTCGGACTGGAGCGGCTTGTCGACCAAATGGCCGATGTCGTCGATATGGATCCGACCGAGTTCCGGAAGCGCAACTTCATCGATGCCGACGAGTTTCCCTACGAGACACCGACCGGCGGCGAATACGACAGTGGTCGGTACGCCGACGCCCTCGAACGTGCCAAGGAACTGTTCGACTACGAATCGTACCTCGAGCGGCGCGAACAGGCCCGCGAAGAGGGGAGGTACGTGGGGATCGGCTGTTCGGCCATCATCGATCCCTCGGCCTCGAACATGGGATACGTCTCGGTGGCGATACCACCAGAGGAACGCGAAAAGGGCTACCCCAAGTCCGGTGCGGTCAGTTCGGTTACGATGATGGTCCAGCCGGACGCTAGTATTGTCGTCGAACTCGACTCCGCGCCGAGCGGACAGGGCCACGAAACGACAGCTAGCCAGATTGCCGCCGACGAACTGGGTGTCAAACCCGAGGCGATCAACGTCATCTCGGGAATGGACACTAACGAGAAGGCCTGGAGTGTCTCATCGGGGAGCTACTCCTCGCGTTTCGCGAGCGTCGGTCACAGCGCCGTCAAGAAGGCTGGTGAGCAGATCTCCAGCCAGATGCAACGGATCGCTGGGGAGATCCTTGACGCTCCCGCTGACGAGATTGAACTCGCGGACGGCCGCGCGTACGGTCCTAACGAGGAGTCGATATCTATCCGGCAGATCGCCGGGACCGCACACTGGAACCCCGCTGTGCTACCCGACGATATCCAGCCGGGGCTACGGACCCAGTATACGTTTAGCATGGAGGACTCGACGCCAATCGACAAGAACGATCGGATCAACTCCTCGGGAACGTACGGTTACGGCGTCCAGTTGATTGCCGTCGAGGTTGACGCAACGACCGGCGAAATCGACGTTCTCGATTACGTAGCCGTCCACGACTGCGGGACGATTGTCAATCCACAGATCGTTGACGGCCAAGTTGAAGGCGGCATCTTCCATGGGTTCGCGGGCGCGCTCTACGAGGAACTGGAGTACGACTCAAGTGGAACGCTCCAGGCAGATACATTCATGGATTATGCGGTTCCGACTGCGAAAGAAGCACCCGACGTGACGATGGATCACCTCGAGACTCCGTCGCCAAAAACGCCGTTGGGATCGAAAGGCACTGGTGAGGCTGGGACCGAAGGCGCACCGGCAGTCATCGCCAACGCAGTCGACGATGCACTCGAACCGGCTGGCATCGAGATAACATCGCTCCCGCTGAAACCCGAACGGATCTGGACGTTACTCAACGAGTCTGCGACTGGTGGAAGTGCTGATTGATCCGCCACGCAATTTCTGATCGGCATTGTGTTACTGGCGTACGTCTGTAACAACCCCTCCACGGGAGCACAATGTTTTTAATGGTTGTTGTACAATCGAACGATAGCGTAGTGTGAGAGTCAATCATGAACATGGGTAGAGTCTTTCAACGGACTGTTGATCGGTATCCGAATCGGACAGCCATCGTCGATCAAGACGAGGGCATCGAATACAGTTACAAAGCGTGGGAAAACCGGGTCGATAGGCTCGCATCGGCACTCAAGAAGATGGGGATTGGACCGGGCAATAGAGTGGGCGTCGTGATGCAGCCCCGTGTGCAGGTCGGTACTGTCTACTGGGCAGTACAGAAATGTGGCGCCGCGTTTGTCCCGTACAACATCCGAGTCGCGGCCGACGAACTCCAGTTCCTAGTCAATAACACGGAACCGGACCTGTTGGTCTACTCATCGATCGCTCGAGAGGCGGTCGACGGCGCACACGAAGCGTTCTCATCAACGGATGAACTCGTTTACGTTGACGACAACGTTCCGTCATATGCTGAGTCGTTCGAGGACTTCCTTCCAGCCGATGCGGAGTCGGTCGAACCGGCAACGGTCGACCCTGACGATACAAGTCTCATTCTTCATACGAGCGGCACGACCGGTCGTCCGAAGGGTGTTCCGCGGAGTCATACGAATACATACACCGCTGCGAAGGCTCATGTCATCCAGTCGCAGTGGGTTGACGACGAGACGACGCTCGGGTTGATGCCCATCTATCATACAATGGGGATTCGGACGCTCGTCTCCGCGGCGATCGTCAGCGGCACTTGGGTTGCACAGAGGGCGTTCTCGCCAGACCAGACTGTCGAACTCATTGAATCCGAGGAGATAACTAGTCTCTATCTCGTACCGACCGTCTATCACGACCTCGTCAAGTCATCGGCGATTGACGGCGCTGACGTCTCGAGCGTCACGTGCCTAGGTTATGCGGGGACGTCAATGACCGCCCCGATCCAGGAGGAGGTCAGGGAAACATTCGATCCCGAAATCTTCGTCAACCACTACGGCAGTACCGAGGTATATACACACAGTATCTGTTCGTGGATTGATTCAAAGCCCGGTTCTGCAGGCCGTGCCGGTATTAATACGCGAATTCGGGTCGTCAACTCCAGCCGCGACGGAACGGTTCCGCCAAACGATACAGTCGAGCAAGGCGAGCTCGGTGAAATAGTCGTCGACGCGACATCGCCTGAGGCGTTCGACGGCTACCTCAATCGACCGGAAGCGACCGAGCAGTCCTTCGAAGACGGCTGGTATTTCACCGGGGACCTAGGTTACCGAGACGACGACGGCGATATCTTCGTCGTGGGACGAGTTGACGATATGATTATCAGCGGCGGTGAGAACATCTACCCCGTCGAGGTTGAGAACGTTCTCGACGGACACAAAGCAATCGACGAAGTCGCGGTCGTCGGTATCGACGACGAGCGCTGGAACCAGATCGTTACTGCGTTCGTCACGCTTCCGGACGGCCCTAAGAGCGTCGATCTCTCGAGTCTCGCCGATCGATTGGACACATTCTGCCGAGAGAGCGATGATCTCGCAGATTTCAAGCGTCCACGAAAGTACGTATTTGTCGACGAGATCGTTAAGAGCAATGTCGGGAAAGTACTTCGCCGGGAACTCGAGATTGACGACCTTGATGTGGAGGTATATGAAATCGTTAATGTCTGAATCGGTATCTGGTCGTTAAACGACGCTACGACGCTTGTTCAGAATCAAGTCGCGTGTGAATCGGTCCTTCGCGGTCGGACAGTTGCCCACCGCTGCGGTTGTTGTGGACTGCAAGCAGTTCGGAGACGATGCTAAAGCCGATTGCCGTCGGTTCATCGCCGCCAAGATCCAGTCCGACTGGGGTCGCAATACGATCCGCGTCCCGACCCTTGATGCCAACTCCTTCGCGCAACTCCTGAAACCGCTTTCGCGGTCCCATCAGACCTACGTACGGAATGTCGGTATCGAGAAGTGCGTCCAGCGCTAACTGATCGTCGATCAGATTATGAGACATAAGTACTGCGTAAGTTTGCTCGGGAACCGTTACTAGGTCAGAGAGTTCTGTTGGGTGTGTCGAGATGACCTCGTCGGCCGCGGGGAAACGATCTGGCTCTGCACGGGCGCCTCGTGCCGTTGCGACACGAACTCGAAATCCGGCCTGTCGGGCCAGGGAAGCGACGGGGTTGATGTCTTCCTGATCCCCGAACAGCAACAGTTCGGGACTTGGATCGATTCGATCGACGAACACCCGAACCTCACCGTCGTCCATCTCAACAATCACGCAAACAGCGCCGTCGTCCGGAAGGGGTTTGGTCCGTTCCAAAGCGTTGGTCACAGCGGAATCAGGCAGTCCTGACCGGCCGGCCGTCATGAACGTTTCATCGGCGACAACCGTTCGATCGCCGACACGAACAGCCGGGTTCGACGATTCGATGGCCGTGAGTACCGTCTGCGATCGTCGGCTGTTGAGTCCCTCAACGACGGGGCTGAAGCTCTCGTCGATCGGTTCGATCAGGACATCGATAACACCGTTACAACCAAGTCCGAGCCCCCAAGCGTCCGTATCGTCGTCTGTCAGATCGTATGTTTCGGTGCGTGTCTTCCCGTCGGCGATGACGTCTTGTGCCAGATCAGTCACCGATCCTTCGAGACAGCCGGCAGTTACTGACCCCTGCAGTTCACCATCGTCCGCTACAACCATCTTCGCTCCAGGGCGGCGATATCCGGATCCCTCAACGTTGACAACCGTCGCGAGCGCGGCGGTCTCCTCCACGACGAGCGCGTCACCGATGGCCGAATGAACGTCGCGTTTCGTCGTGCTCCAAGGACTCTCGAGTAGACGAGTCATGCTTCGTATACGCTTTCGGCTCGAGGAATAACTCACTGTCGGTCGCTGCCCAAAGGCGTTACTCGTCTCCAAGGTGGCACTCCGTCGACGGTGTCACACGGGAATTTACAGGTGCTTGATCACGCGCAGATTCAACCCTAGTCGGGACAGAGGGGCGTAGAATTAAACAGCTTCAAACCGAACCCTGAAGTTCTATCGCTGTGAGGAGAAGATATGGGCCGAGTAGCAATAATTAGTGCATCGATGACCCAGTTCGGACAGCGTGACGACTGGATTTGCGAGTTACTCACAGAGGCCGGCGAGTCCTGTCTCACCAATGTAGACGTCGACGCGAGCGAGTTAGATCACCTCTACGTCTCGAACATGGCAAGCGGCGAGTTCGAGGGCCAGACCGGCGTTCCGAATGCCCTCGCCCATGATATAGGAGCGCTCGGTGCCTATACCCAACGTATCGACCAGACAAGCTCGTCAGGCGGTGCAGGTATCTACGCCGCGTGGCAGTCTGTGGCGTCCGGCGCAAGCGAGTTAACGATGCTCGTCGGCGGCGAGAAGATGACACATCGCTCGACAGCCGAGGCGACGGACATCATCGCTTCCCTGACGCACCCTGTTGAGTATAAGCACGGCGTCACTCTCCCGAGTTTCGCCGGGCTCGTCTCCCGCCTTTACCTTGAATCGTACGATGCGCCTCGAAAGGCACTTGGCGCCGTCGCTGCCAAAAACCATGCGAACGGCATAGATAATCCCCACGCCCAATTCCAAAAAGAGGTTGACCAGGAGACGATCCTCGAATCCCCAATCATTGCCGACCCGCTACGCCTCTACGACTTCTGTCCAATCACGGACGGGAGTGCGGCCCTCCTCTTCTGTCCTGAAGAGAAGGCTGCCGAGTATACCGATGACTACACAGTGATTTCGGGTATCGGCGGTGCGACGGACACTCATGTCGTCCACGAACGCGTTGACCCCACCGTCATGAGCGGCGTTGTCGACTCTTCCCGCCAGGCCTACGAAATGGCCGATATCGACCCCGAAGACGTGGATATCGCCGAACTCCATGATATGTTTACAATCCTCGAAGTCCTTCAGTTGGAGGATCTTGGGTTCTTCGAGAAGGGTGAGGGGTGGCGTGCAGCCGTTGAGGGCACGACTGCACGAGATGGTGACCTCCCCGTAAACACCTCAGGGGGCCTTAAATCGAAGGGGCACCCGCTGGGCGCGAGCGGTGTCGCGCAGGTATACGAACTCCACCAGCAACTCACCCAAAGTGCAGACTCGCGACAAGTCGAGGCTGATACTGGTCTTGCATGTAATGTCGGAGGATTTGATAACTGCGTCACAACCACAATTTTGGAGGCCACGTCATGAACTTCGAAGCACACTCTTGTCCCAATGGACACGTCACGTATCCCAGACACACTGTCTGTCCAAAGTGCGGCGAAGAACAGACTGAGATCGTTGATCTGACCGACGAGGTTGGCACTGTTGTCACATGGACGACGAGCACGGCGACACCGCCTGGCGTCCGCGAACCTAATCACCTCGCCATTGTTGAATTCAACCTCGGCGAGACAAACGTGCGCGCACTTGGTCAGACTACTGACCCCGTCGAGACCGGGGATCAGGTAACACCTGTTTTCTGCAAAGAGCTACGCGACCCAGGCGCCGGTATCCGCGAGAAGGAGAGCCAGGACTGGGACGGCTACCGATTCAGTCCAGTCTAGAAGCAGACTAGGAGATCCTGATTTGATCATCACCTTGAACCAGTTCAGACTATTGGTACATTTTAGATGAACTTTACCACTAATCTGATAACTCCAACTGTAAGGCATTGTCGAGTTAGTGCGGTTTGGGAAGCGAGTAGGTCGTAGAATTGGTTTGGCATGCAGTTCGTAGATTTGCTCAACGAGTACTACGTGGCAGATGTTGAACGGTCTCATCAAGGAATCTGAAACAACTTTATAGGACAATAGTATCTTAGACCAGCCGATGGCAACGCCGTTACAGGCTGCTATTGAGAAAATACTGTCAAAACCAAGGTCGAGTGGTATTGGGTATATACTACAATGGCTCTGTTGAAATCCTTAGTGAGTTACAGATTCAGCCGGTAGTTTGAGTAGATGGAGACCCCTCCCAAAGTCTCGGTTGCTCCGATTTGTTGAGGAAGCATTTCAGTTAGCGCAACGTGCCGTGGCTCGATACTCCTCGAAGTTCTCGAAAAAACGCTATACGCTCCATCAGCACATCGTTCTCCTCTGTCTTAAAGTTCGGAAGGACACAACGTATCGAACACTCCTTGACGAACTCATCGAGATGCCCCGTATTCGGAGTGCCATCAATCTCACAGAACTGCCTGCCCCGTCAACGCTGTGCAAAGCGTTCGATAGGCTCGATATGGCTGTCTGGCGGGTGCTGCTCAATCTCTCTGTTTCACTGCTCCCGACAAATGGTGTTGCGGGGATCGACGCGTCGGAATTCGACCGAACTCATGCCTCAAAACATTATACGAAACGGGCAAAGCTGACGATTCAGCAGCTGAAAGTCACGCTCTTAGTCGATACGAGAACGAATGCTATAGTCGATCTCCACATTACAACGACCCGTAAGCACGATACACAGATCGCACCGTCACTTATCAACCGCAACACAGCTAAAATTGATGTTCTTCTTGGCGATAAGGGATATGACGATCAGCAGATTCGGGCGATGGCCCGCCAGAACGGGATTCGTCCGCTAATCAAACATCGTGAGTTCTCGTCACTGCAGAAAGCGTGGAACGCTCGGCTGGATACTGAACTTTACGGCCAGCGGAGCCAGAGCGAAACGGTGAATTCTCGGCTCAAGCGAAAATACGATTCGTTCGTCCGGTCACGATGCTGGTGGAAACAGTTTCGTGAACAGATCCTCGCGTGTATCGTCCACAACCTCGACCGTGCGCTCTAACGATCAGTACAGAAGAGGCATCTATCTTTCAGGAGAGAAAGCAACCCGATCAACTGCCTACTAGCAGTTCCAGATCCTTTTCATCTTCCCGAAGTTGTAAATAGTCCTATTAGACATATCGAATAATGGCCTCCAGACGAACGGTAATCGGAGCCTCCGGGAGTATGCTGTTTGGTAGCGTGCTATCTGGCTGTCTTTCGGATTCGGACACCCTCTTAGCCGAACTCCTGCAAGTCAAGGGAATCTCTGTCAGATGGAAACACGAGAACCGCACCTATTCGGATCAAATACTCCAACTTCACTCCGACGACGAAGGCGAGGTAACCGGACAAGTGGCAACGGAATACGATCAGATGGTCTCTTCCCCTACAGATGTTACCGTTTCTAAGGAGATGCAAGAAATGTTGGAAAGCGAGTTTAACGACGTTCGTTATGTAATTGGCGTGTGTGGCGACGATATCGGCGACGGCGAATACGGTTGCCGAAACGCACCAACACCCAGAGAAGATTTCAACAGTGTTCAGTTCGGTGACCGGGCAGACGTCAAGATAGACAATAATCTGATTGACGTTAAAGACGTTGAGAGCGGCGACGTCGAAGACTGGAACACAGATATTAGCGAATTTGAGTGGAGCGAGCGCAACGCAGAGCACGGGCAATAAGTACCGACCAGGGATTCGGTATCTATCGTTATCTCTAGCAGACATTCAATAAGCACGTGTAGTGTACAATGGATTCACATGAACAAGTCTCTAGAGAAGAGGATTTCAACAGAGCCCTTCGTATGTCCCCGGAGGAGCGACATCAGTGAGCGTCGAACGATAACCCTCTGTTGGTGGTGTCCGCGTTCGCGTCTCGTAAACCGTCTCTGACTCCGAAAACAGTCCGCCTTCTCTCTGAATAGTTATCTCCTTCCATACTTCTTGGGGTCGTGTTTAGTTTGTAGCATTCTGCCAGACAGCGAAGGCTTGGAGCCACGATTCTGCGGTTGATGGTTTAGCATGACTGAAACAGTTTGAGAATGAAGAGGTGCGTCGTTTTATCTCTCGAAAGATACGTTCGACAGCGTTCCGATTTCCCTGTTTTTCGTATCGAAATCGGAGTCTGTGTCGGCGGAGTGCTGTCTGGAGATGCTGTGCGCCATCGACGAGAAACACAGCGTTTTCGACATCGTGTTTCTCGATTAGTTCTCGCAGAAAGCGTTCAGTCAATGCGGTCGTAGTCGTTGAAAATAGCCGTATATGAAGAATTCTGTTCGTTTCAGGATCGACTGCAGCATACAGCCAATACTGGTGATCATCGATTCGAATCACGGTTTCGTCGAGCGCAACGTGATTCGGATTCGCATCAGTTGTTGGCTGTAGATCGGCTTTCTGCACCCAATCGTGAACAGCCTTTCGCGAACGCTCGACACCGGACTTCTCGAGTTCCCGAACGGTATTCGAAAGCGATAATCCAGCAAGGTGGAGTCGAATACCAAGCTCCATCAGCCGGCGCGGTGTCCGTTCTCTCTCCACAAAACTCAAATCAATCCAGTCGCTACAACCATTGAGGCGGTCGATTTTTGCCATAGACCAGCATAAAATCGTGCCGCCTCACTTTTCACGCTTAACTAAACACAGCCCATGCAGAGATCCCAAAGTTCTATATAGTCACACTATCTCACATTTATGCGCTATGAAGACCGTTATAGATACAGCCATCCTATTCCGCTTAGTTCGTCTGAAGATCACATAGTCGGCTACCATCTTTGGGAGGCATATCTACGTCGGAACTATGGGTGGAAAAGAGATTACTATTGTCCCAAATTGATCTTATCTGATCAAAGATTGGTACATTTTAAAAAAGGCGTCTTCAATGATGTACACCAGTCCTATAATCTTGATAAGATATCATCTGTGACCTATGAGGAGAATTTTAGAAGTTCTAAAATAGAAATTGAGGAAGATCAAATCAATAATCAGTTCAAGATGTATAATGGTCATGCAAATGAATTAGTTCGACTTATGTCTGAATGACATTATTCGTATACTTATTTCTATACGAACCTTGAACCGAGCGAGGTACCGCCAATAGTTACTGGCGAGTTCCTCTGGCACCACTAGGGCATCGGGGCTGGGTCCATAGGATCAAAAGGTTTCTCCTCTCCGAAACAGTACAGTGGCTAAGATAAACAGACCCAAGAGAAGTCGAAACCCCGCGACTGCGATATTTGCCATACAGGAACCATCACTATTACTCACTTAATTCTGATTCTAAGCCGGATTTGAGAAGTACTCTACAAACCACTCCCCAACGCTGTATAATCGATCAAGCAGCAGCAGATATTGACTACTCGAGTTCGCCGAAGCCTTCCTCTCGCATCAACTCCGCGACGCCCTCCGGATTTTCAAACGCATACAAGAGTGCGAATTCGCGTGCGTCTGATTTTGGAATGTTACCGTTTGTCTCGAGTTCGTCGGCGAGTTCACTTCGGAAGTCCGACTCCTGGTCGGTGACGACTTCCCGAAGATGAGCCTCAATTCGTTCGTCTCGCTCGTCGAGGACCTTGCTTCGACGGACGAAATACGGATACTTGTGCTTGTCCTGCTCTGACTCGTTGGTCGACGTCGACGATGTGCCAGGCTGATCGGGCTTCGACTCCGATCGAATTGACGACGATCCCGATCGGCCACGATCCGGTTGACTATCGTCGATCGGTCCACCTGGCGGTTTGGATTCGGTTGACTCCTCCTCCTCACTGCTATCACTGTCGCCGAAATCGAGATTCCCAGAGCCGTCTTTCATTGGGACGCCACCTCGGTTTCAGTGGCATCTCGGAAATCAAAGCGTTCCTCTCCGCGGCCCTGAATATCGAGGACGAGTTCGGGATTAATTTGAGCGTCGAACGTATCCGTCGCGACGAACACGCCGAGCTCGTGTATGTCTCGGATCGTCTCGAGTTCACGGTCACGGACGCTTCGTTCACCGGGACTGCTGACCATTTCGCCGTCTTCTTCGAAGGTTTTCCAGCGCTCCTCGAGGACCTTGTACGCCGAACCCCGCGCTTCCCACATCGTATCCATCAAACTCTCCCGATCGGGGATTGCAATCGGCGTCGCGAACTCGTCGGTGTTCTTGAACTGCTTGGAATACTGCTGGTGAGCGTTTGTCTGGCCGACACCGGAGGGAACGACACAGGAGAGGCCGACCTCGATGTCCAGTTTGCGCTCCATGTTACCGACGAGTTCGTCGAGGCCGTCGAGACTCAGATTTCCTTTGCCGGCTGGTTTGACCGGAGCAACCAGCGTCCGCATGGCATAGATCGAGTTGTACAGCAGGTCCTCCGCTCGAGCGTTCGGGTCGATGAGGACGGCATCGTAATCCTCATGCAGTTCCTGTTCGTTCCAGAGGAGATCATAGAGGAGTTCAAACCGCGGGAACTCCTCTTTGCTCATGTTCTTCATGCCCGTTTCGTAGGCGATCTTCTGCTCGAGATTCGATGTGAAGTCACCGAGCATGTCGTGGCTTGGGATCACGTCGACGCCTTCGTCCGACGTTTCGATGAGGTCCTCAAAATCACCGTCCGGCATCTCGAGGATGTGCTTGACGAGGTTATCAGCCTCCGGATCACTGCGGTGTTCCCCGACATTGAACAGACTCGTCAGGTTGCCCTCCTGTGGGTCGAGATCGATCACGCAGACGTCCAGCCCCATCCGGACGAGACTGACTGCGAGATTCGCAGTTGTGGTGGTTTTGAAGGTGCCGCCCGATTCGGAGTACACGACTACAGTTATCATATACAGACCGTACAGTCATCTATTACATAAATCTGTTCCAGAGATACGTTACAGATGTCTGAAGTAGTATTCTGTAACAGATATCTGTAACAGGTTTCTGTACATGCTGCACTGCTGCGTTTTTGTCCCAATAACCAGTCTGTGAAAAGTATCTGTGACACATGTCTGTAACAGATATCTGTAACACACATCTGTAACAGTTATCTATGACAGTATTCTGTTATAGATCACTGTTCCAGAGACGACACCAAGTCGACAAAACTGTCTTTCAGGAACGGCCATCGCCTGCTACGGTCGCGATCGGGTAGCAACACCGTGGAGAGTCGTCCCGACCTGACCGGCAGACACGATGGCCACGCACTGCTTTCATTCAGCACATCATAGCGGTTGGATGAATCCGGCATCTCGAATGTCCACCGATCAGAATATTCTACCCCGATCGCGAGTGGGTCCTGAACATGTTGGTATCCGACACTCATCTCAGTCAGTCATTTAGTATCCCCTCGGTTCAGGAACCGAGTTGGTCCAGTGTCTGTCGACGTGATTGCTGTATCTCTTTGTTTCATGATTTCGAGACGCAACGATCGGTGAAGCGGGAGATTTAGATCATGAACAACAGAAGTCTCCTGCTCCAACTCCTTCGATTGACTGACATTCACCGACGCTGTCTAGTGATTCAACGCAACTGATTAATCGGAGAGAAGCCCCTCAACCGTGGCTGAGGATACCCAACCAGTCTAGTAAGTCTTTTTACTGTTCCCGGAATATTGGTAACTACCAAATGTACGAGGTGCTCGACGACACGGCGGCACGGGTCATCCTCGCCATCGAGAGTGGAGACTCCATCCGCCGTGTCGCACAACACCTTCACACGCCGTACGAGACGGTGAGGCAGGCCGTGAACCGTCTCGAAGACGCAGGCTACGTCAGCTATGATGACGGCCTCTCCGTCGTCGACGAGCGCGTGAGGGACGCCGCACGCGAGCTCGTCGCTACCAGCGCCGGCGTCAGTCCGCCTTCGATTGAGGAGGCGTACGTCCTCCCACAGTTTAGTGACTGGCCGTTCGCCTTCACGCGGATCGACGCCGTCTACGTATGGACCCAGGGCGGCTACCAAGTCGGTCGCGAGCCCAACGACTATCCGCTGTTCCTCGCTATTCGTGAGCAGGACGTCGACGCCTGGGAGGCATTTTTCGAGTCGTTCGATCTCCCGACCGCATTCGAGCGACAGCCCCGAGACGAGTTGGACGGACCGCTACAGATCGTCCTTGAGCCACGCCCGTCACTCGACATCAATCATGTCGAAGGGTACCCAGTGATCCCGAGAGCTGAGACGATCGAGTATATGCGTGAGAACTACGCCCAATTCCAGTCGGCGCTGGCGATGCTCGACCGGATGTATGAAGACCTTGACCTCGGCGTCACGTATCAAGAGAGTGAACGGGCACAGACGTAAGCTAACCTACGGCTAAAGCCGTGGGCTTTCAGCGTGGACTCCCGTTCTGGCCGAATCTTCGGCAGGAGGATAGCCTCCATTCACGTTCAGTGTCCCGCTGTTCAAGCACACGCCTACGGGTGCGCCTCCATGGTCATTCTGCATCCTCTCTGTCGACGTGGACGATCAACGTCGGATGCTCCGCGTCACTGTTCTCAATCACGAGTGAGACATCCTTGAAATCGCCCGGCTGTCTATACGCCTCGAACTCATCGGCAACCTGGTCGGCCAGGCAGTCGAGTACCTCAATTGGTTCCTTTGTCATAGAATGAATTTCGGTCTTGGAAGGTTGTGCCATCACGAACGGTGGAAAAGACGTATCTTTCAGAACCGCCTCAACAGACTAACTCGAACGGAGCCTTCTCACACCGATGGTTTACCGAGAAGAAAGCTGGCTCAGCGAGAACAGTTAGACCGTCCGCGGATCGCTATCGGCGATGCTCGCAAACGCAACATTCTCTTGAACTTGTTCGATTTCGATGGTTGGCTCGTCACCGGGTTGAGCTTCGGGGACGATCACGACGTAACCACGTTCGACTTTTGCGATACCATCGCCCTGATCGCCGACTGTCTCGATGGTCACATCACGTACTTCGCCTTCCTCAACGGGGGGTTCGGAGGGAGAATGGCTCGCAGTCTCATGAGTAGGTGCTCTCTGTGACTCCTGTTGTACTGACGACTCCGTCGAGACTGGAGATTGCAGAATCGCTACGCGATACGTTTCGTCAGCTGACAACGCTTCACGATCTACTTCCCTCGAGGGAACTTCCACTATGTACGTCCCATCCTGCTCTTTAATTGGAGCACTGAACAGAGAGCGAAGGGAGTTGGGAATTTCGACCATTGAGTGTCTAGTGCTCAGTACCCACGAGGCAAGTAATTTAAACACTATGTGTTAGCACAAGCTCTCGAAGAGCCGCCTTATCGAGAGGGGTAATATTGTGCTGAGTGCCATCATCGGTGTAGAAGATAGACGCAGTGACCGACCGATCGGGATATTGGTCGGCGACGACATGGTAGTAGATACTGAGCTGTTTCCGGTATTCATCTTCTGCGTGCGTTGTGAGATCGGTTTTGTAGTCAATGATCTCAACACGGTCAGCTGTCACGTGGAGCAAATCGATGATGCCGCCGATCGTTACCTTCTCGCCGTCGACGGTAAGTGGAAGAAACGCATCGATCTCGGCTCTCGCCTCACCATCGAGTGAGTCGAGTAACGCCTTCACGTGCTCCTTGTCAGGGTTATCGCCGGTTTCGACTGCCTCACCGAGGACATACCGTTCCGCAAACTCGTGGACGTCTGACCCGAACTCCATTCCCCGGCCGCCGGTATTCCCTTCGAAGACGGCGTCATCGATGAAGGTGTGCGGTGAGTAGCTCGCCGGGCCATCAGGCTCGGGAATGTCGACCGAATACGGTGAATACTCGCCGTCTTCCGGATTGAACGCAGATAAATCGGGATCGACTTCTTCGACAGCAACGGGGAGTGCATCGAGGAACGAATTCGGGTCAGCGCCACCGGTCAAAACGAGGTGACTCTCAGCACGCGTAACAGCCACATAGAGGAGACGACGTTCCTCATCGTAGTTCTGAGGGAGACAGCGATTGAGAACGTCTGTCTTCCAGCTGTCGTAGACATGGGGGACATCGTGTGCCTCCTCTGAGTACACCTTCTGCTGTCGGAGACCAATCGGGTCGGTATACGCGATATCGCTGCCGCTGCCACCGGAAGACGGGAACTTGTTGGCGTTCATATTCGCCAGAATGACGATCGGGTATTCGAGCCCCTTCGTTGCGTGGATCGTCTGGACAGTCACCGCATTCGTCCCAGCCCCGGCGTCGACGTCGTGTATGCTCCCATCAGCAATCGCCTCCTCGATGAATCGGATTAGCTCTCCACGGGTGAACGTCGTCGTCCCGTGAACCGACTGGATAGTGTCGAGAACGACGTCTGCGGTCGGCCCGGAACGGCCGTACTGTTCGAACACGCGCCGGGCGACGCCACCGAACGTCTCCATCTCTCGGAGATCTTCTCGGAAGGCGACCATGGCTTCGGGGTACGCCTCACGCTCGATGATCGCCTTCGCCTCGTCGATCGTGTAGCCAGCCTCTTCGAGGACCAGCGCCCACCCGCGTTTGGCGTCGCGTTCGAGGATACGCAACCACGCTAACACCAGCTTCGCGGCGTCGGTCCGGAAGACCTCGATCCCACCCTCGTAGGCCATCGGCAGACGGAACTTACTCGCTGTATCGAGCAGATCCCGGCCGAAATCACGGGTTCGCGTCAACACGGCGATGTCGCCGTACTCCGGAGCGCGATACGTACCGTCATCACCTTCGACGGCGTAGGCGTCGTTGTCGACGATCGCGTCGATCTTCGCGAGAATGGCCTCGTGTTCGTCCTCACTCGTGAGCGCCTCGATGTAGCTATCGTCTCGGTCTGTATCGGCAGTCAGTGGTGTAACCTGCTCGGAGATAGCCTCTGTATCCAGCGATTCGTTCTTTGTCGCACGGGCAGTCAGCGCGTGGGTAGAGAAGTCCAAGATGGACTGCGTCGATCGGTAATTCCGCATCAGTTGCTTGTCATTGATCGGCGTCGTCGGGAACATGACTCGATCTGCGTCCCGATTCAGCTCCGTGGCAAATCGTTCGAGCCGATCGTCGAACTCGCGGATGTTATCGACATCCGCGTACTGGAAACTGTAGATGCTCTGTTTCCAGTCGCCGACCACGCAGATGTTGTTCGTGCCGGCGAGCAGCAGCGTGAGTTTGAACTGGATCTCACTGGAATCTTGGAACTCGTCGACCATCACGTACTCGTACCCTAGCTGTTCTCGGAGGTCGTGATCTTCACACAGAAGCACGAACGCGAACAGCTGGAGGAACCCGAAGTTCAGGTAGTTCCGCCGGAGCGCGAACTCGAGATAGTCGTGATATACGTCGTGGACGAACCGCTTGAGTGCCGTTCTGTCCTCCTCAAAGACGCGTTCAGTGAGATTTGCCGGGACTTGCTTGCCATCGCCGCGGATGTCCCACTTTGTGGGCGCCTCCGGGAGGTACGTCTTGTCTTCACCATACTGATAGAGCTTCTTTCGAAGCTTCGATTGCTTGCTCCCGCCGTTCCGTGGTTCATTCCGGTCAGTGAACAGCGTCTCGAACGCCTCGAAGTTCCCGTCGAGATGTGACTCGCCGTTCCGGTACCAGCCATCCGCAGTGGGGAACACACCCTTTGCGGACAGCTCCTTGATCAGGTCGAGCAGCTCAGATGTCTCCGATAGTGCCGTGAAGAACTCGTCATACTCCGGGTGATTGTCGATGAACTGGCCGATGAACTCACGAAACAGCGCCTGTTCGATGATTTCGTCCTCGATAATCCGTGTCGAGCCAGTGATTGTCTCATCAATCCCAAGGGATGTCGGTGCATCGTGTCCGTATTCGTCGAGCAGGTCGTGTGACAGTGAGTGGAACGTCTGGATCGGCGCGTTCGCGAGTTCCCGCATCCCGTACTCACTGTGACGCACAATTCGTTCTCGCATCTCCTCGGCCGCGTTGTTCGTAAAGGTCACCAACAGCACGTCTTCAGGATCAACGCCATCTTGGGCCACGATATTGGCGTATCGCCGGGTAACTGTGAACGTCTTCCCGGTGCCAGCACCCGCATCGACGAGATAGAGCCCGTCAATCGCCACGATGAGTTCGCGTTGCTCCGGGTTCGGGTCGACGCCGCTCATTGTTCACCCTCCAGGAGGAGATCTCGGTTGTCAACCCATCGGTAGTTTGGCTCGCCGGTGAGCCCCTCGATTGGGAACGCCTCGTCGCCAGTGCGGCGCCGATTGAGTTCCACCAGTCGCTCGTCGACAAAAGATTCGAACGCATCGAGATCACGTTTGAAGAATGCACCCTTCTGCCGGTCAACGATTGCTCGCATCACCTGCTTACTCCCTGTTGTCACGTACTTGTACTTGCCAATCTCCGCTTCGAGCCGATTGATCATCGTCTGTCCGAACTCGGACTCGATGAGTTCGTCGCTGTCGGTCGTCTCGACGAGCGGCGCAGCGTCGAAGAGCGCGTCGTATGTCTGATAGTCAATCTTCGAGAGGATCTTCTGGCACTTCTGTGCCCCCTCCTTACGGAGATACTCGAAGAACTCCTCACGTTGCACGTGCTCGGTGAGCGATTCGGGGTAGTATGTTACAGTCGTCAGTGCGTCGTCGACATTGGTGTCGCCAGCGATCACGTCGTCGACGAGTTCAGTAACGTAGAAGAACGTGAACGAGAGTTTCTCACCCGGCGTCTGTGATCGCCAATAGGTGAGATAAAGCAACGCCTGAAAGTTAGGCTCGTCTGTCGGCTCGTCGATCGCAGCGTGTTTGACAATCGAGGTGGCGCTGCTCTCGCTGCCGCTCTTGTAGTCGAGTAGGTCTCGATCCGACTGAACGAGGTCGATCATTCCGTTGATGCCCAGTTCTTCGTCAGTAAACCGGCGTTCAGTCACGGGGGAGTCGACATCCCGACCAAAGTCAGCGGCGACGGCATTGTCACCTCCACTGGACGGCGTCAGAAACGCGCCCTCAGTCGGCTGGTTCGCGTCAAGATATGAGACGATTGTTTCGAGGCTCGCACGATATTCAGTGCGCCGGGTCCGTTCGTCGACGGAGCGAACCAGCGGACGGACTTCCTCGAGCATGAGGTCGACGACCTCCGATAGTGTCTCTTCGTCAACCGCGTCCGGATGGTTGACGTAGAACTCCGCGAAGTCGTGGAGCAGGTTGCCCTCGGTGAGATACGCCTTCTCCGGATCGTCGACGATCCGGCTGAAGTAATAGTCCCGTGGGGAGTTCACGTAGGTGTTGAGACTCGACTTGCTGATCGTCTCGATCGGGTCGGAAGTCACGCCGACGGGTTCGTTCTCGAATCCGTCACCAGCACGTGCTGCGGTTTGGATCTGATGATTTGTCGAACACAGATCGGAGAAACGGTCGTACTCCGGTTCGAGGAGCTCTTCGAAGTACAGGCACGGCGTAACGGATGACCCGCCGGTCGCGTCTTGGACGAGATAGTGTTGCTGGCTGCCGCTCTGTAACAGCAGCTGGAAGCTCTTGAGGTTCCGTGTAAACTGGGCGTCCTGGTCGACCCACGGACGACGTGGTGCCGAGTGGGTCCAGCGGTCGTCGAGCCCCAGGTAGAAGACAACCTCACGACCCACGTACGACGCCGATTTCGCGTCGGCGAGCAGGACGCCCTCATTCTCTCGGTCGACCGGCACCTCGTAGGTCTGGAGATAGAACGACAAATCATCGAGGCGCGCTTCCGTAACGGATTCGTCGGCAATAGTGAGTGTCTCCAGTTCCTCACGGAAGGCGTCAAGCGTGTCATTGGCGTGGCGTTCAAACACTGAAAGGGCGTCCGAGAACGTGTATTCTTGGACACCATGACAGAACTCGATCAGCCACTTGAGATCTCCATCGTCAAACTCGTGCAGTCGCTTGTCTGTGTCAGCGTCATTGACGTCACAATCGAAGACCGTCAATAGCGACCGGATCTCGCTTATTCGGGTATCAGTCCCCCGGTGGGCGGTCCGGAGGAGGTGGAGGAACAAGCGATGTTCGCTGCGATCTGTGAAACCCGGCCCGCCGAAAAACGGGATATCGGCCGCTTCGAGGGCGGACTCAATAAGCGGTGAGTACTCGCTTTCCTGGTCGAGAACAATCCCGACGTTATCAGCGTTCTCGTCATCCACGGAATCGACGACGGTCTCTACGATCTCCGTCGGCGAATCGTGTATACGGAATGGCGGGAGATCGAGCTCCGTATCAGTGAAAAGGTCGACCGTGTCGTACTCGACGGGCAGATACGCTCGTTCGAGTTGGGTGAGCATCGCCGGCTCAACGACGACCACGTCGAGATCCGGATCGATGGTCTCGTTCGTGAGTTTCATCGAGGCGGTCTCGAGTTCCGCGATTCGCTCCACAGCTCGTTCGGTGGCGTCGTCGACGTAGCTGTCGTACTCGAAGATTGCGTCGTGTGACCCTCGGTGTTCCCAACACTGGAGGATATTCCCAACCGCGTAGGCACAACGCTTCCAGGAGAAGTCCTCGTGATCAAGCATGCCGAGGAAGGCGAGACGATCCTCAGACTCTTGGCGTCGACCAACTGCAAGCCGGCGTGGTGGAATCGCGAACGGACCGAGATGCGAACGATCGAGTTGGCGGTTGAGGGCACTCGCAAGCGGTCCGTCCGGGGTGATCACCCGGTCGTACGATTTGACTTCGTCGTAGAGTTGGAGTGGCGATTTGGCGCGGGGAAATGACACACATGAAGAAGGTCACCGATGTCGGTTAAATCTTTGTTAGATGAGTTCGTGAACAGGTGAAGTATATACAAAATACTCCGTATCAAGATCTCGTTTGCTCGCCTTCTAAACAATTTCACAATCGTTTTCCTATCTAGATGGCACCAACGCGAGAGAAGTCACTTCGGAACGTCTCGCCCGACGTTATCCGGTGTGACTGCCATAGCGACCGCGACGACATCCCCAGACTCGGGTACTCCATCTGTGACGAGGGCGACTACCTTGTCGACATCCTCCAACCCATCATCGACGCTCGCGACGAGATCAAGGCGGCTATCCGTCGCGAACAGCAGCGTGAGGACCCCGACGAGGAACGACTGGCGGAACTCGAGAGGCAGTCAGGTGCGCTGAAGTGGATTCTCGTTGCTTGCTTCGACTATCAAGGGTTCAGCAACGCGAAATTCGAGCGAATCGAGTGCCACGAGGCGATCAACGCGTATGCTCGCGAAATACTGCTTGAAGCGAAGCAACGGCTAGAAGCTGGCGGCTGGCAGGTTGTTCACGGAATCCACCTCGAACATGAGGCTACTTACGACTGGGTTCGTCCCCCAGCGCGAATGTGACGCTGATGCCTTGACGAAGTACTTCGGGAAGGTCGCTGGTGAGGATGAGTTCAAGAAGACATCGTGAGACAGGGTGGCACTAGTCCTGAAGATCCTGAATCGTACGATCCAACATACTACGAGACGCAACTTATCTGTGCAGTTGAGAGAGTACTGCTGCCGTTAGGTTGGGATCGAACAGATATCCAACGGAACTTGCTGAGACTCGAGAACTAGAATTGACGGCCTTCACAGCAGCCTCGTTAATATCGTAGAATTACCCACCCACCCCACTACTTCCGCTGTTAGCGATTGAACAATGGCATCACCCTCCATGTGAGGAGGGTGATTTGTTGTTTAGTGTTGAACAGCCTACGGATACTGTTTTTAGTGCCTATACTTAACTCTATTCTAGAGACCTAGAAAAGTAAAAGGCAGAAAAGCAGTTCCTCAGCGGTTGATTAGAATGCTAACAGCGGAAGTAGTGGGGTGGGGGCTAACCCCCCCACCTAACCCCACCCTTTTGATAACAGCGGAACCAGTGGGGTAAGTCCATATGTAACCTATCTAAATAGTATTGGATAACAACGGAAGTAGTGGGGTGACACTTCAGGGAGCTGTCCCCATCAACTCCTCGAGTCCCGCTCTCACACTCGAAGTCGATTGATTCAACTCGTGTTTTTTGTACTTTCCACCACCCTTCCCACGATTGATCTCGGTTGACTTGATAATCCCTAGTGTCTCGAGTTCAGCAAGATATTCACGAACTGCTCGGTCAGAAACAGGATTGTTCCCTTCCTGCTCACACAACATCTCGTAGGGTCCTCGGATTTCCCGCGTCCGGGCCGGCGTCTCGCCCTGCTCTTGGAGTACCGTCAGTGCCCATAGTACGAGCTGACCATGCAACGAGTAGTTGCTGATTCCTTCGATAATCTGGTCAGTCTGCAATCGTTCACGGGCTTCTTGGACGTAATCTTCTTTAACACGATCAGCCTTCCGTTCTCTAGCGATATCACCGCTCTCGAGCAGGAGGTCAAGCGCCTGCCGTGCGTCCCCAGAATCTTTCGCACCGTATGCTGCACACATTTCGATGACACCGTTTTCGAGGACGTCATCGTGGAAGGCCACGGATTCTCGTTGTCGCAGAACCTTGGTCAATTCCATCGCATTGTAGGCGCTGAATGAAACCTCTTTCTCGCAGAGACTAGAGCGAACCTTCGAACTGAGTTGGTTCCGGAAGCTCAAGTCATTCGAGATTCCAATCACTCCAAGTTTAGCATTCGAAATATCACCGTTTGATCGCGCTCGGGGCAGTTTATAGAGAAGACTATCGTCTTCGATATGGTCGACTTCGTCAAGGACAATGAGAATGGTGCCGCCTAGATCGTCGATTTCGTCAAAGAGGAACTGATAGACAGAGGCTTGTGGATAGCCCGTATTCGAAATCTGGTTTGCAGGATTGCGAAGTTCATTCACAAGAGCGACGGCCGTCTGATAGCTAGAATTGAGTCCGTCACAATTAATTTCGACGGTATGAAGATCAAGATGGTCAACGTTGGCTGCACTCTCTTTGAGTTGATCTAGTAGAAATCGAGTGGCGGCCGTTTTCCCGACACCGCTCTTGCCATAGAGAAAAATATTAGAGGGTGTTTCACTTTCGATCACTGGCTGGAGCGCCGCGTGGTACTGTTCCAGTTCCTGATCACGGCCGACGAGTGTTTCTGGTGTCCACTCCTCGAGGAGAGCTTCACGCTCCTTGAAGATCCGGCCGGTTGGTTCGAAACTGAAATTGCTCATTGAGTGGGGTGTCTCAGTCAACCCCCTTAACCTTTGGTTCCGCTGCTTCCGTTGTCTTCCGTTATTTATATACTACCAACCCCACCACTTCCGTTGTTAGAGTAACATCGTACTCGAACCTCTATTTGGTAATATCTAAGCCTCCTTCTCATAGGACCTCGCACAAGGGTAGTATCAGATTGAGCTCATCCAGGGATATGCAACCATGATTCGAGAAATCGGAAAGTAAGGAGAAATGGATAGAGAAAATTCGAGATCGGCTGGCGGCTTCACAACAAGCCTTTGTTTGACTATTTATCGAATACTCCTCTATCGATATGTTTCGAACGCTGCTCGACAATCATTTCTACTCGTCGGGGCTAACTGGCGCTTTGTATTTGGACTTGATCTTGTCTCCTTCTCTCCACTGCCAGTAATAGTAGCGGTTGTCGTTGATTTCCTTGATCGTGATCGTCGCTTTTGAGGGGACATCGTCTGGTAGGTCCTCTGGTCGTTCCTCCATCTCGTCTTGGTCTCCCTCCTCCTCAAGACAGGCCTTACGTTCCTTGTGTTCGGCTAGCTCTTCGGCGTACGTGGCAACGTCACGGAGGTGCTCCGGAGTGGACTCGTTGAGCGTGTTGACTATCTCCGTTGGGAGGTTCGCTGATGGGGTCGGTGGTTCGTAGGACATCAGCTGCTCTCGTATCGCTCTTGTGTAGAGCTACGGAAAGACCCTGTAGTTACACTGTGCCCAGGCATAATCTAGGAGTATGTCTTCTGCTCAGCCGGCGTTCGGCGCGATGTTTCGAGAGCTGATCGAGTTGGGCGTCGTCGAGATCAACACGGAGCCGCTCGATGCGGGCATCGAGCGGCGACTCAAGGACTTCTGGGAGAACACATCTTGTCCACGGTGCGGGCACACCGCCATTCAAACGTGGCCGCATCTCGACCGCGTGTGGTGCCGAGGCTGCAACTTTAAGCCGGTATACACCTACGGAACGCCGTTCCACGAGAAGCACCTCACCTGCGGCGAGGTACTTCTCGCGTTCACGCTCTACGTCGATACGTTGCTCAGTATCAACCAGATCGCGCCGTTGCTCGGTCGAGCCTACAAAACCGTTCACACGGCGATTCGGGAGGTGGAAGCCGCGATCCATCGCGGCTTCCCCGTTGTCTGGAAGCTGCTTGACCAGACCATCGATGGCCCGACGCAAGTCGACGAGTCTGGTAGAGTCTGTTCGGGCTACAAAGGCCAAGAGCCGCCGCGGAACAGCCGTTCTCGCGGCGGCTCGTCTCAGAGAGGGCGCTCACGCTGGCGAGGACGGCATGGTGATCAACTGACGCTCGTCGCGGCGTGCCGCGACTCGCTTCGGGTGATTCGCGGCCAGCTGGGCATCAACTATGAAGGCGATCTGGAACCAGTAATTCAGGAGACTGAAGACCTCTCCCAGCCGTTGGGAGAGGTCTGGACCGACGGACTCCAGGCGTATCGAGAAATGAAGCGTGACCACCGGACAGTCGTCCACAAAGAGAGATACGTATCGCCTGACGGCGTCCATATTAACCAAGCAGAGTGCCTGTTTTCGCTCGTCCAGCCGTGGCTGCGGAAGTTTCGCGGCCTGTCCAAGCAGGGCTTGGAACAGGCCGCTCACACTTTCGGCATCGTTCGGTCACTCACTCTGGCTGGCGAATCCGTCGATTCAACCATTGATTGTCTCGTTATCGGGGCTTTCCGCAGTTCTACATAAGAGCGCTCAGCATTAACCAACAAACCTCCCGATACTTCGATAGTGTTGGTTAACTTCTTCCAATCTCAGTGAAGGCGGTCAAGTCCGTTTCCCGAATTTCCGCGATCTCGCGTTGAATCTCCGTCCGATCCCAGCCAAGCGGTGACAGCACACTCTCGACAGCTCTGACGAGTTGTGTCTCGTAGTACGACGCATCGTACGACTCTACCTCTTCGTGGGCCAACGCGACCCGCTCTCGCGAGCTCTTCTCGTCGTTGACGACCACGTACTCGATGTCCTGTCCCGGGTGGATAGCGAGGTCCTGGTTCCGAGCCCGCTTCAGCGCCGCCACGTTCTGCGTGTTCTGCGTGTATCCTTCCAGCGGCTTGGAGACACGATTCCGTTCGACGAGCTGCTCGACCGGCACCGTCCCAGCGTGGAGGCGCTTGATTGCGTCCTGGAGACAGTCGAGTACGGTGTCCGGAGATTGAGTCGCATCGAGACGGTCGAGACAGTCCCGCTGGACGTCCTCGATGAACGGCGGGGTTGAGCGCTGCCGGGCTTCGATGCCTCTGACCTTGAAGTCGTCGTCGCCGGCGACCTTGCCGAAGTACTTCGTCAGCGCGCCGGCGTCGCTCTCGCGCTGCGGGACGAACGCCACCCAGTCGTACTGAGCTTCGTGTTCGAGCCGAATCTCGACGCGTTCCGTGATCTCCGTCGCGAGCGTCTCGAAGTCCTCGCGGTCCTCGTCGTCGACGTCGGGGTCCGGGGTCACCCAGATGGAGTCGACGATGCCGTGGACGACCCGCCAGCCGCCAGCTTCCAGTCGCTGTTTCGCCGTCAGCAGAATTTCGCGAGCGAACGCGTTGATCGCCTCGTGGCACTCGATGCGACCGAACTTCGCGTTGCTGAACCCCTGATAGCCGAAGCAGGCGACGAGGATCCACTTCAGCGCTCCCGACCGTCCCTCGAGTTCCGCCAGCCGGTCCTCGTCGGGGTCGTCCCGTTCCTTCTCGCGACGGATGGCCGCCTTGATCTCGTCGCGAGCGTCGATGATCGGCTGTAGCACGTCGACGAGGTAGCCCCGGTCGTCGCAGATCGAGTATCCGAGGCCGGGGACGTCGTCGCGGTCGCTGTGGCAGCTACACCGGATGACGTCCGGCGAGACGTTCCGGGTACAGATGATGTTCGGATACAACGAGGAGAAGTCGAGTTCGTGGACGTTCTCGTGGAGGCCGACCTCGGGTGCGAAGATGAAGCCGCCGCGGTCGGCGTCGTGGAGCGTCCCCATTGGCTTGTAGAACTCGTGGCGCCACGAGTTCCACGGCACGAGGACACCGCGGTCGTGGGCCTCACAGATCTGGATGGCAGTGAGGACGTTCCCGATCGACGCCCACGCGAGCTCCTGGACGGGCTTGTTCGAGCGCGACACGAGGTCGAGGACGCCCTCGAGGTTCGTCTCCCCGTAGAAGAACGTGTTCGATTCGTCGATGATCGCCCGGCCGGGCACGTTGTACCGTGCCGGCGAGTGGCCGACGCGACCATAGCTCGAGTACGTCGACCGGCTCGCGAGCTGCTGGTAGTCGACGTCCGGCCACCGACTCAGCGAGAAGTCGTCGACGCCGGCGTCCGTCGCCATCTCGTACAGGGTCGGGACGATCTCGCTCGTCGAGCAGACCAGGACGTCCGGATCGTGTGCGTCGAGCGCCCCCTGGACGGCGGTCAGGATATCCGTCGGCGAGCCGGTGACGGTGTCGCCGGCGACGGACAGTTCCTCGTAGACATCGTTGCTCGTTTCGGTCACCGGGACGCTGAGCCGAAGCATCGACAGCTCGCTCGCCGGCGTCGGATCGGCGCCGGTCTCCAGACAGTACCGAAACTCTCGCGAAAAGTCCACGTTGAAACAGGCGAGATCCCCGACTGGATAGGCCGACAGCTGGCGCGCTTGCCGGGCGAGTGGAGTGACGCGATCGATGTGGGCAACGTCGACTGCGAGAACGGCCTCCTCGTCTCGTCGAAAGCCGGGGCGTCGCGCAACCATCTCGGTCGCGACGACGTCCGGGTGCTGGTCGTACACTGACTGGAGGGTCGTGAGATCGAGGTCGGTCGCTGGGTCGCGAACGGCGACGTAGAAGCGTGGGGTGTAGTCATCGCGCTCGGTCGCGACGGCGCCGTCGGCAGTTGCCTCCCACTCTATGACGCGCCCGTCGTCCAGAAAATCGATACTGAACGGCATCGTCACGGGTTCGGGTCCGATGGGGCGCTCTCTTGGTCATCGCTCGTTGTGACTGCGGCTTCGAGCTCCTTGAGGCGCTCTTCGTGGTCGTCAAGGCGGGCCTCCTGTTCGAGATCGATGCTGAGTAGCGCCGGCAGCAGCGGGTTCTGGTGGTTCAACAGCCCGCTCGCGTCGGCGTGCTCGCGGGCGTACTCGAACAGCCGGTCGAAGCGCGGCTGGTCGCGACGCCGCAGTGCCCGCCGGAACTCCGCCCAGCGCTCTTCGATGGCCCGGAGCGCATCTCGGTAGGTTGGGTTCGTACGCCCCATCGCTATCGGCCTCCTGTACCACTCGCCGTCCACGCATCGAGCAAGGGATCTGCGGTGGCCGCGACCGTCTCACCGTCAGCGGTGACGCCCGTTCCGACACCCTCCGGAGTCGGCGTCGACGGCGCCGGCGTCGTCGGTTCCACGCCGACCTGCGTGGCGCGTGCCGCGAGCAGCTGCCGCCAGTACGCGAACGTCGTCTGGTAGTACGCGCCGTCATCGACGGGATAGACGAGCGTCTCGAAGTCTTCGCCGAGGATCCTCGGCCCCATCCAGGTCTGCTCGCACTTCAGGTGGTGGTCGGCAACCGTCGCGACTGGCTCGGTGAATTCGTTTCGTTCGTTTCGCGTAACGAGCACCGGGATATCGTACCCATCGGCGTAGGTCGCCAACCGGGCGAGAGTTCGGGCTTGGAGGGTTTTCGCGTGGGTCCCGCCGAGGGCATCGTCGGCGCGGTACTGGGTGTCGACGGCCGGCGCGACGATGAGGGCGGGGGTTTGAGGCGACGTGTCCTCGTCACGACCTGGCGCCCCTCGACCGCCCGCCCCGGCATTGGCGGTGGACATCTGGATCGACTTGTTCACCGCTGTCGGAAGATCACAGACCGCGCCGTAGTGCTGGTAGGCGGTAAATCCGCGTGCCACGTGGATTCGGTTGGGCAACCGTTGACTGGGCGCGATCTGGGCGAGTGTCGTCGTCGTTGCGTGCCCGTTTGCGTCTACCCAGAAGGCGGGTCCGTCGTGTAGGAGGAGGTGGTCGAGCACGAGCGACTGCAGGATTGGGACGCCGCGGCCTCCTTCGACGTCGAGCAGCGTGATGCCGTCGTCAAGCTGCGGCAACAGCATCTCGTCCGTAGCCGGATCGGCCTGGTCAGCAAGGGACCGATTCCGGTCTGCCCCCCGCGTCGGCTGGTTCACCGCAAGACGGTTCGAGGGAGCTGTCGATTGGTCAGGCATACTTGATTGGATGTCCACAATCCCGATAAGCCGCGGCGTGTCACTTCCACGTTTCAGGGAATACAGATGGATCGTATCCAATCACGGTACAGTCCCGTGAATTCTCTATGTAGAGGCTGTTTCCGAGACCATTTCCTGAATCAAAACCTACCTATTGTTAACCAACAGATCTGCGCTTTGCATCAGGGTGTTGGTTAATAGACCACAGCTGTCGACTCAGATTCTCTCGCTCGGAATGTTAATGCTCAACACTGCGTTGTATGCGGTGCTCTATGAGCTATCCACGAACCTACGTCGATCACCGAGATCCGAATCATCACGAAGCAATCCACCCGACTCGAAACATCGGGAACTCTCACGTTGTCGCGGGAGAATTCCTCACCTCGCGGTTTCACGATGCTCTCCAAACTGTTCTCCACCCACTGGGAGAGTCATTGGTCATCCAAGACCGACACGCACTCAACGATCTCGGGATCATTCACGCCAATGGATCGCTCAACGATATGTCCCCGATCGTCCGTACATACGTCAAGCTCGACGACTATTGGACTCGAACTCATCGAACCTCTCTCAACGAGTTATTCGCCGGTCGACGTGCTCACGTCCTAAGCTGTTGTACGCGGTGCCTTCCTGAATTCTCTCGACACACATTCGAAGTCGAATCCGGACGGTCTGGTGCTGCGCTAGATACTACCCTTGCCCCGCTTCTCGAAAGTGGATTTCTCTCTCACAACGACGATGAGAAAACGACCTATACTGTCGATGAACTTCATGCGCTGTATCGGCCGACGGAACGACTCTTCGACGCACTTCTTGACCAAGCAGCTGTCCTCTGTGAGCTGCTGCCCCCGACCGAGCTCTAATCGAACGAGTCCGGGCTTTCGGACATCCAGACACGTTGAATAATCTCCCGGTCGAATCAGGATGTATGTGTGGCCGGAACTCGCTCTTCATCGACCAGGCCGACCTTGAGGCCCGCTTCGACGCCGAGGTCGTCACGGACGGCGGGTACACACCCCGATACAACATTGCGCCTGGCGACGACCTCCACATCGTCACGAACGAGGCTTCCGATGAGATCGACGCCTACCACTGGGGACTGATTCCGTTCTGGGCGGACGAACCCGAAGAGGGCATCATCAACGCTCGCTCCGAGACTGCCGACGAGAAACGCGTCTTCGAGCGGGCGTGGGAATCACGTCCCTGTCTTGTCCTCTCGTCGGGGTTCTACGAGTGGAGGTCACCGAACGGCGGGTCGAAACAGCCCTACCGGATTTACCGCGAAGACGACCCTGCCTTCGCGATGGCCGGCCTCTGGGACGTCTGGGAGGGCGACGACGAGACGATCTCGTGCGTCACGATTCTGACGACGAAGCCGAACGACCTGATGAACTCAATCCACGACCGGATGCCGGTCGTCCTCCCGCAGGACGCGGAGTCCGACTGGCTCGCTGCAGACCCGGACACCCGCAAGGAACTGTGCAAGCCGTATCCGAAGGACGATCTAGACGCTTACGAGATCTCGACGCGAGTAAACAACCCCGGCAACGACGACCCCCAGGTCATCGAGCCGCTGGACCACGAGCAATCGGGTCTCAGTGAGTATAGTTCGGGATAGCTGACGGCGTAACGGTCACTGCATCGGCGACGCCGCTGCCGAATCGACGAGTGAGTACTCTCGATCCCGACTCGTCCCCTCTGCCTCGAGGAGATTGTACTGTTCCATCTTCGAGAGGTACGTGCGGATAGTCCGTTTCGTCCGTGGGTCATCGACGTCCTCGGTATAGAGCTCGTGAATCTCGCTCGGCCCGACCGGGCCGTGTTCGCGAACGATGTCGTAGACAACCCGTTGATGGGGGGTGAGCGAGTCGAGGCTCTTCTGCTTGATTTGGGCCCGAGCATCCTCGGCGGCGTCCAGGAGAATGTCGTCGGTGATGCGCTCGTGGTTCTCGCGATCGGCCTTTCCGGCGGCCGTTCGAAGGATGCCGATTGCGAGGCGGGCGTCGCCGGCGGCCGCGTCGGCGATTCGATAAAGCTGGTCGTCTGCGATGACGTCTTCGTCGAGGCCCCACTTCGCCCGCGCACTCAGGATGTCGTACAGTTGCTCGTCGTGATACTTGTCCATCCGGACGTGTTCGCTGGAGCGGAGTCGACTCACGAGGCGGTCGTCGACGCGGCTGAACAGCTCCTCTTCCTTGTTCGCGATGCAGATGATCGCGAACTGCGGGAGGCTGTGGAGGTCGTAGATGACGCTTGGGTCCTCGAGCTGGTCGACCTCGTCGAGGATGACGACGGTTCGCGGACCGTCGTGTTGTTGGAGCCGGTCGACGAGTTCGTCGTGGGGCGTCGACTGCCGGTGGATGTCGATAGTCGCGCCGAGGTCGTCGAGGATCTGGTAGAGCGTCCGGAATCGGGTGTAGTTGCGCCAGCAGTTGACGTAGGTGGTCTCGACGTCGAGGACCTCTTCCCGGAGTCGTTCGGTGACGAACTTCGAGATGCACGTCTTGCCGGCGCCGCTGGGTCCGGTGACGATGGCCGTGTCGGCGGGTTCACCGTTCGTAATGGGCTCGAGAACGCTGGAGAGGTGGTTGACCTCGGCGTCGCGATGCTCAACTTCCCGAGGAACAAACCCGGCGCGGAGAACGCGAGCATCGCGAATCATCTTTGCTTGATAGACTGGTTTTCTGGCTAGTACTAAAAACGTGACCGGGTTGCTTCCGGAATCACTCCATTTGACGGCTTCATAGCTACCTCAATCACGGTGACGTCCGGCAGTTTTGTTTGTGGAAGATTCGTCCTTCCGGGAACTTCCGGAAAGCCCTCTGCTTCTGGAAAGTGTCTCTACTCTGCAGCTGGAAGTTGGGATAACCAGTTCAGGACAGTCTGCTCTGCATCGTCGATATCTGAGACCGAGTTCGTCCCACCGAGGAGATTTTTCACACTCTCACTCGTTACAGCTGGTTCTACAACAGTCGCTTGTTTGGCTTCGGCGACCTGACTACTTCGGGTCACAGACGATCCACTCTCTCCACGCTGACCACAGACGAACTCCACATTATCGACTTCTGCTGGGGCAGCTTCGCGGACGAGTGCTTCGAATAGTGGATCCCCAGGTAGGAGCAGCCGAATCGACGGGAACTGCTCAGCAATCTCTGGGTTGAACGTCACAACAACACCGCTACCCCCTCCAAGCTCTGCCTGAGCTGTCTCTCTGAGCGAATCCGGCATTGCTACTGCATCCTCCTCCGGCAGTTCCAGAACGTATGCATCGTCGACGATATCTTCGAAGTCGTCGGCGCGGTCATGGTTCCGGAGGGCAGTAAACGACCATTCTGTCTCTTCGAGACGGTCGCTTTGCGTAAGCTGTGTCTCAATCGTCTCTAAGCTCACCAACGGTTCATACGACCGATCACCGGTCCCGATATCATCGAATGCGGGATAGCAATAGGGTTCCCACCCGTCAAGTCCGGAACTCTCGATTATCGCCTCTTTCGTCGATACCTCTTCTGGCTCACCTGCTAGCCCGGTCTCCTCGGCTTTCTCCTGGGCACGTTTTGCCCGTGAGTCCGCTTCTTCGACGACTAGCTCACTAGGCTCTCTGGTGTCATCCGACCCGGAACTACCCATAACGGCGTCTTTGATGTCCTGCTCGATGCTGTTCAGTACCGGACGCATCGGCCCAACCACGTTCTCGAACAGCTGTAACCGTCCCTCCAGTTCCTCGTAGATGTCGCCGTCGATGCTGTCCTTGTAGGCGTAGTTGATGATCTTCACGACCTCGTTCTTCTGGCCGATACGGTCGATTCGACCGATGCGTTGTTCAACCCGCATCGGATTCCACGGTAAATCGAAATTGATCAGCGCATCCGCAGTTTGGAGGTTCAGCCCCTCACTCGCGCTGTCTGTACAGATCAGGATATTGGTATCGCCGTCAGTGAAATCGCGCTTGATCGCCTCTTTACCGACGTTCACCCACTCTCCGGTAGTTTCGTCGTACTGCATCCCGCCACCACCACTGTACGTACCGACGTTTGGATGCGTGTCTGTCAGCGTCTCACGGATATGCTCGAGGGTGTCGTGATATTGCGTGAAGATGATAATGTTATCACGGGCGCTCTGACGGAGTGAGCGAATGTCGCGGCGCAGCTGCGCTACCTTCGGGTCGGTGTGGGCTTGCCTGAGATCGTCCACGAACTCTTGGAGGGCCGTCCGCTCCGCCTGAATCACGTCGGCGGCACCACGACTACTTGGCTGATAGGCGTCGAGGGATGCTTGGCCGATCGCTTCGTCGATGGTCGCTTCCGTCACTCCGGCGTCCCTACTAAGCTCGGAGACCTCCTCGGTCATGTCCTCAACCTTCTCGTCGAGCTTCTCCATCCGGCGCTGGAGGCTCTGCTTGATGGCGTGGAGACTGCTCGTCAGGCGCTGACGATACGTGGTCATCACGAAGCCTAATGCGAGCTTCTCTTTTCCTGTCAGGACTTTCTGCGACTGCTTATACGTCTCATCAATATACTGCTCTACCTGGTCGTACAACGGGGCTGCGTCACCCAGTTCGATCCGTTTTGTCTCGACATCCCGGGTCGGAACCGTATCGTCGAGGAGCCCTAGATCCTGACACTGCTCCAAGACCGCTCGAGTATTCCGGAAGATGCGGGACTGAACCGGTGTCGACCACTGAGAAGCTTCCACAAGTGCGCTCCACTCCGTTGGCCCACAGTCGAAAATGAGCGAGCGCGGATCGTCAAAGCGAGGTGAGGTTTCGCGCACTCCGACGAGTTTCTCGAGGGCTTTCCGCTGTTGAATCGACTCTGTGTCCGTCACCTCGACTAGCGCCTTCGCCTGCTCGTCGTAGCCAGGATTCGACGTGAGATGTTCGTGAATGAGTTTCCCGAACCGTTCAATTCTTGGTCGGCCTTCGTCCTCCTCCAGATCGAGCTCTTTCTGGAACTGTTGGAGAACCTGTTGCTGTCCATCAGCTACATTCTGATAGCGAGAGCCGACGGTACTGAGGCTATCTTCGAGTGCTTGCCGTGTTTCGAAGAACTCGACGAATCGGTCCTTGTCGTCCCAACCCTCTGGGAGATCGCATAGTCGAAGGAGATCGTAGAGCTCGCCAACATTCAACTGCATGGGAGTCGCCGTGAGAGCGTATAGACACCGGGAGGCCTCTTCGGCCTGTCCGAGCAGGTCGTAGAGTTTCGTCTCCTCGCGAGCACTGTGTGCCTCGTCGACGACTGTGAGGTCCCACACGCTCTCGTCGATGCGTGGGGCGACGTGTGCCTGATTACCTTCTCGGCGGGCGGTATGCCACGACTCGATTACGACGGTTGGCTCATCTCTCTCCGTAACGAACGAACCAATCGGCGTGTTCTCCCAGGCATCAGCGTCGACCGCTCCGGATGTGGGGATACGGTGATCCTCTGCGTCTCCGAGAGGACCGATCATGTAATCGCCGTCGTAGGATCGTTCGTGATAGTAGGCGTGGATATTGAAGCGGTCGAGGAGTTCGTTCTGCCACTGCTGTACCAACCCTGCAGGAACCAGAAACAGCGCCTGCTCAGCCTCTCCGACCTGCATTAGCCGTGAGAGGGTCAGGCCTGCTTCGATGGTTTTGCCGAGCCCCACCTCGTCACAGAACAGGAGGTTGTTCGGATAGATACTGACAGCGGTATCGGAGATCGTTCGCTGATGGGGCCAGGGCGTGACAGTACTGATTTCCTCTGCGAGATGGATTCCTCCCGGTGTTCGTCCGGCGACCGAGACGACACCAGCGGTATCGTCTTCGGGCACCGTCGTCTGGGGGTCGTGATTCTGGACTCGCTCGACGTGTTCCTCGAGCGTTCCATCGGTGTCCTTCCAGTCGATGAGGTCCTGGCGTGCAGCTTCGTCGAGCTCGAAGACATCGACGGAGGGGTGGAAGCCGTTCCAGAGTGCGTTGAACGTCGAGACGTCTTCCTCGACATACTTCGCCTCGCCGCGGCTCCAGGAGCGATGAACTTTGAAGCGTTCGTAGTTGTACTGCCACGCACTGAGCGTCTCGTTGATACTCCCCTCGAAGCTGATCTTGTTGCCCTCGCGATCGACACCGATGCCGAGCTTCGGGTGGAAGAGTCCGTCACCGCCTTTGGGGTCGCCGACCTTGATTTGGAGGTCGCCGCGGTCGAGGAGGGTCGCGATGATGGTGAGCTGGGACTCAACCCACGGTTCCAGGGGTTCATCTGCGTCAGGGAACATCGCTCCCTTCTCGCGCTTCTGGAGGTCGGCTCCAGCGATGACACGTACTGTTCCATCAGTCTCGAGGAGGGAGTCAACCCCTTCGAGAGCGTGTGCCAGACTACGCAGACTCAGATAGCCGGCGAGCCGGTCGTAGCGGATGACTTCGTTGAGGAATGGCCGGTAGAACGTCTCCATGAGCGTCCGGTTGGTCCGGAACTCGCTCTCGTACACCGGCTCCCACGAGACGTCCCTGAGGGTCATTTATTCGAACTCGTTGAGTGCTGCCTGATTATCTTCGTCGTCCTCTCCTCGAACGTTGAGATTGATATTGCTGATGTCGATATCGAGGTATTCGCCCGTGCGCCCCGAGAGTATATCGCGAAGGGTTTCCGCAGTTTCGTGTTCTGGGGGGAGTACCTCGAGGAGAGCGGTGACGGAGGTACGGAATCGCTCGTCATTCTTCAGGCCGCGATCGGATAGCCACTCCCAGGCAGCTTCTGGACCTTTGGTTTCGTAGACGTGAATGGCAGAGTGTACTGCATCGATTCCATAACTGAACCGTTCACTAGTCGGGTCAACCGGATACTTCCGACTGGAGACATCCTCTCCATTTTCGACACGGACGATGTCCTGCACGCGGTGGCTATGCGTTTTGAGTTGGACATCACCACTACTTTTCCCCCAGATCTTTGTGTCGCGTTTCACGTCATCGATATTGACACCAACACCGATGCCAAGCTGACGAGCTTCGTCGTATGGCATTGTATCGGAGTCGTAGATGAGCCACGAGAGGACGTACCACCGGGTGAGTCCGTCAAGGTCGTCAAAACCTTTAGTTTCCAGATAACGTTCTGAGAGGACTTCAGCAACAGCGTCACGGGCAGCAGTGAGAGCATCGCGTGGCGGAACTTCATCTCCTTTCTTGTCTACAACAGGGTAGTTGTCTGCGAACACACGTAGCGTCGGACCGAACGCTGCAATTATAGTATCTGTCTTGGTGAGGCTCAATCCAGAATCCAACAAGTCTCGCGCAGCTCCTTTTGCGGCTTCGCGGGTCTGCGACTTCACGTCTTCCCACAACGTGGCCTCGACAGCTGAATTATCTTCCTGCGTAGGCTTTCGCCCAGTAAGCAGGATGGTGCTGTCCGCGCTTTGTGTTTCTCGCTTCCCCGCCCTAACCGGCATTTCGCTCGTTATCGGGTGCGTAGCCGTGATGGTGAATCCGGATTCGATCAGCGATGTAGAGAGTGTGTCCCAAGCATCGGTCTCCTTGTGCGTGAACATGATCGTTAAGACGCCACCCGGTTCGAGACTCTTGTAGAGATCAGAGAAAATGTCAGCCATCTTCTCTTCGTAGTCATCTTTTGCAAGTTCCTTCTTGGACTTCTCACCTTCTAGACCTTCGAACCGCGAAGGGTTCGCCACGGCCTCATCGGATTTATTTGTGAGCTCAGATGCGTAGAGGTCTGGGTGGACATCGCTGAGGTAGGCTTTTTGCATCGTGTAGAATACGTCGGACAGCTGTGCGTACATGATGCTGTCATAGTACGGCGGATCCACCACTGCCGCCTGGACTTCGTTTTCTCCAACCTTCGAAGAGAGGTCTGCTGCATCCCCACAGTAGAGGTCCGCTGCATCCTGACCGGTAATCATCGCCGCGAGTTCTTCGTATGAGTCGATGACCTTCCGGGACATATCGTTGTACCCCATAGTGTCCGCTGCGAGGTTGTTGTCGCAGAAGATTCGACAGAACGAGAAGTTGCTCCCAACGAAGATCGGATTTGGATATCCTTTTCCAGTATGCCACGAGGATAGTCGGGAGTTGTAATCCACCATTTTGCTCGCGGCCACTGTGAGGATGGTGAGGATGGCTTCCGCGGTCAGATCGTCGTGTTCCGCGCGGATTTCATCAGCAGTATCGTGGAATGCTTGGCAGTACTCGTAATGGGAGACCAGCTGTCGGGGACTATAGAGATCTCGCCATTCTTCCATTCCATAAGTAGCTGGGTCAGTGATTCGACTGCTCACTTCGACTTTCTCCGGAAGGAAAGTGAGGAGATCGAAGTCGGATTCTATACGCTCTTCGGCACGCTTGAGCGCTTGCTGGTCCATTTCCTCACCAGCACGGTAGCCGGATCCTCCACGTGGATCGTCGTACTTCACTCCGTAGATTTGATACTCAAACTCATCGTTCTTTAACAAATCGCGCACCTCCTCGTACTCTGTAACTACTCCACAGTGAGGACATTCCACGTCTGACCTTGAAACCGGTCCATCAGATGGGTCAAAACTAGAATCGGAGTTCTTTGCAAGTTCTACACACTCATATGACACATCTCCGTTTTCGTAATCCGGCTTGATCGCGACGCCTTCGCCGGCGCTACGCTTGTGGAGCCACCACTTCGGTACCAACGGGACCGTCCCAGCACAGGACTCACACTGAATGTGGTACGTACAGGCTGACGCCAGCACTTCACGACCCTCCCGCTTCGTAGGGTACAGATCGTCGAGCTCCTCGCTCGCCTTCTTTTGGATTTGGTCGCGCCATTGGTAGAGTTCATCTTCGAGCGACCCGACCTCAGGCGCGTACTCCAACATCACCTTCAGAATCATCGACGGGACGGGATTCAGCTCGTTCGCGATGGTGGGCAAGCCGTAGCGGATGGACTCGAAGGGAATCACTCCGCCACCAGCAGTCGCATCTAGAACAGTCGGTAATTCACCATCCCAGGTCTCTCGCAACGAGGTATGTAGATCTGCCAGCTCGTCTTCGGTCGGAGACTGCGTAAACGGTCTCGGATAGCCGTACCACTCGCCGAGTGTCCCGTCACGTTGTCCTTCAGTCGTCTTGCGCTCTTGAACGTACTCGCTGATGTTCTCTTCTAGACCGTCTGGCCCGATCTGCATCAGCGACAGCAGTTCATCCGCACTCGTTCCCTCCTCCATTACCGATCCAAGAATCGCCAGACGAGCCGCAGGGGTGGGGCGGCGAGCGAACCACGGGTGGATGTACCGGTGCGGCGGCATGTGCTTCGGATTCGCTTCCTTGAGATTCTCAATCCCTACTGCCTTCAGGGGGAGTTCGCCCTCGATTGCCAGCGAGGTGTACTCGTCGTCAGATTCAGGTTCGGTCTCGGATGTCGTGTGGGAGTCGCTCATAATATCGAAATCTCGTTAGATGTGGTCGGCGAGCAAAACGCGAAGTGCTTTCGTACCGCTGGGTGAGGACGGCGAGCGAGCCTTAGCGTGCCAGTAGTAGCATTCACCCAGGCTCATCTGGTCGATTCCCTTTGCGACTTCACGGAGACGGTCTCGGCGTCGCATCGGCTTCATCGAACGGAACGCGATCGAGAGCCGAACACCGGCCGCTTCGGGGAGACTCACGCTTGCTGGGTCTCCTGTACAGACGGTCTCGGGATCAAGACTCAGCTCACGGAAGGTAGATTCGATGAGAAAACTCACCTCGTTGAACGCCCCGCCGCGTAACGTCGCGATACGAATCGCACACCAGTCATCCCAATCGTACGCCGCGTCATCTGCCCCGGGGAGTTCGGACGGTGAACGGTCGCCGATAATGGCCTCCTCCAGTTCGCGTACTGAGACGCTTACTGCTTTTTGGGCTCTCTCAAACCGTTCTCGTCGAGCCGTCGCGATATCACGGGGCGCCAGCTCGTAAAGCGTGATTTCGTGCTGGTCGTCGACCCGATCACGCGTCAACACGAATGTCGGTCGATTCCCGTACGCGCCGGTGGTGAAGGCGAACGAATTCCCCTCGGCGATGCCCTGGCTCATACTTGGGTCACCTCGCTGGATTCGATCACACGGATCTGCGTGTGCATCGTGACGGTGAATGCGTTGTCGACCGCGAGGAGCTCGTCCAGGAGGTCGAACGTGTCGCCATAGAGGCGGTCATCGCCCTCGTCGAACTCAATCGCGAACTCGGCTTCAGCGGTACGACCGCCATCCGGATTCGCGAGATCTTCCGGCTCCATGTTGAATCTGAGGTGGCTCGCGAAGACCTCCGGGCGTCCATTGAAATCGACTTCGAACTCCGATTTCGAGTCGGCTCCGTCGTTGGCCTCATAATCGAAGTCCATCATCGTGTCCTCCGCGAAGTCCTCATCGTTGCTGAGTTTGTTTGCAGTGAACCACGCGCCCTTCCACGCATCGGCCCCGTCCAGATGGATCCAGACGCCTTCGACGATGGGCGTCAGTTCGTCAGGGTGTCCGTCGTACTCCTCGCGAGCGCTGGTAAGTTCGTCCGCGATGTCAGCCCGCATTTCCTGTAGGGCCCGAGAGACGTGTGCGGGCTCGGAGGTTCGAACTTCGATGAGTTTACTGAACGGCTCAGGTTCGTCATCGCCACCTGAACCGCCGCCGCTACTGCCGCCAGTCCCCTCATCATCGTCGTCAGTAGTCTCGTCCTCTTGCTCTTCGTCTTCGTCGGGTTCCTCCCATTCGATCTCACTCCCGACGTCGTCGACCAGCTCATCGAGCGAGGTGTAGAGTGTGTGCGACTGCGAGAGCTTCACGTCCTGATAGCTGAGGCCTGCGTGCAGATTCTTCGCGTCGTCGAGTTCGTGATCGGTCGCCGTGAGCGTCGTCTCGGGCGTGTAGTACCCGGTCTTCTGCTCCTCGTCCCAGTAGGCGTACCCGTCTTCACGGACGAGCCGGGCGATCGTCTTTCGCAGGGGGATGGGGGACAGGAGAATCTCTGCATCTTGGCGCTTCCCGAACTGCTCTTCGATTGCTCTCGTCGTCATCGAGGTCGAGCCGACGTTCCAGATCGTCGCCTCGAACCAATCAACACCGTAGGCGTCCTCTCCTTCGGGGATGATCGCGCCTGCTTCATCGAGCTTCTCGATGACACTCTGATGGATGGTGCTGTCGGTGGTGACGTTCCGATGAGCCAGGCCATCTCCAGTCGGGAAGTAGAGATGCGTATACGCCTTTTTGATGTCCTGATCGAGCGTGCCCTTCGCGCTATCGAGGCGTTCACCGAGCTTGTCCTGCTGTTCGGTGTTGAGCTCGTACTGGTCGCCGAGATTATTCTGGATGTGTTTGATGGCAGCGACGCGCTCTGCGGTCCGCTTCGCGTCAGTTACGTCGTTCGCGCTCGCTGCGAGGAAGACGACGTTGTTCTTGAACACCCGTGGCGTCTTCTGTCCGCCACTCGACGATGCTGTATTCTTGAACAGCGTTTGGATTGCCTCGGGGACGGTCTCGTAGTCCGTGATGGTGACCGTATCGAAGTCCATCACGCACAGATGCGCTTCGTCGGCCGTATCCGGGATCTCGTGTGGCTCTTCCGGTCCGACAATCACATTCAGACTACCCTGGCCGAGCGCCTCGTCAAGGGCTTCCTCGAGATGCCGTCGGGCGAGCCCGTCTTGCAGCTGCTCGACGACGGAATCGATGAGTTTCGTGAGGTTCGGCTCTGACTTGAACTGGATCTTCTCACCGTTGTCTCCGTGCAGGTAGAAACACGCAGACCGACGTCCCTCTCCAAGGAGGTTATTGAGCGCGTCGTCGTAGTGCGCGAGCTCGACTTCGGTATTGGCAATCGCGTGTCGAAGAGGCCGGCGTGTAGTGCCGCGCCCGTCGGCGCCCTTCACGATGCTTTTCCAGAGGATTGCCGTCGTCAGATGTGTTCCGAGTGGGGGGTGTCCGTTCTTGACCCAATTCCGGTCCTCTTCCTCTGCGTTCGCCGTGCCATCTTCCGAGAAGATGTCGGCTTTGATCGCGGCCTCGAAGTCCATGTCGACCGACGAGAACAGCCGGAGAAGTGTCGAACGAACGTCCCCGTCGGAGGGATGCATATCGAATAGGCGGACGAAGTGGCGTTCTTGGTAGTCGCTCTGGTGCTGCCAGAGGCGGTAGACTGCGCGGGAGAGGAGCTTGAGCGCACCACGAGTGCGCTGGAACGACGGGAGGGAATCCAGTTCCTCTGTGAGTGTATCGATGACCGTCGGATGAATCGGGTAGCTGTCTTCGAGGCGGTCTCGGTGTTCCGGGTTCGTCGCACTGTCGGGGAAGGAGTCACGATCACCCGTGTAGAGAGACATGTAGGCATCAACTGTCGCATCGCGCCCATCTTCCGCGACGCTCTCGAACAAGCGGTGTCGCAGGACAGCGGCAATTTCGTTGTCCTCCGTCGGCGTAATGGAGCCCTCGACACGGTCGCTGATACTGTTGAACTCAGAGATGGTCTCGGAGACGAGACCACGGACGTCTTCGGCTTGGTCGGCGAAGGCGGTGTCCGCGATACTGAGGACAACAGTGACCTTGTCGTTGTTCTGCGTCGCGGACAGCAGCGACATCAGGAAGGTATTCGTCTGCTTCGCGAGCGTCGAATCTCCGATTTCGACAGCGGCAGCTTGCTCGAGATATGCGGCGATCTCGTCGATGAGGATGAGCGATGGATTGTCGTTCCGCTCGAAGAGCCGCTCGAGTTTGGTCGTTCCTGGAGGCGTTCGGTTCTCGTCGTTTTCGCGTAGGAATTCGTAGCCTTCCCGCCCGAACAGCTGGTAGGCCATTTCGCCCCACATCGTCTTCGTCGCGGGGGCGTCAGGGTCGTCGTAGTTCGAGCGAGCGTCCTCGGCGTCGACGTGTGTGCCCACGAAGACGGCTGAGTTGACGTCGAGACCAAGTGCAGCGGCGTCAGTATACTCATCGGCGATGTCTTGGTCGAGGATGAAGTCAGACAGATCGGGGACAGCACTCGGCGATTCTGCGAGGTGATACGCGGCAATCTGGTTGTGGGTTTTCCCGCCACCGAAGCTGGTGTCGAGTCGGAGAATGCCGTTCGTGCCGGTGTAGTCGTCGTTATGTGCGCCGACGAAACGGGTTGCGAGACGCGTGAGAAGCTCCTGCAGACCGCTAGTGGGGTAGGTTTTCTCGAAGAAGAGTCGAGGGTCCGCGTAGACATCAGGAGCGTCGTCGCTGTGGGCGACGTCCGCGAGGCTAGCCGCGAATTGGTCCTCAGCGAGTTCACCGGTGAGAACGTCCTGGCGAGGTTCGCAAGAGTCGAAAATACTCGGCGGGCGATTCGTCGTGCCGGTGGTTGTGGGCGTATCGCTCATTCGTTTGTAGAGGTAGTTTCGTTGGCGCGTTCTTTGAGGAGCGTCTTGATTACTGAATCGAGGGACGTGTGGTCTTCCTCGTCCTTAATCTCCTCTAGCTGTTCTTTCGTCCAGTCCTGTACCCGTATCATCGGCATAATTGTATCACGAAATGTCCACTTCCCTGAGTTTCCTGCATAGTAGGTTATCAGGGTGTATACAGACAGTTGACTTAGTCATTTGGTATTTTAAAGAGGAGTTTAGTGTAACAGGTCTGGAGTTCGACTATGATACGCCCCTCTGGCCAATCTGACGTCCAATCCGCCAACTATTAGCCATCTCTTTGTAGCTCCGATCAGACTCGGACAATATGCCGAAGCCCGATATCGAAGTCCTCGACGACGGCGACGCCTATCCATATTCGTCGCATATCAGCGTAGCAGGTACAGAACTCCAGCTGGGCGATCTTCTCCTCGTGTTTGATTCTCCCGACGACAATGGTGTCAGCTTCTTCGAGCGTGTCTATGGGTTTACTTGGCCGGGAATTATCACTCATGTCGTCGATGGGCCGGTTCCTGCTGAGTTCCACAATTTCGAGGATTTTGCTGCGGATCTCGACAGCGGGAAGTTCGCGGTCGCCAGCAAACGCGAACAAACGAGCTTCTTCGTCGACGAAGACACCGTCCGCACTATCACCCTCTACCGATACCAGTACCAGGGCGGGTGGCAACCGATCGTGATTGATGAGCGACGAGATCCACTTGAGAACACCTCCTTCAATGAATCAATTACTCTCTATGAGGATGGAGAGCAGGTAATTGAAGAACTACTCGGGACGAGTTCCCCTGAAGAGAAGCAAGAGGTTGAGCATATCCGCGAATTTCTGCGGTCTGCTGGTTATCAGCTAGATCCAATCTCTGATTCAGACGAATAAGCCTCTCACTCACCGATTCACATATAGTAGAAATACTGTGGCCGAACCTCTGAAATGGACTCAGTATCTACTTCGGATAGGATTGTACCGACACGCTTTGCAACACTCACGGTTGCTGGCATCCGAATTGCGTAGTCCGATGTATTCCAGTCGAGTTTTGTGAAAAAGAGAATCTCCTTACAGATCTCTAACGAGGGTGTCTCACAAATCTCGTCAGGTCGGATCTCAATCGGTGATGGTACTCCACTCCCCTGATAGGTCGTCTCTTCCGGGACATATCCGGATGTGTAGAGATAGTGGACGTCGTCATCAGGGACGCTCAGGAGGGTTCCCCGCATGGCGGGATAATCCGTAGGTGGGAACAACCTGACCTTTGGCCGCCTACGAACCCAGACTAGATCTAAATCGCGAACACCGTCTGTGGCATCAAGCAACCCTTCACGTTCTTCTTCCCAGAAGACAGATGGCTTATGAAGGACGAACCGGCTGGGACGTGTCCCTTTCTGAGCTTCGTAGTATTCCAGAATCTGCTCACCTACCTGTCTAGCCGCCTCATATGAGAGGTGGGGAGACCCATTCTCGTCCTCGGTGATATCCGGGAGTGGATCGCTCTGAAGGATAATATGGTCCCGTCCGTGAAAGACGTGAGCAAGAGCAGCTCGAATTACATCATCTCCTTCGTCTCGCTCTCTGTAGAACGAGAGCCCTGCGTAGCAGTGCCCATCTTCGATCTGCCGAGTTTTCCAGGGATGCCCTCGTTGAGACTTGTATAGAAGTCCAACTGTGAGATTCCAGGCCCGAGATGCTCGCTGTCGGTCAGTACGGATCGAAAGTGTGGATGGCTTAATCAGTTGTGTGGGGATTCGAGCCTCCATCCCGATCAGTTTGATTCGATTTCGCAGATCAGAACCTTCCGACTGGATTCGCGCATGGTCTTGGTTCTCAGGAGTACACGCGTCCATCACTTCTTGCGGAATACAGACGATGATTGCGTTCGGCTGAACCGAATCCCGTTCGATTATCTCTATGTCTTTCCGCACTAGCTTCAGGAATCGCTCCATCCGATCTCTGGGGGTCGATTTACTCGTAACAGATTGGATGTCTCGTCGACGAATTTGGCGTCTCCAGCCCTTTTTTGCATTAATAGAGAGATTGAGCGGGGAACTCTTACCTAGCCCGGGATAGGGAACCTGCCACGGATTATCACTTGTTCCTGGATGGATCCCGACCTCCATATCATGAAGTAGTTCGGTCAACCGGCGGATTGAATCTCGATCGCCGATAATCCCGAGTTTGATAGTATGGTGTCCTTCCTCATAGAGGCGTGGACCATATCTGATAAGGCCTCGTTTGGGAGAGGTTTCAGTACCTCCTTCAAACTGAATCTCTGGCTCCTCGAGGTGACGAAGCGTGAACGGGGTATCTTGGGGCGTCATTGTTCAATTCCACCTGTGTTTTCGAGATCAGAAGCTGACTCGATGAGCTCATCACGTTCGTCTCCGTCTTTGGGCGGGCGGACATTGAGGGACAGCGAGTCAACTCTGGTTACTTCGAGTTCCTTTACGACGGGTATCTTTTCACCCATAAACCGGTCAAGCTGGGTCTGATCCGACATCAGCAACTCTTCCCAGACACGCAGTTGGCGGTCGTACTTACTATTCTGGGCGTGGAAACGATTTGGCGAGAAGTCGTTTTGGAGCCGTGATTTACGCTCGCCTGTTACAGGTCGACGACCATCTGAAGTGAAAACCTGTGTGGGTAGCAGAACGTAGTAGTATTCTCCCGCATAGCGCCGTACTCGTACTTTGACACCGCGGTGGATGACATCGGGGTAGGAGTCTAACTCCTTTGCAACCCATGATCGACCTAGTTTTCGTTCGGTACCGTGCTGTCTGCGATCCAGTTCCGGGTATACGGTTGTTCCTTTCTCACGGTCGATGAGACAATCGTTGTCTCTTGCAACGAGAGTGAAAATCCCCCTGAGAAGGGATCTTACGATGTTTTCACGCTCCTCTTCTTGAGCCCGCGTTCGGAGGAACTCCTCGAACTCTCGCGTTTCGAAACGGTCCTCGTGTATGTAATGACGAGTAGACCCCGGAAGATGGTCCGGATGAACGAGCGAATATAATTTCCGCTCGTGAAGCTTGATGGGGAACGCTTCGTTGTTGTAATTATAGACGCGAGCAGATTCGGCTTCCTCTGTCGTCTCTACGATGTACAGTGTCTCTGGGTAGCGGGTTACCTGAAACAGATTCGTCGCATATTCTGTTTCCTCAGAAACCGGTTCATACGAATGAAGATATGGTTCGTACTGGAACCGTTCTGTTTTCTCGAACTGATGAGCTTGTTGACGGAGGTCGTCGTATGTACCTACGAAAACATGGGTATCGATAGCAAAATCTCGGAACTCATCTACATCAGTATCATCTAGCCGATCTACGACCTCATCGTTAACGCTGTCTTTGAGCTTTTCGTAGAAGTCGACCAGTTTCTGATTATCGGTGACATCACGATCGAACAGGGCTTTCCAGAGCTGGTCATTAGAAAGTGTCTCCGTAAAAATATAGAAATCAAACCGGTGGGGTTGGGGTTGTTTGATATATTCGAGGAAATACCGGGCCAATTCGTCTCTAAAATCGTTCGGGCTGAGGCCTGTGGAATACGCTTTTGCCTCGGCTACCACTTTATCGCCCGTAGCTTTGTTCACAAACTGAATATCGTCAAGCGTGGAGTGGAAAGCTGAATCCCGCTCAACCATGTAATTCAGCCCTTCCATGTACTCAATGACGACTTCCTTATAGTCCTCCCCGCGTCGCGCTGTCCCTTCCCGCTCTTTATATAGATTGTAGATGGGCACGATGTATCTCGTTACAAGGAAGTCTCGTGTGAATTACTTTTCCCTCAGTCGTTGGATAGTCTACTGGGACCCGACGGTACTTCTATAAAACGAGCGGTAGATATTGGATATAATGAACCGCGAGGACTTGGGAACGACTCTGCGCCTCCTCAATCGCGAACGTGGGGCTGCGGATGCGCTGCCGAAAAAGTCGCTTCACAAGCTCCTCTATCGTGTTGACGTCAAATCTGCCGAGCAAAATTTGGACATCGAGATTCCGTATTATTGGTATCTCTTTGGTACCGTCTCTCCAGCCACGCCCTCGACTGTCCCCTCAGCGAGTATTAACGAGCCCGGACTTGAAGATCGCCTACGTTCTGTTGTCTCAGAGGCTCTCTCTGAATATTACGAACATGGATTAGAATGGCTCACAGACCGAATGTATGATGATGCGCCGTATCAGGTTCAGCGGGATTTTCGGGAGCTAGATAAGAAAATACGAACGTTACATATGGAGTACCACGATTTCTTTGAGGTTGACCCAAGCAGAGAATCAGTACTCAGCTCCGTCCACGACACTTTTGAATCATTTCCAAACGACCGATTTCCGGAGTACGATCGACCACTAATCAAGTGGTATAACTCGGTCACTCGAGAACTCCATTCTCATTCTCCTGATCCCTCCAGATTGATGACGGTGAATGTAACGTTCTGGCGTATCTTTGCACTCGAGCTTGCTCAACGGCATGCCCAGGGAATGTCTCCGGAAGAGGTTCGTGGGAACCTCGGTATAACCTCGTTTGAGGAGGCTCGGAGTTCTGCGATTCAGAAACTTGACGAATTCGAAGAGGAAGACCTTGATGCGAAATTTTCTGGATTACCGACTGAACTCGAATCTGAACGGAGTGCAGCTGACGAACTTGTTGCTCCGATTCTTGAACGCCGGGGAATTGCGCACGAAGATCTCCATCCGGGCCAATGACTCGATACTTCGTAGACACTAACGTCCTCATTGGACTCACGTTTTCTCACGATCGGTGGGCCGTAGAAGCAGAGCGTATCCTAGACGGTCATAACACGCTCTTCACGAGTGAGTTTGTGATCTACGAGTATTGCAGCCGTCCACAAGGAGCGCCTCGAGTTGTGTCTGACCCCGATCAGCTACAGGTTGACCCTGACGATACCGATGGCGTGTTCGGGACCGTTCTTGAAGACTTTCAAGAGAACGTCGAGGATAATATCCCAATGTACAACCGAGAAATCGATTTACAGCGCTACGATGGGCTTTCCTTTGAGAGGATCTTAGAGATTTTCTTCAATAATATTGAGGTTCGAAGTCAGGCCAAGCCACACTTTGTTCGACACTTCCAGGACTACTTCTCCTCGCGTGAAATCACCCCACGGAATGCGAAACGGTGTGTCGAAGATCTTCGAGATCGTGTTCTCCACGACGCAAAGGAGCGGAAAGACGCACTAATGGATGCTGTCCACGTCATGTCGTCAACTTATGACGATCAGGAGCGCGCTCGCGGTCTAGTCAAGGAGCACATCGGAATTCGGGAGTCCCGGATTCCTCCAGTAGACTCTCAGTGGCTTCTTGACGCAATAGGGCTTGCAGAACGCGATATGCTTCAGCGTATTGTGACCGGAGATAAGAAAGACATTGTCCGATATCAGCAACAGCTGACGTCATTATTTGATGTTTCAATCCTCTATATTTTGGATGAGTTTCATACGCGTTCCCAAGTCGGTCAGGATTCACACGAGATCCTCTGATTACGCAACGACTGGTAAGAAGGTACACTGTCGCCGGAGCTGAGGTCCACTCTGACAGGAAGTACTTATGGGTGCCCTCCGGACGAAGCGTATGGGACTCTTTGAGACCTTATTTAGCTCATCCACTGGGGATACTGTCCCTCAGGCACAGCAACCGAGTCAGCACGAAATCTTCCCCGAGGACAAGTACAATGTCGCATACGCTGTAGCCGCTCGGCGTGAAGAAATTCGGGCGTTAGAAGGCCTGCTAGAAGCGGATCAGACCTCACCTACCGCCCTGGAGGCTGAGCCTTTCCTTCAGGATATAATCGAAGAGATGGAGCGGGATCGGGAATACTCCCTCCGCCTTCGCACCTCTGGGGAGGAGCTCGTCGACGATATCCGTGAACTCATAGAGCATTGGGACAATCAGGTAGATGAGCAGATAGGGACGATTTGGTGGCCTATCGGAGCAGATACGAGGTTCAGGTTGTACCTCCATTATCTGGAACTCCGTGCTGACGCGGAGGATGACCAATTTTCGTTCCCGGAGTCTGCTGGACAGGTTCACACTCTCGTCCAGCGTGGTCTCAGTGCAATAGAAGATGATGACGACTCGAAGCTCGCTGTAGTCCATAAGCGAGACATTCCTTGGGAAGAACCAGCTGAGGACAGCTGATCCAGTTCGCTCCTTCTCAAAGAGACCGATTAATTGTATCCAGTATCAAACCCAGTTATGGTAGAAATCTCAGACTCCCTGTGTTCGCTTTTCACTGCGAAAATTAAGGAGGAGGATGGCACTTTCGTCATCGAGATTCCTCCGAGTGAGATCAAGCACGGGGCGCTGACCGGTGATGAAACGTACCGCATCGCTCTCCTTGATTCCTCCTCCAAAGCTGAATCAACATCTCCACAGGCCCCACGGCATCCCGCCTCTCAGGGGAGCACGAGCCATGATTCATCTGGTCCTCCTGTTGATGAGGGAGAAGTGCGCGACGTGACAATCGAAACCGTCGGTGATCAAGGAGACGGTATTGCGAAAGTCGAACGGGGGTACGTCGTGATCGTTCCCGGCGCTCAGCCCGGCGACGAGCCAACAGTCGAAATCGAACAAGTTCAGGAGAACGTCGCGTTTGCGAGCATTGTCGATAGCGATCCGCGAGCACTCTAACCCATTGTCCCTTCTGTGGATCGATCTTCTTCTCGGTAAACCATCGGTGTGAGAAGGCTCCGTTCGCGTTTGTCTGATGGAGGTGGTTCTGAAAGTCACGTCACGTTTTCTTCACCCTTCGCGATGGCACAACCTTCCAAGGTCGATATTCAATCTATGACAAAGGAACCGATTGAGGTACTCGACGACCTGGCCGACCAGGTCGCCGATGAGTTCGAGGCGTATAGACAGCCGGACGAATTCAAGGATGTCTCGCTCGTGATTGAGAACAGCGACGAGGAACATCCGACGCTGATCGTCCACGTTGATAGAGAGGACGCGGAGTCCCTTGCCGACCGTATTGATGAGTTCCTCCGCGAGCATGGTGCTCGTACTGAACGGGAACGACACTCAGCTACGGATGTCCGTGTGTTAGCGACGGTCGACTGACACCGCCCCTCCAATTTTTTGACTGACTGTAAACACCGCTGAAGGACCCTATCTTCACTTCAGATCAAGGGGGTCCCGACCGCTTCAGCTCAGGTGGTTAATCTGTGCAGACAGATACTCTTGGAGAGCGATGACCGTTTCTTCTGAGACTGCTGAGGCCCCGAAGTCACTCCGATACCCGTGCTTGAGTTCATCGCTCTCTATGATCTCCAGTCCACGCTCAAGCTGCTCCCGTAGCGCATCGTCGCCCCCTCGCCGAAGGTGAGGCGTGACAGCGTCGAGATCGATTTCTTCTGCTACTGCCAGGACGTCCCGGAGGTCTGTTTCACGGCCGCTATGGAGCTTTGCCGCGACGAGGACTGCCCCATCGATGACTCTGGCTGTGGTCGTCACTGTACCTCCGCTCACCTCTTGTTGGTGGCTGTGGTCGTACAGGTAGTCGAACGACCACTGTGCCTCCGTCTGGCGACACCCGAGTCCGTTTACCAGGAGATCGAAGCCGATCGGCTGCTGCGGCGTGAGCCGCTTCTCGTACTCGATTACTTCGGTGTCGTAGAACCATTCCTTGGCGTGGCTGTCCGTTTCCTCGAATCCCTGTTGTTCGAGGAACTCGACGAAGTCAGCCTTGGAGTCCGGCGCGACGACGATATCGAGGTCCGTGGAGAAGCGAGCATTGAACGCTGAGACAGCGTACCCGCCGACGAGAACGTACTCGTGACCCTGTTGGGTGAGCTCCTCGAGCAGTTCGATGAGCGCGTCACTTCGGTTGTTGAAGCTCATGGCTGGGCCCGTTCGGTCTCTCGATACGCGACGCCGAGGTCGAGGTCCTCGTACATCCGGTCGAGCATCGCCAGCCCCGACTGGAACTGGGCGTAGTTCTCGTGCATATACTCGATTGTCTCTGCTCTCGGGATCACCGGGTACCCTTCAACGTGCTCGATATCGAGTGACGCGCGTGGCTCGAGGACGATCTGCAGCGGTCCGTCCAACTCGTCTCGGGGCTGTCGCTCGAATGCGGTCGGGAGGTCGAACGACTCAAAAAACGTCTCCCAGGCGTCGACGTCCTGCTCACGAACAGCGAGGAACAGTGGATAGTCGTCGGGCTCGCGACCGACCTGGTAGCCGCCCTGTGTCCACACGTAGACGGCGTCGATCCGCGTGAACGCGAACGGCCAGTCACTGAACTGTGGGATGACGTACGTTTCCTCGATGGAGGGTGGACTGACGCCGGCGCTGGCAGCGACGAGCTCGAGTGCTGCGTCGCGTACTCGCTCGTCGACGACAGTGAGGCCGTCATCATAGGAAACGTAGCCTGCGTCTTCCAGCCGATTGACGGCCTGTCTCACTGTCTCGTAGGGTGTGTGGAGGTGTTGGGCGACACGGCGGATGGAGTCACCACTCTCGATGGCGAGGATAGTCTGTGCCGCCGTGTCGTCGAGCACCTCATACATCTGGTGGTTACCAATAATCCGGTAACAGTTAAAAGTCTTACTCGACTGGCCGTAAAGCACGATCTCCCCACTTGTTTCGAAGGTAGTCCAGATCCCCACTGAAAACACGCGGAACGACTATAACGAATTCAACGAGCAAAACGAATAGAACGAGAAAAATGAATGGATTGAACGCATTCTGAGGAACGAACTGGTTGAGGATGAGCTGGCCGGCTTCTACTCGATGAACAGAACGAGTGAAACGAACGTAACGAATAGAACGAATGCATTGATGGCAACGATAGTATTTGCCTCAACGAGCGAAACGAACAATTGGTTTTAACATCGTAGTATTCCTCTCACCGAGTGAAACACCCTCACCAAACCAAACGAACAGAACGATCAAAACGAACGGAACGAACACAACGAGGCAAACGAAAGAAATGACCGACACCAACACCGCACGAATCACCGTGGCGAATCAGAAGGGAGGCGCGGGGAAGACAACCGACGTCATTCATACTGGCGGCGCACTCGCTGCCCGAGACCACGACGTCCTCCTGGTCGATATCGACTACCACGGGGGGCTCACCTGCTCGCTTGGCTACAATGATCTGTACTACGACACCGACCGCACAACGCTGTTCGACGTCCTCGACTTCGACCAGATGGAGTCGGTGAACGACATCATCGTCGAGCACGAGGAATTCGATATCCTCCCCGCCAGCGAGAAGCTCGCGAACAACAAAAACATCCAGACGTTGCTTGAGGCCCCGAAGAGTCGAGAACGACTGGAGATGACTCTCGACGAACTCGATAAGGACTACGATTACATCATCGTCGACACGCCGCCATCCCTGAACGTCCTCACCGATAATGCCTTGGTCGCGACCGGCAACGTCGTCATCCCCGTCATTCCCGAGAAGCTCAACGCCAACAGCCTCCAGATTTTCGCAAAGCAGCTGAGCTCCCTCGAACAGGCGTACGGAGATATCAATCGGCTCGCGATTGTCTGTAACCGTGTCGAGCAGAACGCCGAACACCGCGACACCATCGAGGAGATCAAGTCGGCGTACTCCCTCCCAGTGTTCGAGATCCCGAAGCGGACAGATCTCTCCCAGTCGATCGGCAAGGGGGTATCCGTCTTCGGCTTCGGCAAGGAGAACCAACGCGTCGAGGATGCACGCGACCTGTTCAACGAGATCGCCGACCTGTTCGACGAGACGTTCGAGAAGACCGCGCCTGAGGAGGTGGAAGCATGAGCGACGGCTGGGGTGATGCTTCCGGCATCGAGGGCAACTACGAAGAGGAGGACGATGAGGTCGATTCCGGCGAAACGAGTGAGATGAGTGAAACGGTGGAAACCAGTTCATCGACCGAAACGACCGAATCGAATTCAACGAGTGAAACGAACAAAACGAGCGAAACGAAGACGAACATCAAGGACGAGTGGAACGGACGAACGATCTACATTCCCGACAATGTCCTCGACGAGATGGAGGACACTTACCTCGAGTCCCAGTTGAAGCTCCGCAAGGCGGGCCAGGACGAGTTCAAGAAGAACCGTCACTTCTACCCGCTACTCGTCCAGTTCGGTGTTGAGGCACTCTCTGAGGCGGATGCCGAGGAAATCCAAGCTCGGCTTTCGGAACTCGGTGATGAATGACCTCGCGCAGAGCGAGGTCCGGCAGAAGTTGAGGGTGGCCGTCTCAATGCATACGACGTGAACGCAACACAGTTTTCATTCAGAGGACTCAGGCTGGACCGACTGCTCAGTATGCATGCGATCGGTCATCCGGCCGTCGCAGATTAGGGGAGCCGTCGACAACAACAGCCCGTCTGAGTTACAATACAGATCGGCTCTGATGCTGTCTAACTTATATATTGACAGTATCGCGCGTGGCTTCACTAAACACCGAGTTCGTCAACCACCGTTCTGCTCTGCGGAGTCGGTACCGAAGCGTAGATTTCGGAAGATCAAGTTCATCAGCCATGTCCCCCAGAGATGCTTCTCGCGGTGTCTCGTAGTAGCCAAACTCAACTGCTGCCTCGATGGCTTGGCGCTGGTCGTGTGGGAGATCCATCTGCGAGATATCTGCGTTCAGCCAAGCCGACGGGGACCCGACCTGTTTGAGTGATAACTCGACTCCCCCTGGGAGGCCGTCTTGTAACCGGTCGAATATCTCACCACCCATCGTATCGCCCGGGAGCAGGACTCGCCACTCGTACACGTTCCCGCGCCGTCGCGCGTCGAACAGTGCCCCATTACCGACTGTCTGCGTCGTGAAGAAGGGTATCGAGTGGCAGTACCTCCCGCCTGATGAGTACGAGTAAATGAACCGACCTCCTCTCTCGTCTGCGACCACCTCGTGCTCTCCATCGATAGTGCAATCAGAATGCTCACCGAGGCACTCGTTGCACACAGAGTGATCCATCATCACTCGCTCTACTTTGTCCAGCGCATCATTCGGCCCGACGAACCGGTCGACTCGCCAGAGCCCCGCACTCGAGGCGGTAACCCGTAGTGCACGGCCGACGAGATCTGGATGGGAAATAAACACATCCATGAGTGGATCAGCACCTCGCTCGTACTCGGCTGTAAGGATATATTCGCGCATATACAGGCTATAAATCTGGCCCTACAAACTTCTTTGGTCGCTTTCTTACAGATTATGGGTTTTGATGTTGCGTATACGCGAACCAAGAACTACGGAGTACTCCCGTAAACGTTGTGGCGTGAACGAGACGGATACCCGAAGTCTGGAAATTGAGCTCCCCATCGCTGTGTACGAGCACCTGGAAGACGAGGACAAGACGGTTACGGAAACCCTCGCGGCTCTCGCGACGGGCCACGTACAGTTGCAAGAGTCCATCGAGACCTACACGAACCGAGAGGATGGAGGCGCAGGCTCTGACTCGAATCGGCTGGAAACGAGCCCGCCGATCGCTGAATTACTTGGGTTTCAGGTGGAGTCGTTTGGAAATGGCGAAGCGATCGTCACTTTCGATCCCGGGCCGGAACACGCCAATCCGATGGGAACGCTCCACGGTGGCGTTCTCTGCGACATCGGTGACATGGCGATGGGAGCCGCCTACGGGAGTACACTCGCCGACGACGAGTCGTTCACGACGCTCGAATTAGACGTCAAGTTCCGGCGACCCGTGTGGGAGCAGCCTCTCACTGCGACGGGGCAGGTTATCGACGCAGGACGAACCGTGGGGCTAGTCACGTGTGATATTACCGGCCCGGATGGGGAACTCGTTGCACACCTCCAAAGTACCTGTTTGACGTTACGAGGTAACTCTGCGGAAGGGCGATGAACGGGGACTCATCTACAACGGAAGTGGGAAGTTGAGACCACTCTCCTCAATGCATACGCTCTCATTGTTAGCAAGGGACTGAACCGGATACCGAAGCTCCGTCTGGTGAAGGTGCCGACGAAATCTGAGTCTGTCGCCCGATGCAGGGTCGGTCGACGCGATACGCATCACTCCCAAGGAATGGTACAAGCAGAAAGTCTTCAAAGATTATCCCGCGTTCAAAACGTTCCTGACTCTGACTGAGACTGCATTCAACGATGAAGGCAGCAGTCTACAGAGGAAGGAGGCGAGATAGTATCGAAGAGCGACCCGAACCGGAAGTCGAGGAACCGGCGGATGCCATCGTCCGAATCACGCACACGGCTATCTGCGGGTATCGTCAGAGCTGTTGGTCGGTTGGCCGGATGAGCATCTCATTCACACTGACATGCTGGGGCCGGGTCACGGCGTACGCAATCGCATCTGCGATGTCCTCGCTCTGGAGCGGTGTGATTGACTCGAGAAAGCCCTCTTCTATCTGTTCTTTAATTTCGTCGTCAGGAATGTGTTCTTGGAGCTCGGTTTCGACCGCACCGGGTTCAATGATCGTCGTTCGAATTCCCTCGGTAGTGACTTCCTGACGGAGTGATTCGGAGAATGCGTTGACACCAAATTTCGTAGCGGCGTATCCCCCGTTATTCGCAATCGCGTCCCGACCGGCCGTCGAAGAGACGTTGACGATGTGGCCAGCATCCTGCTCCTGCATTACTGGGAGCGTGGCGTGGGTGAGGTTCATCAAGCCCAGTAGATTGACTTCGATCATCTGCCGGAAATTCTCACGGTCGGCCCGTTCAACAGGTTCGAGCAACATCACTCCGGCGTTGTTCACGAGGATGTCGATGCGACCGTATTCGTCGGTGGTCGTCTCGACGAGATTGTCGATGTCGTCTTTAGCCGTGAGATCAGTGGGTACCGAGAGTGCCTCACCGCCTGCCGATTCGATTTGACCGGCGAGTGCCTCAAGTTCCTTTTTGCGGCGGGCGGCAAGGACAACACTTGCACCCCGCGAGGCGAGGGCCTCGGCCGTGGCCTCTCCAATACCAGACGACGCACCAGTTACAATCGCTACCTGTCCAGCCAGTTCAGATCCGACTCTGTCAGACATCAGTTACAAAGAGACCACTAACGACAGTGAGTCTAATGCTATACGGATAGGGCATTTAAATTACTCCGTGAAGAGAACATAAGACCTCGGGAAGCCGTTCGGAATCGTCGCTCGCTACTGCGAAAGTACCTCTAAACGCGTAGGTGAGCCAAGTGTCGCAGAGATAAGTTGCCGCTCGGCGCGGCCGAGAAGGTCAGACAGCGAGGGTTGAGAAATACCTAATTCGTCCGCGAGTTCTCTCGCGCTAGTCTGGCGCGGCTGTTCGTAGTAGCCCCGAGACATGGCGAGTGACAGTGCCTCATACTGTCGCTCCGTCAATCCGTACGGTGCCGATTCTTCGGACGCTGAGGTATCCTGTGAAATGGAGCCGATCTCGACCGAGATACCGTGCTCCTCACAGCTCGTCCTGAACGTATTGAACGCAGGATAGTCTTTGAACACCTTCTGTTCGTACCACCCCTCGGGGGTAATCTGTATTGCACCAATGAGGCCTGCATCGGGAGTATTGTCGAACGCTTCCGCGACGGACTCTTTAAGCACCGATGCCACCTTGAATACGTGCCTTCCATTTACGGTTCCGAGATCGGTCGCTTCGAACACGTCATCGAGTTCCAAGAGCGTCTCCACAGAGAGCGGTTCAGCGGCGTCAATCTCGACAACTACCTGCTGGTGGCCCTGATTTAACCCGATCACATGTGGGCACTGTACTTGGTTGGCCTGTTCCAAGTTGGCAAGGCTAACGAGCGGCAACAACGGTGAACGGAGGTGAACTTCAGCGGTAATCGGCATTATCAGGAGGTACGTGCTGGCCGGGCTTCTCTATTAGTTTTTCTGAGGTGCGTTTTATTCGATAGGGCCCGGTGCCGCGACAGTATTCGTATCGTCGAAGGAGTCATCCCCTTGTTGTCGGCTCCTTTTTCGAGATTTAGGGTTGGACCTGATCGATCGGACGGACGAGAACTTCGTTGATGTCCATGTGCTCCGGTTGGGTGACGACGAATGTAATCGTCCGGGCGATATCGTCTGGCTGGAGCGGGGTCAGGGACTCGTTGAGGTCCTCTATCTGTGCTTTGATTTCCTCATCAGCAATGGACTCCGGGAGTTCCGTGGCGACCGATCCCGGCTCGATTGTCGCCACCCGAATCCCCCCCTCCGCAACGTCCAGGCGGAGTGAATCGCTGAACATCTTCACACCGGCCTTCGATGCGTTGTAGTGCGACCCATTCGGCATCAGGAACCTCCCGACGACTGAGGAGAGGTTGACGATGTGACCGCTTTCTTGCTCCAGCATCGTGGGAATGACCGCGTGAGTGAGGGTGATTAGGCCGGTGAGATTGACGTCGATTGTCTTTTGGAGCGTCTCCCGCTCCGCCTCCGCGATATGGGTGAGGGGCATGAGCCCAGCGTTGTTCACGAGGATGTCGATGCGACCGTATTCGTCGGTGGTCGTCTCGACGAGATTGTCGATGTCCTCGTCATCCGTGACGTCAGTCGGAACGACGAGGGCATCACCGTCTTCGTCTTCGATCTTTGACGCGAGTTCTTTGAGTTCGCCCTCGCGTCGTGCAGCAAGGACGACGCTCGCACCCCGCGATGCGAGCGACTGAGCGGTTGCTTCGCCGATGCCCGACGATGCCCCAGTAATAATTGCGACCTGTCCCTCAAGTTCAGTACCGAAATCGCTTGTCATCATCCAAAAGGAGGACCGAGGAAGGATTGAGTCTGATGCTATGTCGATAGTGTCTTTAAATACTCTCTCAAGACTGGAATCCTAGTTATTGCGCCGGCCAGGACGTTCACCGGCGTCTCTGTGTCGTCTGTGAACAGGACGTTATAGAAGGTGGGTGACCCGAGAACTGCGCCGGGACTCGAGAAGCCCCTTTAGACGTGATATTAACTTGCTGAGAGACCGGCCCAGAACTCTGACCAACACGGTATCCCCTGAATAAGCCCTTAATAGCACGCGGCGTTATGCCTATTCAATGACAATCACAGTCGAGTTCTCAATGTATTCGCCCTCTCTTCCGCTCGTAGATCTTGTCGAATCGCTCCCGTTTCGACAATTGGAGTGCGAACATGGACTCTGTCTGAAGCGGGACAGTGACGTCTTCGTTATCCATATCGACCCAGGAGACGACATCTCTGAGGAGGACCTTTCGGCTTTTGATGAAGTTGTTGAGGCGACGTCGCTCGGGCGGACAAAGGGTAAGGATGTCTATCGACTCACGGTTGAACTGGTGGATGACATTTCGGAGGCGTTCACCCCCGAACGGTTTACTGCCGTTGAGGTAGAGCCGATGATCCTCACGCCGGACGGCTGGTACGAAAAGAAGGTCTTCGAGGACTACGAAACATTCGACCGGCTCCGAACTCGTTTTGAAGAGTATGGCATTTCGATTGAACTCATTTCGATCACGCAGGGGTCTGATTCGAGAGGTGACTCGCCACAATACGGACTAACAGACCGGCAATACGAGGCACTCACGCTCGCTATTTCTCGCGGATTCTATGAGAGTCCTCGACAGGTCTCCACCGAAGAATTGGCTGAAGAAATGGGAATCTCGCAACCGTCTATGTCAGATCTCCTCCGCCGCGGTGAGCGACAGCTCCTTTCGTCCGCACTTGAACCCCAAACCCACATCAACGCGCTTTCCGCACAGGAACGGCTCCAGTGATTTCGGTCCAGAATATCCCCGACTTGAGGGAAAATACGAATCTGATGTTTCTATCGCTGTATGGGGATTTCTGAGGGGATCGCTGGAAAGGATTGACGCGTGATCTCGGGTCAATTCATTCGGCAGCAAGACACTCCTGGCTAAAGGTCGAAGATCGCGTCCATTTCGGCGGTAGTTAGTTCGAAGTCGAATATCTCAATATTCTCTTCCTGATGCTGCCGTTTCGAGGCTTTCGGTATGGCAGACACATTTTCCTGTTGTATCAGCCAGCGAAGCACGACCTGTGCTGGGGATTTCCCGTACCGTTTGCCTACTCGAATCAGGGTCTCGTTCTCGAGTCTTCTCCCGACGGCCAATGGACTGTAGGCGGTCAGCATCACATCATTGTCCACGCAGTACTCCAAGAGTTGCGATTGGTCTGTGAATGGGTGGTACTCGACCTGGTTCGTAACGATCGGCGTATCCGATGCTGCCTCCGCTTCTTGCAATTGCGGAAGAGAAAAATTGCTCACTCCAATATGTTGGACACGCTCTGCCTCCTGAAGCTCGTTCATCGCCCTGACCGACTCCGTGACTGGGACGCTCTGACTCGGTTCGTGAATCAGTAACAGATCAACATACTCCATTTTGAGCCGGTCCAAACTGTCCTCAAAGGAGTTCTGGAGGTCGTCGTACGCCAGATTTCGCCTGAGAATTTTCGTTACCACAAATACCTCGTCGCGGGCAACGTCTGCATTCTCGACGGCTTCTCCAACGGCGTCTTCATTCCCATACATCTGAGCCGTGTCAATATGACGATAACCGAGCCTAAGCGCAGTTTCTACTGCGTTCCGAGTTTCTGTTCCTCCCATCCGAGCGGTCCCGAACCCTAACGCTGGGATGTCTGCACCCTGAACTGAGACATACTCCATAGACAAGAGATACAATGGCGATCCACATGGCTGTAATGCTATGTGGAAAGCGCGGGTAAATAGCATCGTGAGTTGAGCGTGGAGTGAAGGTGAGCCCCAGTTTCGAAAGCAGGTTTAATTCTCCGTATTCGCCTCATCGGACTATTTAAATAGGCTTTCTTGATAGCATCGAATCTATGGCCCTCTCGGTGTAACTCAGACTGAGAACAAATCATGAAGGCAGCAACCTACCGAGGCCCCGGTGACGTTCGTATTGAAGAGCATTCTGCCCCCGAGATAGAGGAGTCAACAGACGCGGTCATCCGCATTACGCACACCGCAATCTGTGGGTCGGATCTCTGGTTCTACCGTGGCCAAGAGGACTATGACGAAGGCGCGCCTGTCGGCCACGAACCGATGGGCATCGTTGAAAAGGTTGGCGACGACATCCGGCACGTTGAGCCGGGCGACCGCGTGTTCGCTGGGTTCGCTATCAGTTGTGGCGAGTGCGAGTTCTGCCGCAAAGGACTCCACACTGCGTGCACGAATGGTGGGTTCTGGGACGGCCCGGGTGTCGGCGGCGCACAAGCGGAGAAACTTCGTGTCCCACACGCCAACGGAACGCTCGTCCGTGTTCCAGACCGGTATGCGAACGATGAGGACACGCTCGAAGCACTACTCCCATTGACCGACGTGATGGGGACGGGCCACCACGCCGCTGTCTGCGCGGACGTCGAGGCCGGCGACACGGCTGTGGTCATTGGTGACGGTGCAGTCGGACTCTGTGCCGTCCTCGCCTCGAAACGGCTCGGCGCGGAGCGCATCATCGCGGTCGGCCACCATGAGGATCGCCTCGAACTCGCTGAGGAATTTGGCGCGACAGAGACCGTCTCCAGCCGCGGTCAAGAAGCCATCGATGAAATCCAAGACATCACATACGGCGGTGCGAATCACGTCCTCGAATGCGTCGGTGCAGAATCCTCACTAGAGACTGCTGCAACTGTTGCCCGTCCCGGAGGGAGCATCGGCTACGTTGGCGTACCACATGTCGAAGACCCGTCATTCCTCGAACCATTGTTCTTCAGCAACGCCTCGTTCACCGGTGGCCCCGCTCCCACCCGAGCGTACGCTGAGGAACTTATGGAGGATGTTCTCCAAGGCACTCTCGATCCGTCACCCATCTTCACGAAAACAGTCGACCTCGACGGCGTGCCGGAGGGGTACGAGGCGATGGACGAGCGAGAGGCAGTGAAAGTCATGGTAAAAGTCGATGCATAGCGTATCGCTAAGCATCCGACGGACAAGTTACCAGATGACACGCCGAAGTGGAGGAACCGATGTCACGTAATCAAGATCAAACTGTGCCGACGAGCGAGAAATTCGATTTCGGAGACAAGGTGGCGTTCATCTCGGGAGCGGCGGGCGGGATTGGCCGCGCCACGGCGCTCGCGTTCGCCCGCGAAGGAGCCGACGTCGTGGTCGCCGACATCGACGAGGAGGGTAACCAGGAAACGGCAGATCTGATCGAGGAGACTGGAAGTCGCGCACTCGCGGTTGCGTGCGACTTGCGGGAGTCCGAGGACGTCCAAGCGGCGCTAGATGCCGCCATAGCGGAATTCGGGCGTCTGGACATCGCCTGTAACAATGCCGGTGTCGAACAAGGCCCCGAAAAGACAGCAGAACTGGACGAGGAAGAGTGGGACCGGATCATGGATACCGACCTGCGTGGGGTCTTCCTCTCGATGAAGTACGAGATCCCGCTCATCCTCGAACAGGATGGCGCAATTATAAACATCGCTTCGGGTGCAGGAATTAGAGGCTTCCCTGAAGCTGCATACGTCGCCGCGAAGCACGGCGTCGTCGGTCTCACGAAATCGGCAGCACTCGAATACGCGGACACTGATCTCCGTATCAACGCCGTCTGTCCTGGTATCATCGACACCTCGATGATGGATCGCGTCACCGACAATAGGGGCGCGGGCCGTCAATCGGTGATCGACCAAGAGCCGATCGGACGGATGGGGACGCCCGAAGAGATCGCGGATGCTGTCATCTGGCTGTGTTCGGATGCTGCCTCGTTCGTACTCGGACACCCGATGGTCGTCGACGGTGGTCAGACGGTGTAGTACAGACAGGTGTACGACCCTCGATTAACCGGTTACACGAGTCCCTGAGCGTGTTGAGAGAGTAGTGCTTCAAAATGGCTGTTACGTTTGAGTCTCAGCGTACGGTCTTTCGACAAATCGCGCGAAAGTCATACACCGACTGGCCAGCGTACAAGTTCAGACCGATATTTGATCGCTCTTCGCTTCCCGCACTGGAGTCTGACGTTCGTGTCGTCGCAGGAACGTGGTTTAACCACGACGAACACGAGACTGTCGAGCCGTTCATTCACTCACTGCCGCTCGCATATGTCCAGTTCAGTCCGTACGACCGTTACGAAGGCTCAACGAGCTACGAGATGGAGACGCTGTTTCGCCTGTTTCTTCTGAAAGAGCTCTACGGTTGGGGTCATGAAACCGCTCTCGTTGAGTACCTCTCCCAGCATCCCGATCTCTGTGATCGACTTGGCTTGGAATCCGTGCCGAACCAGTCGACACTCTGGCGCAGTTGGCACCATCGCTTCACTGCTGATCTCCAAGATACCGTCAAGACCGCAGCTCGAACGATCCTCATCAAAGCCCAGAACGCGGGTGTCGCTGTTCCACGAGAGCCAGAACGACGGAGCCGCAGTCGAGGTAACGAGAGTCCGGAATCCATCCCTGACGACCAGACCGTATTAGAGCAGGTGGAGACGGTCACTGAGCAGATGAACTGTGTCGTCTTCCCAGCCTTCTCATTGGACCGTGGCGAAGGCTGTGAGATCCACGAGAACGCTTACTGGGACCTCCAGACATACTTGGGTCTCCGTGAAAACCTCGCCGTCAACGAGGGTGCACGGAGCTTCATTTATGAGTCCAATAGGAACCGGACACCACTCGGCCACGCACACCGCGAGCATGTCCGCGACCTCTCAATCGAGCAGATTCGAGAGATGTACCGACAGTCGGTGAGCCGATTGCTAGACCGGGTAGCAGAGACTGAGGAGTTCTTCCGGGCTGGTATCGTTGCCATCGACATTACCGAGTCTGATCCCTTCACTGGAGATCGAGCAGGCCACGAAGACGAGATCATCGGCACGAAAGAGAAAACCAACGAGTACGCCTACCAGTGGGCCACCGTCCAGCTGGTCGGGAATGCCGTCCCAATCGTGCTAGACGTGCGGCCGGTGCAGAAAGGCGATACACGCAAGGAGATTGTCGCGGACCTCTTGGACTCCGCTGAGGCGGCTGTTCACGTGGATAATGTGCTGATGGATCGGGAGTTCGACAGCCAGCATATCCTGGAAATGCTGAGTCAGCGCGGGCTATCCTATGTGGTTCCAAAGCGGATGCAAACCAGTGAGAAAGCCCAGGCCAAGCGCCTTCTCAAACGGGGGAAGGACCGCTATGAGACTGATCGGAAACTGCATCTCGGAAATAACGAGTGGCACTCGACGACGCTGATCTATCGGCGGAAGGAGAATTCTGAGCACACCGATTATCGACAGTACTCGGTGTTCATGACGAATAGAGGGCGTGGAAACCTCACTGAGTACGGCTATCGCTGGGAGATAGAGAGCGGGTACAAGTCGATCAAGCGGTTCATGGCCGCGACAACGTCGAAGCACTTCGGGCTCCGGTTCTTCTATTTCGCGTTCGCCTGTTTACTGTACTCAATTTGGCGAGCGGTTGATCTACTCGTACAGGTGCAGTTGACCGGTGAGTACGAACACTCGCCGATTGTGACTGCTGACAACACGCTGACGCTGGTGAAGAAGGAAACGGGAATTGGATAGTAACGAGACTCTCTCCGTGGGAGCGCGTGTTCTGAGTGGCGACACTATCCGGAGTCTCGGAAATCCTCTGGAATAGTTGCCTGCGAAACAAGAACGGGCGATCAGAAAGCGATCTGACGCAGATTCCGCTTATCGATTTGGCCGAAACCACGCATCATAACCCCGATATACCCGCTGTAGTCTCATCTTCCCAGGTCCGGTAGAAGTTGAGACTGGTCGTCTCAATGCATACGGCCCTCAAACCTCTTTGTGTAGAAGTTGAGACTGGTCGTCTCAATGCATACGGCCCTCAAACCTCTTTGTGGCTTAGAGTACTCATCACCAATATTGGATTCGTTATTATCGTCGCTTTCACTTCGAACATATGTCTCAGTGAGCGATGAACTCCCCCTCAAGCAAGTCCATCAGTCAAGCCACCTTGGGGAACAGAGCGAGGAAAGTCTCAAGACTGTAGCTGCGGGTATTGGTGCTCTTACGATACCAACAGTACTGCTAACAGTGAGATCTCCACGCGAGATACGATCATTGTGGAATTAGACGGTTCTAATCTAGTCTTTTGATAGAAACTACTATATCTTTTGTCCCACCACCAACTAGCCGACGATGGACGACACGCACCAGTCGAAAACGAAGCACAGTTTCTCACGCAGAAGAGCCATTACTGCGGGTGCAGGACTGCTCGCTACTGGCCTCGCCGGATGTATGAGCAACGGAGATACGACTGAATATGGTCCTGTTGCCGTCGCGTCGTTCTTCAGCTTCTATGACTTCGCCCGAAAGGTCGCAAACGGAACTCCTGTCGAAGTGCGAAACCTGATTCCAAGCGGGCTTCATGGCCACGGCTGGGAACCGGATGCGAGTATCACCAAGGATATCATCGAAGCCGATGCGTTCATCCACGTTGGCTCAGACTTCCAACCTTGGGCCGACCGGGCAATCCAGACGCTCAAAGATGACAACGTCGACACTCAACTCATCAACGTCCGGGAGGGCATCGAACTGGTCGACCTCGCCGCCAGCCTCGACCCTGAGGAAGAAGGTGTCGGCGAGGGTCGAGGGAAGGACCCCCACTTCTGGCTCGATCCCGACCGCGCGAAGCAGTCCGTCGACAACATAACCGATGGGCTCGTCGAACTCGCACCGGACCACGAATCGACGTTCCGGGAGAACGCCTCGACCTACAAGACCGACGTCCTCGAACAGATCGAACAGGATTATCAGGCGATCTTCGACGCCGCCGAACGCGACGTCGTCCAACTCGCCGCTCACAACGCGTTCCAGTACATTGGCGTCAAGTACGACATCCAGATGCGCCCACTCGTCGTGAATCTTGCTGCCAGCGGCGATGTCAAGCCTTCCGACATCACGGAAGCCAAGCGCGTCATCGACGAGAATGATATCAAGTACATCGGTGCCGCGGTGTTCGAGACGCGCAAGCCTGCACAACAACTCGTCACCGAGACGGCGGTCGACGGGTACTTTCCCGTGACGCCGTACGCTGGCGTTCGGGAGGACTGGGTTAAGAACAACTGGGGGTACGAGGAAATCGCCTACAACATCAATATGCCCACGTTCGAGGTCGTGCTCGGCAACAAACAGCCCGAGGAAGCCGGGCCCGATGGCTGGGCCGATGAGTGGATGAGCTTCGAGTGAACTTCCAATGAGCACACAAACCCCTGCGAGTACCACGAGTTCTGGAACGTCAAGCAGCACTGAGGCGGTCATCGAACTATCCGGGATCGACTTCGGATACACGTCTACCCCGGTCGTCGAGGATATCTCGCTTCGGATCGACCCTGGCGAGTACGTTGCGGTCGTAGGTCCGAACGGGTCGGGGAAATCGACGCTGATGAAGTTGATGGTGGGGTTGCTTCGACCGGACGAGGGAGTCGCCAAACTATTCGGCGAACCCTCGCGTCAGTTCGACGATGGCGAGCGGATCGGCTACGTTGCCCAGCACGCCAGCGCCTCGAAAGAGATGCCCATCACCGTCCGAGAAGTCGTGAAGATGGGCCGGTTCCCACACGTCGGCTTCGGTCGCCTCTCCAGTGAGGACTGGGATATCGTAGACCGGGCGCTTGACACGGTCGGTATGTCGGCGTTTGCCAATCGTCGTGTGACACAGTTGTCGGGGGGGCAGCGCCAGCGAGCATTCATCGCCCGTGCACTCGCCAGCGAGGCCGACCTGCTCGTGCTCGACGAGCCGACTGTCGGTGTTGATATGGAATCGGTCGAGGCGTTCTACAATCTCTTGGATTCACTGAATAGCAACGGTATCACGGTCCTGCTCATCGAACACGACTTGGGCGCAGTCACCGAACACGCCGAACGCGTCATCTGTCTCAACCGCGAGATATACTTCGACGGACCAGCCAACGAGTTCGTCGAGAGTAACGCGCTAGCACGCGCATTTGGCACCACAGCGAACCTGCTGGGTGGTTCTCGATGACTTACCTATCTGTTGTTCCGCTTCAAGCGGGACCGTTAGACCCCGTGTTCGGGCCACTGTACTGGTTCCTGGAGGTGTGGTCGGACTTCATGTCTGCAATGGCTCGAGCGACTGGATTGGAACTGCTCCAGTACGGCTTCATGCACCGGGCGATCTTGGTGGGACTCTGTATTGGAGTGATGGCTCCCCTGATCGGAACGTTTCTCGTTCATCGGCAGCTAGCGTTGATCGGTGACGCACTCGCTCACACCGCCTTCGCTGGTGTGGCCGTAGGGTTGTTCCTCAACGCGGTCATCGATCTCGGAATCTCGCCGTATCTGACGGCAGTCGTCGTTGCGATGATCGCAGCCCTATTTATCGAACTCATATCGGAGGCGACCGACGCCTACAATGATGTCTCGATGGCCATCGTGCTCTCGACAGGCTTCGCGTTGGGGACGACGCTGATCAGTATCAATGCCGGTGGACTTGCTGTCGGCGTGAATCAGTACCTCTTCGGGAACCTATCGACGGTTTCGAATGATAGCGCGGCGATATTGTTGGCGCTGTTCGTGATCATTATCGGGATGGTCGCGCTCACACGCAACCAGTTACTGTACGTAACCTTCGACGAGACGGCAGCGGCTGTATCCGGCCTCTCGGTCCGCTGGTACAATCGCATCATGGTGTTGTTGACAGCGATGGTCGTGGTCGGCGCAATGCAGATTATGGGGGTTATCCTCGTGGCCGCGATGCTCGTCGTGCCCGTCGCTGGCGCATCACAGGTCTCTCGGAGTTTCAACGAATCGATCCTCGTGTCGGTCGTTCTCGCCGAGCTGGCCGTCATCCTCGGCATCGGTGTCTCGTACTATGCCGAGGCGACTGCTGGGGGCGTGATCGTTCTCCTCGCCGTCGCGATCTACGTCGCCGCCGTCGTGCTCGGAAAACTCCAGACGGCCCTCGGTGAGGAGACCACTCCTGAGATGGGAAGCATCGACGTGAGCGAAGCCAAACAGAGTGACGACTGACAACTGCTTCCATAACGAGCCCCGTGCGGTAGCCCGCGAACTAAACGTTCGAGTATACCAGATGAAATGAGTTCATCAGATTCTGACACCCCGGACGCGACGGAGTCGTCCCCAGTGATCACGCCGAAGATGGAAGACTATCTCCGTCGCATCTACCGTCTCGAACAGGAAGCCGACGGCCGGGTGTCCAACTCAGAAATCGCTGAACGGCTCGGCGTCACTAGAGCATCGGTGACGAGTATGCTCAGTACGCTCTCGAATCGAGGGCTGATCGACCGAGAACGGTACCGCCCGATTCGTCTCACGACCGAGGGCAAAGAAATCGCGCTACGAGTGGTCCGCAGACACCGACTCGCCGAGTCGATGCTCGCGGAGTTGTTCGAGTACGCGATCAGTGACGTCGACGCAGAGGCCGATATCTTGGAGCACCACCTCAGTGAACGGCTCTGTCAGGAAATCGAACGGAAACTCGATGTGCCAGAAACCGATCCACACGGTGATCCAATCCCCGACAGTAATCTTGACCTTCCTCAAGCAGAGGATGTTTCCTCACTGGCTGAGATTGAAGAATCAGCGAGTGTAGAAGTCACGCGGATCTTGACGCAGAATGACGAGGTGCTGGAGTATCTCGTTTCGATCGGACTGGAACCGACTGAACGCCTCCACCTCGACAAAATCACACCGATTGGAATGATGGTCGTTACTATCGGGGACGCCAGTGAACAGACGAGTATTCCAAAAAGACTGGCCTCACAGATACTGGTTTCGCCGCTGGATGGCCCATAACTCATACAGTGGTCGTGGATCACGAGTCTCGACGCACTGTCTTTCAACGAATCGCCCAACAGCCGTACGTCGAGTGGCCAGCTTATGACTCGACACCGCTCTACGACCGAACCTCGCTCGCCGGGTTAGAATCGGACGTTCGAGTCATCTCAGGTGTCTGGTTTACGCACCCAGATCATAATTCACTCGAAGAGTTCGTCTGCGAACTCCCGATAGCCTACTTCAGATTCGAAGCTCACGACCGCTACGGAAGTTCAACACGATACGAGATGGACACCCTCTTTCGTGTATTCGTGCTAAAAGAACTCCACGGGTGGCAGCACGAAACATCTCTCCTCAAATACCTCAATAGTCACCCGGCACTCTGCGAACGTCTAGGATTGGGGTCGGTCCCCAATCAATCGACACTGTGGCGCACTCGGAGCGAGCGCTTCACGCGAGATTTGTGCGAGACGGTCAAGAAAGTGGCTCGCACTATTCTCATCAAGGCCCAGAACGCGGATGTCGCCATCCCGCGCGAACCAGAACGAAACCTCCCGCCTCAAGGAGACGACGCGGATGAATCGGACCCAGACAAGCATACCATCCTCGACGAAGCAGGGACGATTACCGAGCACATTAATCGCGTCGTCTTCCCATCGTTCTCGTTGAATCGTGGCGACGGCTGTGAAATCCACGAGAACGCCTACTGGGACTTACAGACGTATCTAGGGCTTCGTGAGATTGGCCGCTAACGAAGGTGCTCGCAGTTTCGTACATGAATCAACACGGGAGAGAACACCGCTCGGACACGCTCATCGCGACCACATCCGTGATCTTTCTTTCGTGCAGATCCGCGAGATGTATCGACAGGCGATCCGAAACCTCATCGACGAGGTCGCAGAAACGGAGGAGTTCTTCCGGGCCGGAATCGTCGCCATAGACATCACCGAGGCAGACCCCTTCATGGGCGACCGCACCGGCCACGAGGACGAGATCATCGGAACGAAAGAGAACACCGACGAATACGCCTATCAGTGGGCCACAGTCCAGTTGGTCGGGAACGCTGTTCCACTCGTGCTTGATGCTCGTCCCGTGCGGAAAGGCGAATCACGCAAGGAAATCGTCGAAGATTTGCTCAACTCTGCTGAGGGCCTCGTTCACGTCGACAACGTCTTGATGGATCGGGAGTTCGATAGTCAACACGTTCTGGAGATGATTAGCCAGCGCGGGCTGTCGTATGTCGTACCGAAGCGAATGCAGACCAGTGAGAAAGCTCAGGCGAAGCGATTACTCAAACACGGGAAAGACCGCTACGAGACCGACAGAAAGCTCCATCTCGGGAAGAATAAGTGGCACGAGACGACACTCATCTATCGACGGAAAGAAGACTCAGAACACGACGATCATCGACAATATTCGGTGTTCATGACAAATCGAGGGAGTGGACACCTCACAGAGTACGGGTATCGGTGGGAGATCGAAAGTGGGTACAGGTCGATCAAACGGTTCATGGCGGCGACGACGTCGAAGAATTTCGGGCTTCGATTCTTCTACTTCGCATTCGCCTGTTTGCTGTACTCTATCTGGCGAGCAGTCGATTTGCTCGTCCAGGTCGCGTTGACCGGTGAATATGAACATTCACCGATCGTGACGGCCGACAACACGCTTACGCTGTTGAAGAAGGAAACCGGAATCGGATAGCGAGGATCTCTACCCATAGTAGCCCGGCGTCCGAGTGGCTACACTACCCGCAGTCTCGGAAGCACTCGAGATTAGTTGACCATCCAACAATAATGGCCGGTCAGAAAGCGATCTGAATCATTTTCTACTCATCGATTCGTCCGAAACCACGCATCACAGCCCCGCTAAACCCGCCGTAGTCTCAACTTCAGAGGCCCGAGATTTTGTATAGCGATATACGATATACAATTTCCTGTAGTGCGGAATTCCGACGGTAAGAGACTCTAGACCTCCGAATTCTTCCGATGGGCCGAATACAGAATGTGGTCCTGATTATGCCCGTAATCACGACCACTTTGAAGTACCCCGGCGCCGTCGGTGAAGCACGAATGCTGCAACCGCCTCACGACGACGCTTCCCCCAGGGTAGAGGACCCGAGACCGGGGCTGCAGGACGGTGGAGGGCCGGTGAATGCCTGACCGAGCGCTTTCGACGCCGCTCGACGACAGCTTCGAGCGCTACCTCCAAGACAAGGGGAAAGGCCGGGGCGGCGGCGGTGGGAACTATCGACGTAACGCTGCACGCGAGCTCGAACGGTTCGCCGAGTGGGCCGCCGGCGACCGCGGCGACGACGACTGGACCGGGATCGTCCCCGACGACGTCGACCGGGAGCCGACATTCGACGATCTCGACGAACGCGTGTTCCGGGAGTATGCCCGGCATCTCGGTGGAGATCGGGGACTCAAGCAGAACACGGTACAAACTTATTACCGCTATATCTCTGCCTGGTGTGGCTGGTGCGTCAACGAAGGGTATCTCGAGGCGCATTACGCGCAGCGGGCGAGTGCGATGGCGCCGTTACCGGAGGACGACGGTCGCAAGCCCGGCGACCAACAGGCCTGGACGTCTGAACAGCGCCACGCCCTCACCCGCCACGTCGACGAACGGGCCCGCGACGCCGTCGAGGCGTACAGGACACTCCCAGAGGATACTGACCCCATCGATAAGCAGCGAGCGCGCTACGCGGCGCTGAAGGCGGCTCGTGACCGGGCGCTGGTGTTCGTCCTCGCGTACACAGCTGTCCGTGTCGGGGAACTCCTCCGAGATCCGAACGACCCACGCCGGCGCGGCGTTCGCTGGGAGGACCTTTCCCTCGACGACGGGAGTATGGACGTCTACCGGAAGAAACAGCAGTGGGACGCCGCGAGCCTTCCCGATCCGGTGATTTCTCCGTTGCGGAGCTACCGTCAGCTGGTGGACCCGCCGACGGACCGCTGGCCGGTGTTTCCGACGTTCGACCAACGGACGCTCGCAGAGCTCGTCCGGGAAGAGCTAGCCGAACGAGGGGAACGCCCAGAAGGAATCGACGAGCGACGTGAGGCATGCGCCCGGGACCTCTTGCTGGCGCTCGATGAGAATATTCGGCCGCCGTCGATCACGACGGACGGCGCACGGTCGATTCTTCAACGGCTCTCGGAGGCCGCAGGGATCGACATCGACCATCCGAAACACGATTATCTTGCTCCGCACGGCGGTCGCCGAGGGATGGGTGAAGTCCTCGTCCGTGCATTCGGGTATACAGTTGCGGCTCGATATCTTGATAATTCCGAAGAGATGGTTCGAGAGCGGTACTCTCACATCGAGGCTGGTGAGTTAGGTGATGTCGCTACTGAGGCCCTCGAGGAGATCGATAGTGTACCGCAGTAACTTATTTCGAGTGAGAGGGGTAGACCGTCGCGTCAAACCGCTTTGACAGTGAATAGCGAGTCGTCACTGAGGACGACCTGTATCCGGCGGTGCCAGGCGTCAGCGAAAGCCTCTCGTTGCTGTTCAGTTGCCGATTCGTCGAGAATCCCTTGGAGGTTCCCGATTGCGGGTCCACCGTCAGGAACGTCGCTGACGTGGTAGGTCACTTCGACGGTCTCGTCCGTGTCGGTTCGCCGGAACCGGAACGTCGGCTCTGCCGTGTCCGGGTCGAACGCGTCGAAGACGAGGAGGTCGCGGCGGCCGCCGTAGCCGCCGGCGAGCCCGCTGAATCCGTCGTCTTCGGTCGCGCCAGTAACGTACGAGATGATGCGGCTCATCACGCCATACGCAGCATCGTCCTGCGGGCCGGCCGCCTGCACCTCGATTTCGCTCCGAACTGGATAGTCGTCGGGATACAGGGCGTCGAGCCCCAACTGGACGATCCGGTAGGCGCCCGAGGCAGTCGGACAGGAATGTCCCGCCTCTTTCACCGCGTCTCTATAGGTGATGACGAACGGGTCACCCGGTTCGAGAACGCCGAGGGCCTCCGCGACAGGGTCGCGAATTTCGATCGGATCGACGTCGTAGTCTACCTTCCAATTGGTTCTAGTCTGGGTCTCGGCGGTCGCAGTCGAGTTTGATGTCATGAGTGGTGGTGATGATCGTATCTAGTGGTCAGTGGCGAAGCAGTCGCATCCCGTTGAGGATGACCGCGAGGACGCTGGCCTCGTGGACCAACATTCCCGCGGCGAGGGTGACGTAGCTGGTGAGCACGCCCGCGAGCAGGACGGTCACGGTCAGCACTGCGAGCCCGACGTTCTCGAGGACGTTCCAGCGCGTCGCCTTGCTGAGTTTGACCGCGTAGGGGATGCGGTCGAGGTCGTCGGCCATCAACGCCATGTCTGCCGTTTCGATGGCGGTGTCCGTCCCGGCGGCACCCATCGCGATGCCAACGTCGGCGGTCGCCAGCGACGGCGCGTCGTTGATGCCGTCGCCGACCATCGCGACCACGTGGCCGTCGGCTTGGTAGGCCTCGATGACTGTCTGCTTGTCCTCGGGGAGGAGTTCGGCGCGGTACTCGTCGATGCCGACCTCCTCGGCGACGGCGGCGGCCGTCCGCTCGTTGTCGCCGGTGAGCATCACCGTCTCGATGCCGACGTCCTGAAGCGCCGTGACGACCCCAGGAGCTGCCTTCCGGAGCTCGTCCCGCAGTGCGATTGCGCCGATGATGTCCCCGTCCCGGACGACGTGGACGACAGTTTCGCCGCGCTCCTCACGCTCGCGGACGTAGTCGGCGATCCGACTGGGGACGTTAATGTCGCGGTCCTCCAGCAGTGCGCGATTGCCGACAACAACTTCGGTGCCCTTGGTATGGGCGATAACGCCCTTACCAGCGACCACGTCGAAATCGTCCGGACCGGGAATCGACCTGCTCCCCGCGTCCGTCTCGTCCGCCTGGGCGACCGTCGCCCCACCGTCCGTCGCAGCAGTCGGGCGCTCGCGGGCTGCGTCGACGATGGCGTCGGCGAGGTGGTGTTCGCTCTTCTTCTCGGCGGTCGCCGCGAGCGTGAGGACGTCGTCGGCGGCGATACCGAAACCTTCGATATCGGCCACGGTGGTTTCGCCTTTCGTGAGGGTCCCGGTCTTGTCGAAGGCGACGAGGTCGATTTTGCCGGCGCGTTCGAGGTGTTCGCCGCCCTTCATCAGCACGCCCGATCGGGCGGCGTTGCCGATGGCCGAGACGATGCTGACCGGTGGCCCGATGACCAGCGCGCCCGGACAGCCGATGACCAACAGCGTCAGCGACAGGATCGCATTCTGCGTGACTGCATACGCACCGATGGCCAGCACGATGACGGCCGGCGTGTAGTACTTCGCGAACCGGTCGATGAGACTCTCCGTGGGCGACTGGGCCTCTTGGGCCTCCTCGACGCGACGGATGATACGTTCGAGAGTCGTGTCCGAGCCCGCACCCGTCGTCCGGATTTCTAGCGCGCCCTCCTGGTTGACCGTCCCGGCGTAGACTTCGTCGCCGTCGGCCTTGTGGACGGGCGCGCTCTCGCCTGTGACCGGCGCCTGGTTGACGGCGCTTTCGCCGTCGACGACCTCGCCATCGACCGGAATCTTCCCGCCCGGCTTCACGACGACGACCTCGCCCGCTTCGACCTCCCGGGCGGGAACCTCTTGGAGTTCCCCGTCGCGACGGACGGTGGCCGTGTCGGGCGTCATCTCCAGCAGCTCCTGGAGGGCCGTCCGGGTCTTCCGCATGGTCCGGCCCTCGAGGTAGCTGCCGAGGCTGAACAGGAAGACGACGGCGGCAGCCTCCCAGTACTCGCCGATGACGATGGCACCGATAGCGGCCAGCGTCACCAGCGTCTTGATACCGAGCGTCCGGCTGGTGACCTCGTGGTAGGCGGTCTTGGCGATGTCGTAGCCACCCACGATTGTCGCCAGGACGAGGATGGCGGCGCTTGCCATCTCGAAACTCGTGAGGTAGCCCAGACTCCAGCCACTGCCGTACAGCAGGCCGCTCGTCGCCGTGACGATTGCCTTCCGGTGTTTTTGGTAGTACTGCGTGATCGATTGTTTGGTCATGGTGTTAGGCGGGCTGCGGCGTGTACCCCTGGTTTTCGATGGTCTGTGCGAAGGCGTCGGGGTCAGCGACGCTGTCGTCGTACTCGATTTCGACGCGGCCGGTCGCGTAGTGAACCTCGACGTGCTGGACACCGTCGACGTTCGACAGGGCGCGTTCGACGGTGCTCGCACAGGTCGGGCAGTCGAAGTCGAGGACGCGGAACTGGGTTGTGTCGCTCATTACAGTTTGAGGTAGTGCCCGTACCCCAATAAGTATTTTTTAGATGATATGTTTGAATATGGATATAGGTGATTGGAACAGTTAAACAGGTCGTCTAGGGCTTTCGGTATCACGAACCCAGCAACCTGAGTTCAAAGCAGCGTCCCGCTAGCTTTTCCCGCCTGCTCATACTCAGTTCTCGTATGAGTAGTTCCGGTACCGACCACCGGCTTGAGGACATCGCGGTGCGAGACACCCGGGTTTCGGACGCCATCGACGAACCGATGCGGGCGATGATCCTCGATATCCTCTCCGAGGAGGCGCTGACCGCAACTGAGGTCCACGGCCGTTTGGAGGACCGCGGCGTCGACCGCACGGAGAACACGGTTCGTCATCACATCAACGAGTTACGGGATGCCGGTCTCGTCGACGTCGTCCGCTTCGAGGAAGGGCGCGGTGGGACGACGAAGTACTACCACGCGAATACGATCGTCCTCTCGTACTCGCTGCCAGAGTCAGCTGATGACGCTGTTGAGGAGATGATCGAGGCCGTTCAACCCCAGATCAGGGACTCACTCGATACTCTCACAGAAGACCACGACGACGCGATAGCGGAGATCGTCGCAGATATGCAGCCGTGTGAGCACTGTCAGACCCAGAAGTACGAAACCTACGTGCTCCTAACTGTCCTCCGCCGGGCGTTCGTTCGTGCGCACCGAGATTCTTGAGCTTGCGCCCTGTACCGCTGTCAAGGCCTCACTTCACCGTGTGTTTTAGTTATCCGGCGATATCCCTCATACACAGCTGGCAATCCGAGGGGAAGTGCGAAGACTCCGAACCCGAGTAGGATGTATCCGGCTACGTGCCGGCGTCGCACAGCTAGAACTGTCGCGGCGACGCCGACGAACGCAATCAGATAGGCAAGATTACTCCAGAGCACGTTGTACGAGGAGCAGTATAGCCAGCAGACGACCGTGTAGGAGGGAGCGTTCCAGGTCGGCGGATGAAGCTTCGGCCAGAAAAACCGGCAGTATGTCGTCCAGCTGAGCATCGCGAGCGCCGGAAGTCCAGCAAGCCACATCGGTGTTCCGAACGGCATCCAGTCTCCGAATCGTCTATAGCCAGCGAGGAACAGCGCGGGAAAGCCGATAATCCACAGCCAGATACCGATAGTGTAGGTCACCGGCCAGTGTTCGATCCGGGGCTGTGCAATCGGTAATCGTAGAGACTCGGGCAGCGTCGCCCACGGGAACGAGGGATCGGGAACGGGATTCGTGAGGAACGCGACCAGACAGAGTCCAGTCCCGATGAGGAGCCCGTATAACCCCACCGTCGTGTATCGGTCAAGCCACGCTGGAAGTTGCGGACGGGGAGACTGTTGACGGTGGTCGGGGTAGCCGGTCATCCTTCAGCTTTGATGTCTCGTCGTAATCAGGTATCTCGTTCGAGTGCTTCGCGTCGCTGTTCGTATTCCTCGTCAGTCAGCTCCCCGCGAGCGTAGGCAAGCCGAAGCTCTTCGAGTGCTTGGTCCGAGTCACTCGCATCTCCCGTGACTGCGCGATAGATGAGGTACCCACCACCGACGAGGGCAGCGAGGAACAGCAGCTGCATCACAATACCGACGATGAACATCCAGCCGGGCATCGTCCCGTCGCCCCACATGTGACCGCTCCACATCCCGCCCATCATCGGACCGAACCCCATCATCCCGAAGCCCATGAAGAACAACGGGACGATGAAGACGGCACCGATGATAACGAGGAGGAGCGTAACAAGTCGCGTATCGTCTGAATTTGTCGGCATATTGTGATCCCTCCGTGAGTTGGGGTTCTCAGATTATACTACGCACTAACTATTCAATGCGGTTGTGCCTTTGACCTACGTGTTCCACCTGCCACAATTCTTTTGAATACCTACTCACCACGGCTCTGACCCGAACTATCTGAAGGAAAACTGCAATAGATGATCCCTTCGAACTGATACCTATGGTAGCGACGATGATTGATGGCATCTCCGAAGCTCTACGTATCGGAGTGGGCTTCCTCTGGACGGCAGCGTGGGCGATCATCATGGGCCTCACGATCACGAGTCTCGTCCAGGTCTACGTCTCCAAGGAGCGGATGGCGCAGGTCCTCGGCGATGGCGATCTGAGCGGGCTCACCAAGGCGACTGCGTTCGGCGCGGCCAGTAGTGGCTGTAGTTTCGGCGCCGTCGCTATCGGGAAGGGCCTGTTCAAGAAGGGAGCGCACGCGGTGAACTTCCTCGCGTTCATGTTCGCGTCGACGAACCTCATCGTCGAACTCGGATTGATGATTCTGATTCTGCTCGGCTGGGAGTTCCTGGTCGCAGAGTTACTTGGCGGCCTCATCCTCATCGCCGTGATGGCCGTCATCGTTCATCTCACGCTTCCGGAGAACCTCTTCGATGAGGTGCGAGAGACGCTCAACGAGCGCGATCACGAGGCGGGCGTCACCGAGGATCCAACCTGCGGGATGGAAGGCAAAGACGAGTACACGCTTACGACTGACGGCGGTGAGACGCTCAAGTTCTGCTCGGAGGGCTGTATGGAGACCTACCGCCAGGAGATGTCGAGCCGCGGTGGGTGGCGTGACGAGTTACTGTCGTGGGGTGGCTGGTACAAAGTTGGGAACCAGTACCGCAAGGAGTGGTCGATGATCTGGAAGGACGTCATCGCCGGCTTCCTTATTTCTGGGTTCGTCATCGTCTTCGTCCCGCAGTGGGTGTGGAACACGCTGTTCATTCAGGGCGACGGCCTGCTCGTGACTGCCGAGAACGCCGTCATGGGCGTCATCATCGCCGTCCTCAGTTTCGTCGGCAGTATGGGCAACGTCCCGTTCGCCGTCGCGCTGTGGGGCGGTGGCGTCAGCTTCGCCGGGATCATCGCGTTCGTCTACGCCGACCTCATCACCGTGCCCGTGCTGAACGTCTACCGGAAGTACTACGGCTGGAAGATCATGCTGTACATCCTTGGCGTCTTCTTCGTGACGATGGCGTTCACTGGCTTCCTCATGGAGTTGCTGTTCGACGCCCTCGGCATCGTACCAGATCTGGCCGGTGGCGAGACGGCGACCGAACAGACGTACTTCGAGCTCAACTACACGTTCTACCTCAATATTATCGCCTTCGCGCTCTCCGGGTTCCTCCTGTATGTCTACCGACGTGGAATCGGCGCACCAGGTCAGTATCGTGATCCGGTGTGTGGCATGCGGACCGACGATGAGGGGCCGAGTGCGTCCAATGATGGGATGACGTACTATTTTTGCTCGAAGACCTGTAAGCGGGCATTCGAGGAAGAGCCCACGGAATTTGCTGATCAAAGCCCGCAGATAACAAACCACGATCACGATCACTGATAGATGTACTGTGGTTCATCCGCTGTGAAGCACTTCATCATCGCACCTTCAATCCGCAATTGTCACACCTGTCGCGCCAAAATTGATTGTATGAGCAGTCAGATATCGAAACAAGGGGATGTCATATGAACCAACGTCCAGCGGATACCGTCGTTGGTGTGCTCCTTGGGTTCGTCCTCTTGGCTGGCGGACTACTCAGTTGGCGGGCCTATCAACAGCGTCGCGCTATCGAGCAGTCGATGGGGCCGATGATGGACTCGTCTATGGGGGCGATTCACGGTCCAGATCCTCTCTGGTACGTGGTTGGAACCCTTCTGGTCGCAGGCAGTATCGGTGGCATCTATTACGTGGTTCGAGGGAATCTCATCGATTCGACAACCGACTCAGCGGATCACATCGACCCCGATCAGGTATCGGAGGCAACGCCTACATCGATAGACGATGACGCCTCGCCGGCGACGCCTATCAATCCTGAATCGGATCCGCAAGCGCGCGTTCTCGATCTCTTACCGGATGATGAACGACGCGTCCTTGAACCCGTCCTGAACTCGCCTGGAATCACGCAGATCGAACTTCGGGATCGATCTGAGTTCTCAAAGAGTAAAGTGAGCCAGACCGTGAGTTCACTCGAGGAGCGCGGGCTGCTGTATCGGGAACGACAGGGTCGAACCTACCGCGTGTATCCGAGTGATGACCTGCAGAACTAACAGACGTAGAAATTCATACTAACACTACCCATCATGTCACAAGCAACACTCGAAACTGATCGCATTAGCCGGGTTCTCAAGTCAAGCACGTGGCTCAATCTCCTCCTCGCCGCACAGTTGATCGCCGGGTTGGTGTACGCATATTTCACAGGAGATATGGGGAGCCGGTGGACCCATTTCGTCCTTCCATTTATTTGGTTCACCGCCTCAGTCTGGGTGATCTGGCACACTCGACCTGTAACGAAACGTCGAGTGTATCGTATTGGTGCCGCACTTGTCGTTGCTCTATATCTCATCGTGATGTTTTATTTTTCAGGATTACTTGGACCGAGCACCTCTCATTTCGGGCAGCTCACTGGACCAAGCGGCTTCGGAATAACGTGGGGTCGATCTTTGGGATGGAGTCCGGTCTTCGTCTATACAGGTGACCTGATCACGGTCTCGCTCATTCCTTACCAAGCGGTTGGCCTGTTCGCGCTGGCGTATCTCGTCTATGATGCATTGCTTGATTTCTCGCAGTCGGCAGTCGGAGGAATAGTCGGGATTGTGGCGTGCCCTGCCTGCGTTAGCCCGTTGTTTGCCGTACTACTTGCAGGCGGACTGAGTGGTTCTTCAACGATGTTATTGCTTGGTGCGTATGGCTACGAAATTGCGACCGTTCTGTTCCTCATGACAATTGGAATCCTCTACCATCGTCAGGCACTCACGAGGCAGTATCACCAGTTCCGAGGGAACTGATCCATCTCGTTCGTGGTCAGCAATACCCGAGCCTCCCTCGCCGCCTGAACCGTGGTTATTGTCTGGATCGCCGCAATGAGGTGAACAGTCTCGACGGATCCCCTTTGCTCTCACCATTCCTCTGATCCTTTCGAATTCGGCAGGTATGAACGATCCCGTCAGTAGAAAACGTTTAGATGGCGTTATAGACGTTCTTGAACGCTCTCCTGTTTGAGTTCACTCCCACGAAGATAACTCCGAACCCACCGTATGACTACTTGAGGCGAAAAACAATGACCAACCGAAACCTCGGACGATGGCTGCTCGTGGTGCTCGCGATTGTCGGACTCGCGTTTGCCGCCCCGGTAGTTAGCGCACACGGTGACGAACCGATCCAGGGGAACGAGACGGCAGCTGAAGGGACGCCAGCCGATGGTAGTGCAGCAGACTGGGCGGCCTGGATGGAAGGTCACATGACCGACTACATGGGCCCGAATGCCGTTGACGAGATGGAAGCGCACATGGGCGTGACCGTCGACGAGATGGCCCAAGATATGGCGGACGACAATCACACCGCGACGGGGATGAACGGACAGGGGTACGGCTGCTAACGATCCCTGTTCGGATCCTCGTCTGACACGATAGATATTCGACTTACTGACTCAACGATCACAATGACACACTACACCAACACTCTCGGGCGGACGACTCGTCGAATCCAGCAGCTGCTGCAAGCCCGGCCATCCCTCCACCTATTACCGCAATTTTGGACGTTCGAGTCATCGGTTTTTGCCAATCTTTGAGGCCATCGTTAAGCTCCCAACAGCATCCGAAGTGACCCACGAACGCCCATCGGGAGTCCGATCGCTCCGATGAAGAACGTCATAAGCCACCACCACGTGTGATTCATCTCCTCTTTCGCATCGGCGAGATACCACACGATGCCGACAGTCACGACGAGTTTCAGCACGAACGTCGATCCGGAGAATCCAGTCGCCTGGTACACGAGATTCGTCACGACCAGCTTTGGGGAGTAGCCGAGGAACGTCACACCGATGAGATTCTGCGCAGCGTCCCACAACTGGCCGAAAACGGCCAGCAGAATTAGCGGGTGTCGAAGGTGGGTGATATTGGCGAAACTCGTGCCCCAGTAGTAGAGTGCGGTTACGCCGAGCGCTATCCCCGTCGTCGCGACAGGAACCCATAGGCTGAGTGGGGTCGATGTCGAGAGGCCGTGCCAAACAGCCCACCAGACGGCCCCGACAGCCCACACCGACCCGACGAGCCCGACTGTTAGCGGGATAGATCCGATATTTTGGTCACGCAAGAGTGCACCGACACCGAGCGCGAGGATGGTGACAGCGGTGACGACGATGTAAATCGATGGCGTGATGAACCACACCGCGTAGTCCCCGAGCAGCCCGAGATCCTCGAGGGCGCGCATCGCCCCACCTGCGATGATGATCGGAGCGAACCCGTAGGCCAGTCGTGCGTCGAACGTGACGTCGAGTTGGTCGAGATACGCACGTAGTCCGGGGAGGCTGTATACGACTGCCGCGAGGTAGATTACCGTGTTCACCGCGTTGTAGCCCTGGACAGCACGAATCCCCTCGTGCGTGACTGGCTGACCGGCCGCATCGGCGACGACTGGTCCCCAGAGATACTGCCAGATGAACCGGTCGTAGACCAACGTCGGAAACACGAGGATGCCCCCACCGAGAAGGACGAGCGGGGCCAGCAGGTACAGCGCCCACCACTCGCGTGAGCCGGTCTCCGGAAGGACAGTCTCGACGCGGCGGGTGACAGTACTCACGACCCGTTCACCTCCAATCGCCACGTCGTGCTTTTCGAGCGCCCCCACTGTTCGAGTGAAACGATTGTGAGTTCGTCCTGGAGCTGGCTGAGGTACTGCGCGACTGCCTTGGGAGATCCGTCGAGGTCGCTGGCAATCTCGCGAGCCCGGAGGTATGTCGGTTCGCTACTGGCTGTCTCGACGAGGTACCTTCGAACCGTGTGCCGGGAAATATTCGACATTGATCTAGAGGTGACGGTTAGCGAAGAAATCCGAAGAGCTTGTAGTCGTGATCGGGGGTGTACCGCCGGAACAGGAGACTGTTCGTCAGCACCGACACCGACGAGAACGCCATTGCTGCTGCAGCGAGCACGGGCTGGAGGAGGCCGAGCGACGCTAACGGAATCATCGCCGTGTTGTAACCGAGCGCCCACACGAGGTTCTGTTTGATCTTCTGGAGTGTCGCGTCTGAGATTCGGATCGCCTTTACCACGTCGAGCGGGTCGTCTCGCATCAGCGTGACGTCTGCAGCTTCGATGGCGACGTCGGTGCCGGAGCCGATTGCTGTCCCGACGTGTGCGACCGCGAGTGCCGGAGCGTCGTTGACGCCGTCACCGACCATCATCGCCTGCCGGCCCTCGTCTTGAATACTGTCGACCGCGTTGGACTTGTCCTCAGGAAGGACTCCTGCGCGGACGTTCTTCGGGTCGATACCCACCTGTTTAGCGACCGCACGGGCAGTTCGCTCGTTGTCGCCCGTAATCATCATCACGTCAACTCCCCGCTCCTGGAGTGCTGTGACAGCCTGCTTGGAGCTTT